>NZ_JAPSMD010000149.1 GCF_027856955.1 Falsiroseomonas oryzae | reverse complement strand
GCCGCCGCCGTGCCGGCCGCACGCCCGGCCCGGCGCCAGTCGCCGAGCGTCAGCGCCAGCGCCACGAAGCACAGCAGCGCGGTCACGCCCCAGAGGACCAGGTGGCTGATGCCTGTGCCCACCGGTCCGAGGACCGCGCCGAGGAAGTCCAGCACGGCATCGGCCAGAACCGGACCGGCGGCGCCGGCCGGGCCGGCCGGTGCCGGCGCGGCCTCCGGCAGGGGCAGGAGCGACAGCGAGGCGGCGGTCAGCGGCAACGCGGCCAGCAGGCAGGCCAGGCGCAGCACGAAGGGCGACAGGCCGCGATGGATTGCCAGCCGCCAGGCCCAGGTCATCAGGCAGGCCACCGGCAGCCAGGCGGCATAGCCCACGCCCTGCAGCAGCACATCGGCCAGATGCGCCCCGAAGGGCCCGGCCAGGTTGGCCGTCTCCCGCGCGGTGGCGGTGGACCAGGACGGATCGGCGGGGTCGTAGGTCGCCAGCGCCACCGCCCCGACCAGCCCCGTCAGCACCAGCACCAGCGCGAACAGCTCGTCCAGGCGACGGCGGATCGCCGCCTTCACGGCGGGGGAGGCGAAGCGCCGGCCGGCAGCGGCGAGCCGATCGCCCACCGCGCCCGGCGCCGGGCGACCTTCGATGGCGCGCGGCATGCAGGGACCAGTCCTGAAGCAGGGTGGGAGTTCTACACCGGAAGTCGCTCGATTTGCACGCTCTGCTTCCGCAGCGGTCCCGGCCCAGGCAGGATGGCCCCATGTCCGACTCCGCCATCCCCGCCCTGCTGGAGCCGGCCATCCGCGACCGCATCGCCGCCGCGGGCGCAAAGCTGGCGGCGCCCGCGGGGACCGTGCTGTTCCACCCCGGCGATCCCTGCCGCGGCTTCGTGATGCTCGGCGCCGGGACGGTTCGGGTGGACCTGGTGGCGGAGGATGGTCACGCCCTGCTGCTTTACCGCGTGGCCCCGGGGGAGGCCTGCCTGCTGACCACCGCCTGTCTCTTCGCCGGCGACGCCTACGCCGCGGAGGGCCGCGCCGAGACCGAGGTGCAGGGCCTGCTGCTGCCGCGCGCCGCCTTCGACTCGCTGGTGGCCGAGAGTGCGGCCTTCCGCCGCTTCGTCCTGGCGGGCTTCGGCGCCCGCCTCGGCGCCCTGATGGCGCGGATCGAGGCGCTGTCCTTCCGCAGCGTGGACCGCCGCCTGGCGGAGGCGCTGCTGGCCCGCAACGCCGCCGAGATCGCCGCCACCCAGGCCGAGCTGGCCGTGGAGGTGGGCACCGCGCGGGAGGTGGTGACCCGCCGCCTCAACGCCTTCGCGCGCGACGGGCTGGTCGCGATCGGCCGCGGCACGGTGGCGATCCTGGACCCAGCGGCGTTGCGCCTGCGGGCCGAGGGCGCCTGAAACGAACGCGGCGCCACCCGCCTCGTTGACCCGGCTCCCCCTGTTCGACGGAGCCGCCCATGTCCGCCACCGCCCGCCCGCTCGCCCTCGTCACCGGCGCCTCCTCCGGCATCGGGCTGGAACTCGCCAGGCTCTGCGCGCAGCACGGCCATGACCTGCTGCTCGGCGCCGACCGCCCCCTGGGCGAGGCGGAGGCCGCGCTGCGCGCCGAAGGCGCCCAGGTCGAGACGGTGCAGGCCGACCTCGCCACCCTGGAGGGCGTTGACCGGCTGGTGGACGCCCTGGCCGGTCGCCATGTGGCGGTGCTCTGCGCCAATGCCGGGCATGGGCTCGGCCACGCCTTCCTCGACCAGCCCTGGCCGGAGATCCGCCACGTCATCGACACCAACGTGACCGGCACCGTCTATCTGCTGCACCGCCTGGGCAGCGCGATGCGGGGGGCGGGGCAGGGGCGGATCCTGGTGACCGGCTCCATCGCCGGCTACACGCCGCAGCCCTTCCAGGCCGTCTACCACGCGACCAAGGCCTTCATCGACAACTTCACCATCGCCTTCCGCGAGGAGCTGAAGGAGAGCGGCGTATCGGTCACCCTGCTGATGCCCGGTGCAACCGAGACCGAATTCTTCGACCGCGCCGGCATGGAGGACACCAAGCTCGGCCAGTCGAAGAAGGACGACGCGGCCGATGTCGCGAAGACCGGGTTCGAGGCGATGCTGCGCGGCGACGCCGACGTCGTCTACGGCATGAAGAACAAGGTCACGACCGCCTTGGCCGACGTGATGCCCGCCGAGACCAGCGCGCGCATGGCGTCGAACCAGGCCCGTCCCGGCTCCGGCAAGAAGAGCGCCTGAGGCCGGCTACTCCGCCCGCGGCTTCTCCGCGCGGAGCTTCTTGACGCCGGAGCGTCGCGCCTTGCCCTCCAGCCGGCGCTCCTTCGCGGCGCGCGTCGGCCTGGTGGGACGGCGCGGCGGCGGCGGCGGTTCGGCGGCGCGCGCGACAAGCTCCTGCAGCCTTTCGCGTGCTTCCGTGCGGTTGCGGTCCTGGCTGCGGTGCCGGCTCGCCTCGATCACCAGCACGCCCTCGCCGGTCACCCTGCGGCCGGCGAGTTGCAGCAGGCGCGCCAGCACACGGTCCGGCAGTCCGGCGCGTGCCAGATGCACGCGCAGCTGCACGGCCGTCTCCACCTTGTTCACGTTCTGCCCGCCGGGGCCCGAGGCGCGCAGGAACTGCTCCTCGAGCGCCGCCTCGGGGATGACCGGGACCGTCGCCATGACGCGCGCCCTTACGCGCCTGCACCGCGCCGCGTCCAGCGCAATGCGCCGGCGCACATCAGAACGTTCCCTTTGCATGTGAAACTGGGACTGCTTCAATTCCCGCTCCAGCAGCCGGATTCCTCGCCATGGCCCAGCTTTTCGAAACGCCCAGCTTCAACCTCGCCACTGCGCAGGCGCTGTTCGGCACGAGCTTCACGCGCAGCGCCGACGGCACCTTCGCGCCCTTCCCGACGGTGAGCATCCTCGGCAGCGTCAGCCCGAACACCGACCAGGATTACTGGAGCTTCTTCCTCCAGGCCGGCGACATCGTGACCTTCGACGTGGACGCCACCACCGGGCTCGACAGCCAGATCTTCCTCTACAACCCGTCGCAGGTCTTCGTGCAGATGAACGACGACGGCGGCGTGCTGGACCCGGGCTCGGGCACGACGCTCGACCCCTTCATGACCTTCAACGTGCCCACGACCGGCATCTGGTATCTCGGCCTGCAGAGCTACAACGCGGCCACCGGCGGCACCTACATCCTGCACATCTCCATCCAGTCGCCGGACCAGGCGCTGTTCGGCACCTCCGGCAACGACAACCTGCAGGGCTGGATGGGCGCCGACACCATCAGCGGCTACGCGGCAGGCCTGGCCGCGGCCGATACCGGCAACGACACGCTGGTCGGCCTGGCCGGCAACGACCTGATCGACGGCGCGGGCGGCAACGATTCCCTGCTCGGCGACGACGGGGTGGACACGCTGCTCGGCGGCGCGGGGAACGACACGCTGCTCGGCGGCGTCGGCACGGACAGCCTCGAAGGCGGCATCGGCGCCGACAGCCTGCTCGGCGGTGACAATGCCGACACGGTGCTGGGCGGCAACGGCGCCGACACGATCGCTGGCGACACCGGCGCTGACCGGCTGGAGGGCGGCGACGATGCCGACCTGATCTTCGCCGACCCCCTCGGCGGCCTCGATCTGACCGACGCCGACACGCTGCTCGGCGGCGCCGGCGACGACAACCTGTTCGGCAATGCCGGCAACAACCGCCTGGAAGGCGGCGCCGGCAACGACTCGCTGTTCGCCTGGCGCGGCGTCGACACGATCCAGGGCGACGACGGGGCCGATACCCTTGTCGCCTATGGCGCGGGCAGCCTGCTGAACGGCGGCACGGGCGACGACAGGCTCTTCGGCAATTCCCTGGCCGGTGACCGGATGACGCTGCTGGGTGGCGACGGCAACGACGATCTGTTCGGCGATCTCGGCAATGACAGCCTCTCGGGCGACGCCGGCAACGACAACCTCTACGGTCAGGGCGGCCGCGACACGCTGCGCGGCGGCATCGGGAACGACCTGCTCGATGGCGGCATCGGCATCGACTACCTGGATGGCGGCCCAGGCAACGACACGCTGGTCGGCGGCGAAGCCATCGACGCCGTCGATCCCTACGTCCGCGAGACGCTGGTCGGCGGCAACGGCGCCGATTCCATCGTCGGTAACCGGGCGCCGATGCTGGCCCATGGCGGCCTCGGGGCGGACAGCCTCACCGGCGCGGAGCGCAACGACATGCTCTACGGCGGCGAGGGCGACGACGTCATCTCCGATGCGTTCGACAACAACACGGACATCGACCTGATCGATGGCGGGGGCGGCAACGACACGCTGTCGGGCTCGGCCTATGACACCATCCTGGGCGGCGAAGGGAACGACCGGGTCAACATCCTGGCGCTGCAGTTCTCCGACTTCGGCTACCGCGACGGCGGCGCGGGGACCGACACCGTCGTCTTCCCCACCATCTTCCCGGCCAACAACTTCGCCCGCCTCACCCAGAGCACGAACGGCGTCGCGCTGCTGGAGACCGTGGGCGCCATCACCGGCGTCGTCCAACGCAGCTTCGAGTTCCACAACTTCGAGGGGTTCTGGCTGACCGGCAGCGCGTTCGACGACCGGATGGAAGGCGGCACGGGCGCGGATTCGCTCTATGGCGGCACGTCCGGCAACGACCAGATCTTCGGCCACGACGGCAACGACACGCTGGTCGGCGGGCAGAACAACCTGCTGCTGCTGGACGGCGGTGCCGGCAACGACGAACTGATCGACCCGGGCGGATATGCCCTCGCCACGGCGACCCTGCTCGGCGGCAGCGGGAACGACACGATCCACGCGCGCAGCGCGGGCCTGGCCGATGGCGGCGCGGGCGATGACGAGATCGTGCTCTTCTCCAGGGAAGACATCTTGCTGCAGGGCGGCAGCGGGAACGACCATGTGACGATCTACTTCGCCAGCGGCGGCGGCAGCTTCGTCATCGCCTCCGGCGGCGAAGGCGACGACCTCCTGACCTTCGACCACTTCGAGCCTACCGCGGTGGAGGTCACCACGGACGGCGCCGGCGGCGGGGAGATCGTCACGCCCGACGGGATCGTCGTCTTCGACGGCTTCGAGCGCCTGCGCCTCGAAGGCAACAGCCAGGACGACACGCTGCGCGGCGGTGAGGGGGCGGACTCGCTGTTCGGCAACGGCGGCGCCGACCTGTTCGAGGGCGGCGGCGGCGACGACCTGATCAGTGCCGGCGTGAACGACACGGTGGATGGCGGCGCCGGCACGGACACGCTCTTGATCTCGATGCTCGCCGCGCCCGGCAACTTCACGCTCGCCCCGCCGGCCGGCGCCAGTGGCATCGAGCGCTACTGGCTCGTCTCCAGCGCCGGCGCGGATTCCCTCACCGGCGCCGGAGACGCGGACACGCTGTATGGCTGGATCGGCAACGACACGCTGGACGGCGGCGGCGGCGCCGACAGCCTGGTCGGCGGCACCGGGAACGACTTCTACTACGTGGACAATCCCGGCGACGTCACCGTGGAATTCGGCGGCGAGGGCAACGACACCGTCTCCGCCTCGGCCACCTGGGCGATCGCCGCCGGGCAGGCGATCGAGGCGCTGGTGCTGACCGGCGGCGCCAACATCAACGGCACCGGCAACGAGCTGGCCAACGCCATCACCGGCAACACCGGCGCCAACGCGCTCTCCGGCGGCGACGGCAACGACACGCTCTTTGGCGACGACGGCGCCGACACGCTGGATGGCGGCACCGGCGCCGACAGCATGGCCGGCGGCGCCGGCAACGACGTCTATGTCGTGGACAACTTCTCCGACCTGATCGTCGAGGGCCTCGGCGCCGGCACCGACACGCTGCGCACCTTCGTCACCTACAACCTGCCCGACAATTTCGAGCGGCTGGAGCTGCTGGGCAACGCGGGCTTCCGCGGCAACGGCAACAACGCGGCGAACGAGATCATCGGCAACACCGGCGGCAACCTGCTGGTCGGCCGCAACGGCGCGGACACCATGGATGGCGGCGGCGGTGCCGACACGCTGGATGGCGGCACCGGTGCGGACCGCCTGACCGGCGGCACCGGCAACGACGCCTTCTACTTCGGCGCGCCGAGCGTCGGCACGGACACCGTGACCGACTTCACCAAGGGCGCCGACATCCTGCAGGTCTCCCGCGCCGGCTTCGGCAACCTGCTGGCGCTCGGTCCGCTGGCGCCGGCCGCCTTCGTCAACGGCGTCGCGCCGGTCGGCGGCGGGGCGCAGTTCATCTACGACGGCGCCACCGGCACGCTGCGCTGGGATGCGGACGGCACCGGGGCGGGGCTGGCGGTGGTGCTCGCCACCTTCACCGGCAACCCGCTGCTGGCTGCGTCGGACATCGTCGTGCTGGTCTGACGCCGAATGCCCGGTCGCGTGACATCGTCACCGACGCGGCCGGCGCGCGGTGCTGTCCTCGGCCCCGGACGCGGCACCACGCCGCGCGGCAAGGAGAGACAGGCCATGGCCACCAATGTCGGCGGGATCGACCGGATCCTGCGCATCGTCGCGGGCATCGCACTGCTGGCGCTCGGCGCCTTCGGCCCGCTGGGCTGGTGGGGGCTGGTCGGCCTGGTGCCGCTGGCCACCGGCCTGATGCGGACCTGCCCGGCCTATTCCCTGCTGGGCCTCAACACCTGCCCGGTGGACCAGCGCGCCGCCTGAGCCGCCTGGGTCCGGACGCGCGAAGGGCGCCGGGGGGATGCCCCCGGCGCCCTTCGCCGTTCCGGCTTGGCGGGGCCTTTCGCGCCCCGCCGGCCGATCAACCCAATTGAAGGCTCAGCCCAGCCGCTCGCCGTGCAGCACGACGTCGAGGCCCTCGCGCTCCTCTTCCTCGGTGACGCGCAGGCCGACGATCACGTCCACCACCTTCAGCAGGATGAAGGTGGCGACCGCGGTGAAGACGAAGGTCGCGGCCACCGCGTAGACCTGGATCAGGAACTGGTCGAGGCCGCCGCTGTAGCCCGCCGGCGTGGCGGTCGTCGCCGACAGCGCGCCATAGGCGAAGACGCCGGTCAGCAGCGCGCCGACGATGCCGCAGACTCCGTGCACGCCGAAGGCGTCCAGGCTGTCGTCATAGCCGCACCAGTGCTTGAGCGCGGTCGCGCCCCAGAAGCCCGCGAGGCCCGCGACCACGCCGATGATCAGCGCGGAGCCCGGCAGCACGAAGCCCGCCGCCGGAGTGATGGCGACCAGCCCCGCCACCGCGCCGGAGATCGCGCCGAGCACGCTGGGCTTGCCCTTCGTCGCCCATTCCGCCAGCAGCCAGGCCAGCACCGCGCCGGCGGCCGCGATCTGCGTCACCAGCATCGCCATGCCCGCACGCGCGCCGGCACCCACGGCCGAGCCCGCGTTGAAGCCGAACCAGCCCACCCACAGCAGGCTCGCGCCGATTACGGCGAAGGCCAGGTTGTGCGGCGCCATGTTGTCGCTGCCGTAGCCCACGCGCTTGCCCAGCACGATCGCCGCGACCAGGCCGGCCACGCCGGCGTTGATGTGCACCACCGTGCCGCCGGCGAAGTCCAGCGCGCCGAGCGCGAAGATCCAGCCGTTCGGGTGCCACACCCAGTGCGCGACCGGCGAGTAGACCAGCAGGGTCCACAGGGCGAGGAACAGCATCAGCGCGGAGAACTTCATCCGGTCCGCCACCGCGCCGGTGATCAGCGCCGCGGTGATGATGGCGAAGGTCATCTGGAACATCGCGAAGACGCTTTCCGGGATGGTCGTCGCCACCGCCGCGTCGCCGCTGCCCAGCGTGAAGGGCTTGTCCCAGTTCTCCGCCATGCCGCGCATCAGCAGGCGCGACAGGTCACCGATGTAGGCGTTGCCCTCGCCGAAGGCCAGGCTGTAGCCCAGCACCATCCACAGCACCGCCACCAGCGCGCAGGCCGCGAAGGACTGCATCATGGTGGCCAGCACGTTCTTCTTCCGCACCATGCCGGCGTAGAACAGCGCCACGCCGGGCACCGTCATCATCAGCACCAGCGCCGTGCTGGTCAGCAGCCAGGCGGTGTCGCCCGTGTCGATCTTCGCATCCTGGGCCGAAGCGGCCCCGGCCGCGACCAGCGCCGGCAGCGCCAGCAGCGCGGCGCGCGCAAGCATCCTCATTCCGTCGGTTCCCTTGTCCGTTGGTTCACCGGCCGCCCGTCACAGCGCCGAGTTGTCCGTCTCGCCCGTGCGGATCCGCAGCGCGCGTTCGAGGTCCAGCACGAAGATCTTGCCGTCGCCGATCTTGCCGGTGCGCGCCGCGCCGGCGATCGCCTCGACCACGGCATCCACCATCTCGGCCGGCACCGCGACCTCGATCTTGAGCTTCGGCAGGAAGCTCACGTGGTATTCGGCGCCTCGGTAGATCTCGGTCTGGCCCTTCTGCCGGCCGAACCCCTTCACCTCGGTCACCGTCAGGCCCTGCACGCCGAGCGGGGTGAGCGCGTCGCGCACCTCGTCGAGCTTGAAGGGCTTGATGACTGCCATCACCAGCTTCATCGCGCCGCAATCCCCTTTTCTGGGCGGAGTGGGTCTGCGCAATCCAAGCGCCGTGCCAGAGGCGCCGCCCCCTCCCTGTGCGGCGCGGCAACACTGCGGCGCGCGGGACTCACTCATGAGCGGGATCGCGTCTGCACAAATTCTGTGCAATTGCCTCGCCCTTGCCGAAACCGAGGAAGGACGCGACCTTCGCGGCATGACTGCCACGCTCGACGTCACCGCCTGCGTCATCGGCGCGGGGCCGGTGGGCGCCACCCTCGCCGCGACCCTCGCCGCCGCCGGACTGCCCACCGCCGTGGTGGACCGCGCCCCCCTGCCGCCCATGGAGCTGCCGGAATTCGACGGCCGCGCCTATGCCATCGCGCTGACCAGCCAGCGCCTGCTGGACGCCGCCGGCATCTGGCAGCGCCTGCCCGCGGCGCCGCAGCCGATCCACCGCATCCGCGTGGCTGATGGTCGGCCGGGTGCGCGCCCCTCCTCCCTGAAGCTCGACTTCGACAGCGCCGAGGTCGGCCAGGGCGAGCCCTTCGGCTGGATGGTGGAGGCGCGCAGCCTGCGCGTCGCGCTCAACGCCTGCCTGCCCACCCTGCCCAACCTCACCGCCTTCGCCCCCGCCGAGGCCACGGTCACGCGCCACCCCGAAGGCGCCGAGATCCGCGTTGCCGGCGGCCCCCATGGGAAGATGCAGGGCGAGACGCTGATCCGCGCGCGGCTGGTGGTCGGCGCCGAGGGCCGCGAGAGCCCGCTGCGCCGCCAGGCCGGCATCGCGGTGACGCGCTGGGACTACGGCCAGGTCGGCATGGTCGGCGCCTTCGCGCATGAACGCCCGCATGGCGGCACCGCCCTGGAGATGTTCCTGCCCAACGGCCCTTTCGCCCAGCTGCCGCTGGCCGGCCCTGGCGGCTTCGGCACCGCCGACCTTCCGCATGCCTCCGCCTATGTCTGGTCGGAGCGGACCGCGCTTGCCCGCCGCTTCCTGGCCATGGACGACGCCCGCTTCGGCCACGAGCTGGCGCGCCGGCTGGGCGACCATCTCGGCCGCATCCGGCCGATCGGGCGCCGCTGGTCCTATCCGCTCTCCGCGCTGTGGGCGCAGCGCTTCACCGACACGCGCCTGGCGCTGGTGGGCGACGCGGCGCATGGCATCCACCCAATCGCCGGCCAGGGCCTGAACCTCGGCTTCCGCGACGTCGCCGCGCTGGCCGAGGCGGTGATCGCGGCGGCCAATGCCGGGGAGGACCCCGGCGGGGCCCCCGTGCTGGCGCGCTACCAGGCGCGCGCCCGGCCCGATGCGATGCTGATGCTCGGCGCCACCCATGTGCTGGAGAAGCTGTTCGGCAACGATGTCGGCCCGGTGCGCCTGGCGCGGCGCATCGGCATCGCCGCGGTGGACCGCATCCCGCCGCTGAAGCGCGCCTTCGCGGAGCGCGCCATGGGCATGCGCCCGGGTCTCGGCGGGCTGCTCGGGGGGCAGCGGCTGGCGTAGCGACGGAATGGACAGTCGTTAACGCACCGGAGCCCGCAACCGCCCTAAATGGCGATCGCGTCGTCGCGCAACGGTTCCCGGACCCTGGCGACACCCGGCGGCCTGCGTGTTAGGTCGCCGGTGCAACGGCCGCCGGCGTGCGCTTCGCGCCCGGCGCTTCAGGGGTGGTGAGCGATGCGGATCCTGTGCCTCGGCATGGTCAAGAACGAGGCCGACATCATCGAGGCCTTCGTCCGTCACACCGCCGGGCTCGTGGACCATGTCTGCCTGCTGGACAACGGCTCCTCGGACCAGACGCGGGAGATCCTGGCCGGCCTGATCGGCGAGGGGCTGCCGCTGACGGTCTTCGACGACCCGGTGCGCGGCTACTTCCAGGCGGAGAAGATGACCTTCCTCTACCGCCGCCTGCTCCCGCAGTTCCGCCCGGACTTCGTGCTGCTGCTCGACGCCGACGAGTTCCTGGCCGTGCCGGACCGCGCCGCGCTGGAAGCCGCGCTGGCCTCCATCCCCGCCGGGCGCTACGGCATCGCGCGCTGGCGCAACTACGTCCCCCGCCCGGAGGACGGCCCCGCCGAGGCCGATCCGCCGCGCCAGCTGCGTTTCTGCGTGGACCGCGCGCGCGACCGCGGCAAGAGCAAGGCGATCATCCGCTGCGACCAGGCCGATCCCGAGGCGCTGTGGATCCGCCAGGGCAACCACGCGATCACCGCGCCCGACCTGCGCGCCCACCGCCTTGATGCGCTGGAGCTGGCGCACTACCCCGTGCGCAGCGTCGAGCAGCTGAAGCAGAAGCTGGTCTTCGGCTACCTGGCCTATGCCGAGCGCGACCGCATCGCCGGCCGCGAGGCCTATGGCGGCCACTGGACCGCGCGCGGCAAGCGCGTGATGGATGGCGCCGAGATCGGCCAGGCGGAGCTGGTCGGCATGGCGCTGCGCTACGCCGAGGTGGACCCCGCCACGCCGCTGTCGGAGGCGCTGGTCGAGGCGCCGCTGCCGGCCACCTACAGGCTGCGCCGCGGCAAGCCGCCGAAGGTCTCGGCGCTCGCCACCCTCGCCCAGGCCTACATGGCGGAGACCGCGGCGGAGCCCGACCGCTTCGTCGCCGCGCTGGATGGGCTGCGCGCCAAGGCGGCCGGCGAGGCCGCGAAGGCCGGCGCCAAGTCCAACGAGACCGCCTTCGACGCCGACTGGCACGCCTCCAAGCTCTATGTGGACCTGCCGCCCTTCCGGCACATGCTGGACAGGGTGAAGCCCGCCTCCGTGCTGGACCTGGGCTGCGGGCTCGGCGCCTACATCCTGGATTTCTCGCTGGCCGGCGTCGGCACGACGCTCGGCGTGGACGGCTTCGATCCCGGCGCGAAGTTCCTCAAGCCCGGCCATTTCCGGCAGGCCGACCTGTCGAAGCCGGTCGATCTCGGCCAGGTCTTCGACCTCGTCACCTCCGTCGAGGTGATCGAGCACATCCCGCCCGCGCATTCCGACGCCTTCATCGGGAACATCGTGCGCCATGCCGGCCACACCATCCTGTTCTCCGGCGCGGCGCCCGGGCAGCCGGGGGTGCGGCACATCAACTGCCAGACGGTCGGCCACTGGATCGGCAAGTTCGCCGCCCATGGCTGGCACCCCGTGCTGGCCGACACGCTGGCGGTGCGCATGGCTGCCAGCTTCCCCTGGTTCCGGCACAACCTGGTGGTGTTCCGCAAGGCCGACGCGGCGGATCCGCAGGCGGTGGACTTCCTCGACCGGCTGGCCACCGCGCCGCCGCGCTGGAACGCCCGCCCGGCCGTGATCACGACGCCGATGGCCGCCTTCGATGCCCGCCGCCTGCGCCCGCCCGCCGAGCGCCCGCCGGCGCCGGCCGGCGCACCCGCGGCGGAG
>NZ_JAPSMD010000148.1 GCF_027856955.1 Falsiroseomonas oryzae | reverse complement strand
CGCCACGCAGGCTCGCGGCACCGCCGCTGCCGTCCATGTTGCGCGCACCCGGCGGTGCGCCGGCCCCCCGGCCGGGCGAGATCCTGGCGCTGCTGGTGGCGCGCGATGAGGCGCTGCGGCTGCCGGACGCGCTGGCCCGGCTGCGGCAGCTCGGCGTGGACCGGCCGATCGTGGTGGACAACGGATCGCGCGACGCAACCCGGGAGATCGCTGCTGCGGCGGGGGCGCATGTCGTGCTGGCGGAGGACGACTATGCGGCCTCAGGCTTCGGCGTCGCCTGGACCAATGCGTTGCTGGATGCCTATGCGCGCGGCCACTGGGTGCTGGTGCTGGACGTGGACGAGCAGCTGGTCTTTCCCGGCAGCGACCGGGTCGGGTTGCGCGCGCTGACCGCGCATCTCGACACGCTGGGCAGCGAGGCGCTGCGCACGGTGACGCTGGACTGCTTCCCGCCGGGGCCGCTCTTGCGCTGCGCCTATCGTGCCGGGACGCCGCTGGTCGAGTCGGCCTGCATGTTCGAGCCGCCAACGCTGCGGCGGGAACGCATCACCGACTTCCCGCACGCACTGGATTATGGCGGCGTGCGGGAGCGCCTGTTCTTCCCGGAGGCCGATCCACGCCGGACTCTGCGCTGGCTGCACCAGCGCCTGTTCAACCTGGGGCTTCGCCTGCCGGGCCTGGCGCAATCGACGCGCTTCGCCCGCCTGGCGCCGCCACGCTCCCCCACGCTGACCAAGGTGCCCCTTCTGCGCTGGCGGCAAGGCGCGGCGCTCCTCGCCTCCACGCATCGCCTGGCCCCGATGGCGATGGCGCCACGGCAGCCGAGCGGCGTGCTGCTGCACTTCAAGTTCCTGCAGGACTTCCATGCGCGCGCGCAGGACGCCGTGGCGCGGCGGGCGCACTGGGACGATTCGCGCGAGTACCGGCGCTACCTGGAACGCATGGAGACGGAGCCTGAGTTCTCGCTGTGCAGCCCTGCGGCGCGGGCCTATCGCGGGCCGGAGCAGCTGGTCGCGCTGGGGCTGATGGAGGATACGGCGGACTGGCAGGCGGCCCGGGGTGAAGCGCCGCGGCGGGCGGTGTAGTCTGGCGCGCCCCGCCTGCGGAGCCGCCATGGCCCTCTATCTCGTGATCCACCGGCCCGATGAGGCCGCTGGTAGTGCCGCCGACACGGCGAGCCGCGCCGCGCTGCGCGACGCGGTGTGGGAAGTGGCGGATTCGCACTGGGCCCCGACGGAGGAGGCGACGCTGGTCTCCACCGATCTCTCCGCCGACTACCTGCTGGCCCATTTCCGCAGCGGCATGGCCCGACGGGGCTACAAGGAACCGGGGCTGGTCATGGTGGTGCCGATGCGCGACGGCGCGGCCTTCGCCGGCCTGCCGGAGGATGGCGCGGCCTGGATCGCGGGCGCGATGTAGCGCGCCGGGCCGCCCTATCCGTGCAGGTGGCAGGCGACGCCGCCCTGCCCCTCTCCGGGTGCCGGCGTCCAGGCCGGCAGGATGCGGGCGCAGACCTCCATGGCGTGCACGCAGCGCGGGTGGAAGGGACAGCCGGACGGCGGGTTCGCGGCCGAGGGGATCTCGCCGAGGATGCGCGGCAGCTCCGCCCGGCGCGCCGGGTCCGGCACGGGGGAGGCGTCTCGCAGCATGCGGGCATAGGGATGCATCGGGTCGGCCAGCACGCGGCCGGCCGGCCCCTCCTCTACGATGCGGCCGAGATACATCACCGCCACGCGGTCGCAGAACCAGCGCACCACCGAAAGGTCGTGGCTGACGAACAGGAAGGACAGGCCCCGGCGCTGCCGCAGCTCCTTCAGCAGCAGCAGCACCTGCGCCTGCACCGAGACGTCGAGCGCTGAGACCGGCTCGTCCGCCACGATCAGCTCGGGCTCCACCGTCAGGGCGCGGGCGATGCCGATGCGCTGGCGCTGGCCGCCGCTGAATTCATGCGGGAAGCGGTCCAGCGCCGCGGGGGGCAGGCCGACCTCCTCGAGCAGGGCGGCGGCGCGGCGGCGCGCGGCGGCACCTTCCGCGATGCCGTGCACGCGCATGGGCTCGACCAGGGCGGAGCCGATGGACTGGCGCGGATCCAGCGACGAATAGGGGTCCTGGAACACGATCTGCATCCGCCGGCGCAGCGCCTTCAGCGCCGCGCCGGAGGCGGTGCGCAGGTCCTCTCCGCGGTAGAGTACGCGGCCGGCATCGGGCTCCGTCAGGCGCAGCAGGGCGCGGGCGACGGTGGACTTGCCGCAGCCGGATTCGCCGACCAGGCCGAAGGCCTCGCCTTCCGCGATGCGGAAGGAGACGTCCTCCACCGCGCGCACCGTCACGGTTTTCGGTCGGGGGAAGCCCTTGCGCGTGACGAAGTGCTTGCGCAGCCCGTCGACTTCGAGGACGGCGCTCATTCGTTGCGCAGCTTCGGATCGGTGGCGTCGCGCAGCCCGTCGCCCACCATGTTGAGGCCGAGCACCAGCAGCAGGATGGCCAGCCCCGGGAGCGTGGCGAGCCAGGCGGAATCCAGGATGTTCTCGAAGCCGTCGCGCGTCATGCCGCCCCAGGTCGGCGTCGGCGGCTTCACGCCGAGGCCGATGAAGGAGAGCGATGCCTCCACCCGCACGGCGGTGGCGAGCCACAGCGTGGCCATCACCATCACCTCCGAGGTGATGTTCGGCAGGATGTGGCGGAACAGGATGCGGGTGTGGCTGAAGCCGAGGGCGCGCCCGGCCTCCACGAAGGCGCGTTCCTTCAGCGCGAGCGTGGGCGCGCGGGCGATGCGGGCGAAGGGCGCGATGGCCGTCAGCGCGATGGCGACGATCAGGTTCACCAGGTCCGGGCCGAGCAGCGCCACCACGATCAGCCCGAGGATCAGCGACGGGAAGGAGAGCAGGACGTCCATCACCTGCATGGTGATCAGGTCGAAGCGCCCGCCGATATAGCCGGAGACCATGCCGATGGCGCCGCCGATCACCATGGCGATAGCGATGGCGGAGAGCGAGACGGAGAGAGAGATCCGCGCCCCCCAGAGCAGGCGCGACAGGATGTCGCGGCCGAACTGGTCGGTGCCGAGCGGGTAGTCGCCGCCCGGCGGCAGCAGCCGGTCCAGGATGTTCTGCTCCGCCGGGTCGTGCGGCGCGATCCAGGGCGCCAGCACGGCGCCGAGCAGGATCGCGAGGCAGATCAGCGCGCCGACCATGGTCGTCGGGTTGGACCGCGCCTTGGCCAGCGCGCGCTTCCAGGCGGCGGGCGGCGGGGGCGCGACGGCCTCGGCCGGGGTGCGGCTGTCCGATGCGGCGCTCATGTGGCCTGCACCCGGGGGTCGAGCACGCCGTAGAGCAGGTCCGTCACCGCGTTCACCACGACGATCAGGAAGCAGTAGATCACCATCAGCCCCTGCAGCATCGTGTAGTCCCGCTGGTTGAGCGCGCCCACGATGATCTTGCCGAGGCCGGGGCGGTTGAAGACGATCTCCGTCAGCACGGAGTTGCCGAGCAGGATGCCAACATAGAGCCCGACCACGGTGACGATCGGCAGCGAGGCGTTGCGAAGCCCGTGCACCCAGACAACGCGCCGCCACGGCACGCCCTTGGCGCGCGCGGTGCGGATGTAGTCCTCCGACAGGGAGGCGAGCATGGCGCTGCGCGTCACGCGGGTGATGTAGGCAGCCATGACCAGGCCGAGCGTCACCGCGGGCAGCACCAGCTTGTGCAGCCGGTCGGCGGGATCGTCCAGGTTCGCGCTGCCGATCACCGGGAACAGCCGCCAGTGCAGCGAGAAGAGCAGCAGCGCGAAGATGCCGGAGACGAAGACCGGGAAGGACAGGCCGAAGAGCGAGAGGATGCGCGCCGCCACGTCGATCGCGCGGTTGCGATGCAGCGCGGCCCAGATGCCGACGGGCACGCCGATGATCACGCCGAACAGCATCGCCGCGACGGTCAGGTCGATGGTGTGCGGCAGCACCGCACCCACCTCTGCCAGGATGGGCCGTCCCGTGACGAGGGAATTGCCGAAATCCCCAGTCAGCGCATTGCCGAGGAAGGACAGGTACTGCTCCCACAGCGGCCGGTCCAGGCCGAGCCGCGCGCGCAGCGCGGCCGCGGCCTCGGGCGTTGCCTGGTCGCCCAGGATCACCAGTGCCGGGTCGCCCGGGACGATGCGGACGATCACGAAGACGAGCGTCAGCACCGCCAGCAGCGTCGGCACGGCGGCCAGCAGCCGTCGGACGAAGAAGAAGACCATTCAGCGTCGCCCGGCGGCCGCGTGCAGACCCACGATCAGCGGATCCGCGTCTGCTCGGTGATCACCGGGCCGAGCGACATGGAGCCGCGCAGCTGGTAGCCGTAGTCCACGTTGTCGCGGCGGGCGAAGACCAGCAGCGTCTCGATCAGCGGCACGCCGCAGACATTCTGCACCAGGATCTGCTGCGCCTCGGCCCAGAGCCGCTTCTGCTCCTCCACATTCGTGCTGACGCGCGCGGCGTCGATCTGCGCATCGGCCTGGTCGCAATGGGAGAAGTTGGTGACCGCGGTCGGCGTCTGCACGCGCGACCGGCCGTGCCAGAACTGCGTCAGGTAGATGTCGGCCACCGGGAAGCGGGCCGCCGAGTAGTAGACCAGCGGCGAGAGGTCCTGGCGGATCTGCTGGTGGAAGGTGGCGTGCTCCACCACCTGCAGGTCGAGCGTGATGCCGGACCGGCGGAGCTGCTGCTGGATGACCTGCATCATCGTCAGCATCTCGGGCAGCTGGGTGTGGATGACCCGCACGGTCAGGCCGTTGGGGTGGCCGGCCTCGGCCAGCAGCTGGCGGGCCCGGTTGGTGTCGGGCGGCAGCAGCGGCTGCTGGGCGAAGCCGAGATAGCCGCGCGGCACCACGCTCTGCCCCTCCCGCGCCACGTCCTGGCCGCGGAAGCGCACCAGCTCGGCCCGGTTGACGGCATGGGCCAGCGCCTGGCGCACGCGGATGTCGTTGAAGGGCGGCTGGCGCGTGTTGAGGTTCAGGATCGCGAGTTCGCCCGGCTCGAAGACGTCCACGACGGTGTTCGGCACCTGGCGGGTGCGGTTGATCCAGGTCTGGTCGGCGCGGCCGTAGTTCACGTCCAGCTCGCGGTTCTGGAAGGCCAGGTCGCGCGAGGCGTCGGAGGGGATGAAGCGGTAGCTGACGCGGCCGAGCTGGGGCGTGCCGCGGAAATACTGGGCATGGGCCACCAGCTCCGCGCTCTGGTTCGGCGTCACGCGGTCCAGCGCGAAGGGGCCGGTGCCGATCGGCGCGCGCACGAAATCGGCGCCGCGCTGCTCCACCGCGCGGCGGGAGACGATGAAACCGCCGGAATAGTTGGTGAGGATGCCGAGCAGGCTCGGCACGTTCTCCCGCAGGACGATGCGGACGGTGTGGGAATCCACTGCCTCCACGGTCTGGAAGGCGCGGAAATCGGCCGCGAATGCGGAGCTGGCGGCGGTGCCGGACTTGCGCAGGCTGAACACCACGTCCTCTGCCGTCAGCTCCCCGAAGCCGCCGTGGAACTGCACGCCGCGGCGGAGGTGGAAGGTCCAGGTGCGACCGTCCGCGCTGGTCTCCCAGCGTTCCGCCAGGTCGGGCTCAATCTCCGAGGGGTCAATGGAGCCGGGCTTGAAGCGCACCAGGCCGCTGAACATCCAGGCGACCACGACACGGTCGATGGTGGAGACGGCAAAGTGCGGATCCAGCCGGCCGACATCCTGCGCCGCCATGCCGACGCGCAGGGTCGGGCCGGACTGCGCCTGCGCGGCGGCGGTGGCGGCGACGGCGAAGGCCGTGCCGAGCAATGCTGCGCGAAGCCCCTTCATGGGTGCTCTCCCTTCCTCGTGTTCAAGCTTGTTGCGCATCCTGCCGCGCGAAGCGGCCGATGTCGAAGGCTTCCAGCGGCACGTCGCTGCGACCGTCGAGCACCAGCTCCGACAGCACCAGCCCGACGCCGGGACCGAGCTGGAAGCCCTCGCCGCAGAAGCCGAAGGCGTGGATCAGGCCAGGCGTGGTGCGGGACGGGCCGAGCACGGGGAAGTGGTCGGCGAAAGTGCCGTCCGTGCCGGTCCAGCTGCGGATCACCATCGCGCCGGCCAGGCGTGGGATCAGCCGCACGGCATCGGCCATGCTGGCCTGGGTGGCGGTGGCGGAGGGCCGCGTCACGAGTCCCTCCTCATCGCCGGATCCGCGCCCGCCGCCGAACACGACGTTGCCGCGCGAGATCTGGCGCAGGTAGAGCCCGCCGCCGACCACGCCCAGGCTGTGCGGGCAGAAGCGCGGCAGGGGCTCCGTCACCAGCATGTTCGGATGCAGCGGCTGGATCGGCACGGGCTCGTCGAAGGCCGCGGCGACCTGGCCGCCCCAGAAGCCCGCGCAGTTCAGCAGGACCGGTGCCGCGAAGGTCGTGCCGCCCGCCTCCACCATGAAGCCGTCGCTGCGATGGGACAGCGCGGTGACGGCGTGATTCTCCAGCACCGTCGCACCGGCGGACCGCGCGGCACGGGCGAGCGCAGGTGAGAGCAGGCGCGGATTGGCACAGCCATCCTCGGCCAGCAGGCTGCCGGCCACGACCTGGTCGCTGAAATAGGGGTGGTCGGCGCGGATGGCATTGCGGCCGATCATGCGCGTGACGAGGCCGTGCTCCGCGGCGATGGCGTTCCAGCGCAGCAGCTCCGCCTCGTCGGCCTCGCTGCGGGCGAGCTTCAGGTGGCCGCAGGGATCGAACTCGGCATCGGTGCCCGTCAGCTCCGGCAGGCGCGACCAGATCTCGCGCGCCTTGCGGGCCAGCGGGATGCCGGCGGGGTGGCGGCCCTGCTGGCGGACGCCGCCGTAGTTCACGCCGGTCGCCTGGCTGCCGACCTGTCCGCGTTCCAGCAGGATCACGCTTGCGCCGCGCCGGGCGAGGAAGAGCGCGGCCGCGCAACCCGCGCCACCACCGCCGACGATCAGCACATCGGCGCGGGTCACGGCGCAACCATCGGCATGGGCAGCGGCTTGACCGGCGGCTGCCCGCGCAGGCGGCCGGCCTGCTCGACAGGGATGCCCAGCGCCTCCGACAGCACCTCCGCCGCGGGCGGGCCGCAGACGCGACCCTGGCAGCGTCCCATGCCGACGCGGCTGAGCGCCTTGGCCCGGTTGACTTCCGGCGCGCCGAGCCGCGCGGCCTCCCGCAGTTCGCCGGCGGTCACGGACTCGCAGCGGCAGAGGATCGTGGCATCCGCCATGCGGCGGGCGAGATGCGCCGGGAAGGGGAAGGCACGCTCCAGCGCCGCGCGGAAGCGCGCCTCGGTGCGCAGGCGGCCGTCGAGATGGCCGCGCAGGGCCAGGTCCACGCTGCGGCCGTGGTCCTCCAGTAGCGCCAGCGCGGCGCGCGCGCCGGCGTGTTCAGCGACCTCCGCACCGCCGATGCCGGCACCGTCGCCGGCGAGATAGACGCCGGGGACCGGCGAGCGGCCTGCGGCGTCGCGTTCGGGTACCCAGTTGTGCTGGGCGGCGTCGAAGCGGAAGGGCACGCCGGCCAGGTCGGCCAGTTGCGCCTCCGGCTTCAGGCCCCAGCCCAAGGCAACGGCGTCGCAGGGCGCGACATGCTCCCGCCAGCCGGAATCGCGCCAGCGCAGTGCGGCGACCTTGCCCTCGCCCTCGATCGCCAGCGGCGTCGCGTCCTCCGCGATGGTCACGCCGCGGGCGCGCAGCGCAGCGGTATAGCGCAGGCCGCGGAGGAAGGTGGGCGTGTTCCACAACAGGCCGGGCGTGGCCAACAGCTTGGTGAGGAAGGAGGTGGTGTCCAGCACCAGCGCAGGGGACGCGCCGGCCTTGGCGTACTGCAGCGCCGCCAGCCAGAGCAGCGGGCCGGTCCCCACGAACACCGGGCGCGCGCCGATCGCCGCACCCTGGGCCTTGAGCGCGATCTGCGCGCCGCCCAGCGTCGTCACGCCGGGCATGGTCCAGCCGGGGACCGGCACGATGCGGTCCATCGCGCCGGTGCAGAGGATCAGCGCGTCGAAGCGGATCTCGCCCGGGCGCGTGCCGCGAGTGACGACGTCCAGCACGCCATCGCGCGGGCGGATGTTCCACACCAGCGTCTCCGGCCGCCAATCCGTGCGCGGCTTCAGCGCATCCAGCGTGGCATGCAGCGCCTGCGCCCGCTTCGCATCGGCGCCGTAGAGCGCGCGGTGGGATCGCGCGAAGCCGGGCGGCGGACGCTGGTAGATGCGCCCGCCGCCGTCGGGCGCCTCCTCGATCCAGGCGGGCTCGATGCCGGCACGCAGCAACTGCTCCACGGCGCGGACGCCGGCCGGGCCGGCGCCGACGACAGCCACCCTCATCGCCGGGTCACCCGCATGCCTTCCTCGGCCAGGGTGGTGCAGGCGCGCACCACGCCGCGGCCTTCCAGCAGCACCCAGCAATCCTGGCAGGCGCCCATCCAGCAGAAGCCGGCGCGCTGGCCGTCGCCGAACTCGCTGGTCCGCACGCCGTCCAGCCCGGCGACGAGCAGCGCGGTGAGCAGCGTGTCGCCCTGCCGCGCCTCGAGCGGCACGCCATCCACGGCCAGGACAATGCGCGGCCGGTCGGCCTCCAGCACGCGGACCACGGTCATGCCAGCGCCTCGAAGCGGCAGTTCACCCTGATCTCGCCAACGGTCGCGCTGTTCGGCAGGCGCAGCACCGTCTCGACCAGCACGGCGACATCCTCCGGCCGACTCATCTTCTCCCGCGGCCAGTTCGCCCTCGCGGTCATGTCGGTGGCAACAAAGCCCGGGCAGAGCGCGGTGGCGCGGATGCCGTGGTCCCAGCCGAGCCGGCGGACCTCCTGCGTCAGGGCGACCACGGCGAACTTGCTCATCGCGTAGCCCAGGTTCTCGTTCGCCACGCGCTTGCCGGACAGCGAGGCGATGTTGACCACCCTGCCCTCCCCGCTGGCCACCAGATGCGGCCAAGTAGCGCGGATCACGCGCATCGGGCCCTTCACGTTCACGCGCCACATGGCGTCGTGCGGCGTCTCGTCGGCATCCAGCAGGCGCGCCATGGGGTTGATGCCGGCGCTGTTCACCACGGCATCCACGCGGCCGAAGCGGGCGATGGTGGCGGCGACCCAGGCTTCCGCGCTGCCCTCCTCCTCCGCCTCGTAGCGATGCACCAGCATGTCAGGCGTGTGCGGCAGCCTGGCGGGGTCGCGGAGCCCGGCGCTGACCAGCCAGCCCGAGCCGTGCAGGCGTCGCAGCACCTCCCGCCCGATGCCGCGCGCGGCGCCGCTGACCATCGCGACGCGGCCGACAGGATCAAGCATCGGCAAAGGCTCCGGTGGCGACGTGGCAGCGCGCGGCATGGCCGGGCGAGACCTCGGCCAGCACCTGCTCCCGCTCGCAGCCGGTGCGCGCCAGCGGGCAGCGCGGGGCGAAGCGGCAGCCGGGCGGCATCGCATCCAGCGGCGGCACGCGGCCTGGGATGGCGGCCAGCGCCTGGTGCGGCTGGTCCAGGCGCGGGATCGCGGCGAACAGCGCGCGCGTATAGGGGTGCCGCGGACTGGCGAAGATCGCGCCGACCGGCCCCTGCTCCACGATCTCGCCGGCATACATCACCGCAACGCGGTCGGCGATCTGGGCGACGACGCCGAGGTTGTGGGTGATGAACAGCACCGCCGTGCCGTGCCTCTGGCGCAGATCGGCCAGCAGCCCTAGCACCTGCGCCTGGATGGTCACGTCGAGCGCCGTTGTCGGCTCATCGGCCAGCAGCACGGCGGGGTTGCAGGCCAGCGCGATGGCGATCATCACGCGCTGGCGCATGCCGCCGGAGAACTGGTGCGGATACTCGTTCAGGCGCTGCGCAGCGGAGGGGATCTTCACCTCCTCGAACAGCTCCCGCGCGCGAGCCATCGCCGCGGCGCGGTCCATGCCACGATGGATGCGCAGCGATTCCGCCACCTGGTCGCCCACGGTCATCACCGGGTTCAGCGAGGTCATCGGCTCCTGGAAGATCATCGCCATCCGGTTGCCGCGGACCCGCTCCATCTCCGCTTCCGGCAGCGAGACCAGATCGCGCTCGTCCAGCACGATCCGCCCACGCGCGACGCGCCCATAGGGCGGCTGCACCAGCCCCATGACGGAGAGCGCGGTGACGGACTTGCCACAGCCGCTTTCGCCCACCAGCGCCAGCGTCTCGTCGCGCATCAGGGTGAGCGAGAGATTGCGCACCGCCGGATACCAGCGCCGATCGATGCGGAACTCCGTGGTGAGGCCGCTGATCGCCAGAGCGGGCGTGCCGATGGCGGGCGTCATGCGGCGAAGCGGGCCTGGGTGAAGGGGGCGATGGGCAGGTTGGTAGCGCCGCGCGCCATCAGTTCCGCCACCGCCGCGCCGGCGGCCGGGCCAAGCTGGAAGCCGTGCCCGGAATAGCCGAAGGAGTGGAACAGGCCCGGCATGGTGGTGCTTTCCCCGATCACCGGGATCTCGTCGGCGGTGCGCGCCTCCGTCCCCGTCCAGGTCCGCATGATCCGCGCGCCGGCCACGCAGGGGAAGAGCTCCGCGGCGATGCGCGCGGCATGGGCCAGCCGGTCGAACAGCACTGTGGACGTCTCGGTCTCCGGGTCGTTCAGCCCCTGGTGGCCGCCGCCGATCACCACCGTGCCGCTCGCCGTCTGCTTGAAGGACAAGGCGCGGGAGGCGGCGCCGACCGTGGGTTCGCAGAAGCGCGGCAGGCGCTCCGTCACGATCATCATGCTGGCCTTGACGCCGCAGGGGATCTCCTCCCCCGCCATGCGCGCGACCGTCGTGGCCCAGGCGCCGGCGCAGTTGGCGACTCGCTCGGCCTCGTGCGTCGCGTCCGGCGTGACGACACGCAGCGTGCCCGTGGCCGTGCGCTCGATGGCGGTCACGCCGGCGCCCTCCACGATGGTGGCGCCGGCCTGCTGCGCGGCGCGGCGGAAGGCCATCACCGTGCGCATGGGGTCGGCGGAGCCGTCGCCGCGCGTGACCAGCGCGCCGACGACATGCGGCGCCACGGCGGGCAGCAGGCGGCGGACCTCGGCGCGGTCCACCACCTCCTCATGCGTCCAGCCCAGCGCGCGCACCTGTTCAGCGCGGGCCTCCAGCTTGCGCAGGTCGGCCTCGCTCTCCGCCACCTTCACCTGGCCGCCGGGCGTGAAGCCGCAATCGTCGCCGACCAGGGCGGGCATGTCCTGCCACATCTCCGCCGAGACGACGGAGAGCGCGATCTCGCGCAGGTCGCGGCCGAGGCGCCGCACGCCGCCGGCATTCACGCCGGAGGAGTGGCGGCCGACATGGCGGCGTTCCAGCACCGTCACCTGCCAGCCCGGCATGCGCGCCAGGTGCAGGGCGGTGGACAGGCCGTGCAGCCCGCCACCGATGACGACGGCGCGGTTCATCGGCCTCGCATCCGGCCCAGACCTCCGCGCCTGCCAGCGCTCCGATCATCGGATGCGGTCATGTCGCCAGGGCGGCGAGTTCGCCCAGCGTCAACGGCTTGGTCGGGAAGCGCGTGCGGAAGGGGTCCACCTCCGCCGGGTCGGCGCCGCGCGCCGCGGCGATCACGGCATGCACGGCCGGCCCGCAGACGCGGCCCTGGCAGGGCCCCATGCCCGTGCGGGTGAAGGCCTTGGTCTGGTTGGCGCCGAGGCAGCCGAGCGTCACCGCTTCCCGCACGCGGTCGGCCGTCACCTCCTCGCAGCGGCAGAGGATGGTCTCGTCGGGGATCGCGGCGGCCGGCAATGGCGGGAACAGCGCATCGAGGAAGGCGCGCGGGGCAAGCTGGCGGTTCAGCGCCATGCGCCACCGCCCGGCCTCCGCGTCGCGCTGGTCCGGCGTCATGCGGCCGAGGGCGCGCGCGGCGTCCAGCGCGGCGAGGCGCCCGGCGATGGCGGCG
>NZ_JAPSMD010000147.1 GCF_027856955.1 Falsiroseomonas oryzae | reverse complement strand
CCGGCCCGCGCCCTCGGCCAGGGCGCGCGCGGCCTGGCGCAGCACCTCGCGCGATGCGCCCATGGCGAGGTGCGTCGAAGGCGGGAAGGGCAGCCCGCGGCGGGGGAGGGCGCGCAGCGCCTCGCCCAGCGCGAAGGGATCGTCGGTCTCGATCGCGGCGGCGCGCGGCGCGCCGTGGTCGGGGATGCCGAGGCCGGCCAGCACATGCTGCACGTAGTCGAGGTTGCGGAAGACGCCCTCCGTCCCGTGGGCGCGCTTCGCCTTCATCAGCAGGCGGAGTTGCGCCGCGCCCCAGGCGAAGGCGCTGAGCAGCGTGGCGAGGTCGAGCTGCGACACCTCGTTGACGCGCAGCGGCAGGACGCGGGCGGGCAGGCCGTCGCCGTGGCGGGCCAGCGCCTCGATCAGCGCCTCGCCATGCGCGTCGTGAACCAGGACCAGGGGCGTCTCGCCACCCGCTTCGCGGTAGGTCAGCAGCAGGGTGCGGAGGCGCCGCAGCAGCGCCTCGCTGCTTGGCAGGGCGTAGCTGGCGGCGCCGGTCGGGCAGACCGCGGCGCAGGCGCCGCAGCCCGCGCAGATCTCGGCGGAGACCACCACCGAATCCTTGCCGGGCGTGATCGCGCCGGTAGGGCAGAGGTCCAGGCAGCGCGTGCAGCCGGTGCGGCGGTTGCGGCTGTGCGCGCAGAGCGAGGCCTCGAAGGTGACGAAGCGCGGCTTGTCGAACTCGCCCACCAGGTCGCGGGCGGCGGCCACCGCGCGCTCCACCGCGGCGGCATCGGCGGGGTCGGCGCGGAGATAGCCCTGGCGCAGCTCATGCGTCGGGAACAGCGGCGCGCCGCCGGTCAGGTCCAGGATCACGTCGCAGCGGCTGGTCGCGCCGTCCTTCGCCGGCCCCCATGCATAGGCGGCGCGGGAGGAGGGGCGCGGCATGGCATAGCCGTCCACGGTGACCTCGAAGGTGCCGAGCCAGCCGGTGGCGGCGCGGGCGCGGCCGCGGGCGACCGGGAATTCGGCGCTGCGCAGCGGCTCCACGGACTCGGCGCCGGTCAGCAGCACGGTCACGTCCAGCGTGGCGGCCAGCCTGCGGGCGGCGTCCAGCGCGGCGGCGTCGCGGCCCAGCACCAGGGTCACGCCCTCGCTCTTGAGCGGCACCAGGGGGGTGGCCGGCATGGGCACGGCGGCGGCGGCGATCAGCGCGGCCATCTTGGGGCCGGCGGCCTTCGCCTCGTCGGACCAGCCGGCGGTCTCGCGGATGTTCACGAAGGCAAGGGGGGCGGCGAAGCCGGCTTCCTCGGCCTCCTGCTCGAAGAGCGGGGCCTGGGCGGTGCAGGCGACGGTGACCGGCCGGCCTTCGCCGAGCGCCGCCAGGAAGCGGTCGAGCTGGGCGCCGCAGAGCTGCTCGGCGCTGCGCATCTCCCCCTTGCAGCCGCGCGCCACGGCGCGGCCGTCGAGCGGCATGGTGTCCTCGCAGGAACAGACGAAGGTGGTGGTGCTCATGCGCGGACAGGCTTCCCCAGCGTTCCCCGACCCCTAGGCTCGGGGATTTGGGGCGCATATATCGCCCCGGCCGAGCCGTTGCGAGGCATGGGGAGGAATTCTTCCGGTCGTGTCGTCCGCCGCCAGCAGCCTGCTGCCCGAACTGCCCTCGGTCTTCACGCCCGTGGTCCCGCTGCGCGAGGCCGGGGACGCGCTGGCGCGGGCGGTCGCGCTGGCGCCGCAGCACGGGGCGGGGACGCTGGCCTGGGTGCGGAGCGCCGCGCGGATCGAGGCGGCGGTGGTTCTGGAGCCGGAGCAGCCCCTGGCCGCGGCGCGGCCGGCCCTCTACGCCGCGGCCTCGGCCCTGGCCGATGCACTGGCCGCCTTCGGCCCGCCGGAGGTGCCCCTGACCTTCCGCTGGCCCGGCCGCGTCGCGGTGAATGGCGGCGAGGTGGGGGGGGTGCGGATCGCCTGGCCGGAGGGCTGCGCGGAGGATGCGGTGCCGGACTGGATCGCGGTGGCGGTGGAGGCGCGTCTGATGTTCCCGCAGGGCTGGGAGCCCGGCCACGGCCTGGCCCAGACCTCCCTGCAGGAGGAGGGCTGGGACCTGGAGGAGGCGACGGCGGCGGAGCTGACCGCGGCCTGGGCGCGCCACCTGATGGCGAACCTGGCGGAATGGCAGCGCGCCGACGCCACCGGCGGCTTCCGGCGCCTGGCGGAACGCTACCTGGCGCGGCTGGAGGACGACGCGCGGATGGCAGGCGGCAAGCGCGGCCTGGACCCGGCGACCGGCGACCTGGTGGTGGACCGCGGCGGCGCGCGCGACCGCTTCGCACTGGCGGAGGCGCTCGGCGCATGACGAAGCTGCCGCGCACGGTCCGCCTCGACCGGTCCGACACGCTGATCTACGAGCCGGCGGCGGAGCCCGGCGAATGGGCTGTGCCCGGCGGCTTCGAGTTCTGGGACGAGACGCCGGCGGCGATGTCGGGCAAGCGGCGGCAGGCCTTCCGCGGCGGCTTCCTCGGCCTGTCGTCCTTCGGCTGGTCCACCCTGGTGGAGGTGGCGGAGGCGACGCCGGACCAGCGCGCGGCGGCGCTGGAGGCGCTTGCGGCGCATATCCGCGCGCGGCACGGCGCCCCGGACGAGGCCGCGGCGCGCGCCGCGGCGGCGGAGGAGATCGCCTTCGCCGAGAGCCTCTGCGACCACCCGCCCGGCACCATCCTGGCGCTGTCGCGCAGCGAGGAGGGCGGCGAGCAGCGGGAGCGCTTCCGCACGCTCCATCTGCGCGACACGCCGCATACCCGCTTCGACACGCTGCCGGTCTTCGGCATCGCCGTGGTGGAGGGCGAGGAGGAGGTGGTGGAGACGCCGGACCTGACGAAGCTGGGCGCGCGGAACGGGATATGAGCGGGCATCATCACCACGAGCACCTGCCCAAGCCCCCGCCTGGCCTGGCGCCCGGCGATTTCTGGGTGGCCTGCGGGCATCACCTGTGCGACCGCGACGAGGACGGGCGCATCCACGCCACGCCCGATCTCTGGCGCGCCTTCTGCGCGCGGCCCGAGCTCGTCCCGCCGGAGGAGGCCTGCGATGCGGAGCGCGCGCTGCATGCCGCGCTGCTGGCCGACCCCATGCGCGCCGTGCCGCCGGCGGAGCTGGCTGCGCTGGCGGACGCCGATGCGCGGGAGAACTGGCAGGTCTTCCTGTCCTTCCGCGACCGCGTCGCGGCGCAGCCGAACCTGGAAGCCGCCTGGCTGAAGCTCTACGCCGATGGCGTGGCGGGAATCCCGCCGCTGTTCCTGCAGATGCTGACACATCTGGTGGTGCGCAGCGCGATGGAGGGGGTGGGCGATCCCTTCGTGCTGCGCGCGGCCGAATGCCTGTTCCGCCCGCAGCGCGCCGGCATCCACCAGGGCTCCACGCTGCTGGCGGACGAGGAGGTGGTGGACATGAAGGCCGCCGGCAGCGACTACGGCCCGCTGGGCCAGCTGCTGACCGAGGCCGGCGTGCCGCCGCGCGAGGTCGAGATCGACGTGCTGGGCGAGGCGAACGCGCCGGCCTATTTCGCACGGTCGGACGCGCACGACTTCGCCCTCGACATCGCGGAGACGCGCGAGGGCCAGAAGGCACTGGGCCGCGCCATCGAGATCTTCCTGAAGCACATGCTGGGCGAGGTGGTGACGATCCGCCCCGTGCCGGTGATCGAGGACCGCAACTGGACCTGGCATGTCGGGCTGGACGCCGAGGCCACGGCGATCGCCAACGACCTGTGGCACGGGAAGAAGGTGAAGCAGGAGAGGCTGGCGCGGATCCTGTGGCTCGGCGTGCTGGAGTTCTCGGAAAGCTCGCGCGTGATCCCGCGCGCGGCGGGGAAGCCGGTGTACCTGGCGCTGGCGATGGACGTGGCGCAGAAGGTGCGGCTCAAGCCACAGAACCTGGTCGCCGGCCTGCCGCTGAAGGCGCGGGGGGAGGCGGCGTGAACCCCCGGTCCATCCGCATTCCCGTGGCCGTCCTGGCGGAACGCCGGCCCGGCGTGACGAAATGGGCGGACGAGGTCTGGCGCGTGGTGGAGGTGCTGGAGGAGGCGCCGCCCGTTCCCGCCTGGACGCTGCTGCGGGAGGAGGCGGGGCGCAGCCTGTTCTTCGCCGGCGTGGCCGAGGTGGCGCTGCATCCGACGGACACGTCCAACTACAAGCACAACCTGGAAGCCGCGCAGCCGCTGGTCTGGGTGGCGCTGCGCCCGGCCGCGACGCCGGCTGGCTTCGCGCTGCAGACCGTGACGGTGGACCCCGGCGAGGCGCATCTCCACGCCGACACCGGCAATGACCTGGTGGAGGCGTTGCCGATGCCGCCCGGCCTGCACGCGGCAACCGCGGCCTTCGTGGCCGAGCACCACAAGGAGCACGCCTTCTACAAGCGCAAGCGCGACCGCGCCGACCCGGAGGCGCTGGCGCGCCGCGCCCCCGGGGCAGCCCGCTTCCCGGCGGAGGAGGAGGAATGACCCGCGGCGCCGAGGAGACGGAGGGCGAGGGGTTCCTGGCCCGCTGGTCGCGCCGCAAGCGCGCGGTCGCGGAAGCGGGCCCGCCCGTCGAGTCGTCGCCGGAGGCTCTGCCCGCGGACGCGACGGCCGAGGCGACCGACACCGCACCCGCCGAGGCCGAGCCGTCGCCGCCCCCGCGGGCGGCCTGCCCGATCCCGAACCTGCCGGAGATCGACCCGGCGAGCCTGCCGCGAATCGAGGACCTCACGGCGGAGAGCGACTTCTCGCTGTTCCTGCGGCCGGGCGTGCCCTCGGTGCTGCGGAACGCCGCGCTGCGGCGGATGTGGAGCCTGGACCCGGCGATCCGCGACTACATCGGGCCGGTGGACTACCAGTGGGACTTCAACACCCCGGGCGGCCTGCCCTTCGGCTTCTCGAACGAGCTGGGCGGCGATGTGGCAAAGCTGCTGGCCCAGGCGATCGGGCGGCTCGGCGAGGATGAGGCCGAAGCCGCCGGGCCGCCTGCCGAGGAGGCGCCTGCCGCGGAGGCGCCGCCCATGGCGATGGCGGAGTCCCCGCCCGCCGTGACGGCGGAGGCCCCGCCCGGTGCGGAGACGGACGACCCGTCCGCGGCGGTTCCGGCCGACCCGGAGCCGCGGATCCTGGCAGCGGAGATCCCGGCGGGGCCGGTGCCGCCGGCGGAGGCGCCGGCGCCGCGCCGGCGCCATGGCGGGGCGCTGCCCGGCTGATGAGAGTGCGCTAGGTCATATAGAAGACAATGGTCACGCAACGATGTGTCGTGCCGTCCGAAATCACGCCTCCGCGAGCCTTCCCTCTTGCACAAGCGCGACGACTGCGCTTGTAGGGAAGGATTGGGGAGACGGGCGGCTGCGTCGGCCGGGTAAGGCGGGAACGCGGTCCCCGTGACTGGGCAGGGAATGGCACGGGCCGCAGCGATCACGCACGATCCGGTCGATGTCGAGCGGGCGCGGCTGTTCGCGCTGCTCGGGCGGCTGATGGGCGGCGCGCCGGATGCGGGGCTGCTTGCCAGCCTGAAGCTGTTGTGCGGCACCGAGGGCGAGCTCGGCGAGGCCTATGCGGCGCTGGCCGCTGCGGCGGCGGCCGCCACGCCGGAGTCGGCGGAGCGCGAGTTCTTCCAGCTGTTCATCGGCGTCGGCCGCGGCGAGGTGCTGCCCTACGCCTCCTACTATCTGACCGGCTTCCTGCACGAGCGGCCGCTGGCCGACCTGCGCGGCGACTTGGCGCGGCTCGGGATCGAGCGCGTGGAGGGCGTGGCCGAGCCCGAGGACCACATCGCCTTCGTCTGCGAGACCTTCGCGGGGCTGATCGCCGGCGCCTTCGCCGCCGACCCCGACGAAGCCGCAGGGTTCTTCGCCCGCCACATCCGCCCCTGGGCCGCGCGCATGTTCGCGGACCTGGAGAAGGCGGAGGCGGCGGGCTTCTACCGCGCGGTCGGGCGCCTTGGGCGCATCGCCGTGGAGATCGAGGCCGCGGCGGCGGACCTGCCGGCCTGAGACGCAACAGCAAGGAAGAAGGGAAGCTGGGACATGAGTGCTGCGGGGGAGGACAGGTCGGTGCGTCGAGGGTTCCTGAAGGCCTTGGGCCTTGGCACGGCGGCAGCCGCCGCGGCGGCGCCGGCGCTGGCGCAGCGCGCCGACAGCGTGCCCGCGCGTGACGCCCGCAAGGAGAACGAGGCGACCCGCACCGCGGCCCGCTACCAGCCGAACGCGGCCGGGGTGCAGGCCTTCTACCGCACCAACCGCTACGAAAAGTAAGACCGGGAGAAAGCGCAGATGCTGATCAAGCGCTCCGAAGGCCGCGCTGCGAAGCAGCGGCTGGCCGCGGCCTATGCCGGGCTGAGCTCCGGCGGGCTGGACCGTCGTTCCTTCCTTCGCCAGGCCGGCTTCGCCGGTGCGGGCCTCGCCGCGCTCGGTGCGCTCGCGCCGTCGCGCGCGCAGGCCGCCGGCGCGGCCACCGGCGTGATCGACCACGCGCGGCCGGTGCAGCGCGTCAAGAACATCTGCACCCACTGCTCGGTGGGCTGCACGGTGGTGGCCGAGGTGCAGAACGGCGTGTGGGTCGGCCAGGAGCCGGCCTGGGAATCGCCGATCAACCGCGGCACGCATTGCGCCAAGGGCGCGGCGGTGCGCGAGCTGGTGCACGGCGACCGCCGCCTGAAGTTCCCGATGAAGCTGGTGAACGGCGAGTGGCAGCGGATCAGCTGGGACGTCGCCTATCGCGAGATCGCCGACAAGATGATGGAGATCCGCGCCAACAGCGGCGCGGACAGCCTGTTCTGGCTGGGTAGCGCCAAGTTCTCCAACGAGGGCGCCTACCTGTTCCGCAAGTTCGCGGCCTTCTGGGGCACCAACTCGGTCGATCACCAGGCGCGCATCTGCCACTCCACCACGGTGGCGGGGGTGGCGAACACCTGGGGCTACGGCGCGCAGACCAACTCCTACAACGACATCCGCAATTCCAAGACCATGATCATCATGGGCGGGAACCCGGCGGAGGCGCATCCGGTCAGCCTGCAGCACGTGCTGTCGGGCAAGGAGGCCAACCGCGCCAACCTGATCGTCATCGACCCGCGCTACACCCGCACCGCGGCGCACGCGACGGAATATGTGCGGATGCGCCCGGGCACCGACATCCCGATCATCTGGGGCATGCTCTGGCACATCTTCCAGAATGGCTGGGAGGACAAGGAGTTCATCCGCCAGCGCGTGCACGGCATGGACCAGATCCGCGCCGAGGTGGCGAAGTGGACCCCGCAGGAGGTCGAGCGCGTCTCCGGCGTGCCGGGCGCGCAGCTGCGCAAGGTGGCGGAGCTGTTCGCGACGCAGAAGCCCTCCACGCTGATCTGGTGCATGGGCGCGACGCAGAAGACGGTCGGCACGGCGAATGTCCGCGCCTACTCCATCCTGCTGCTCGCCACCGGCAATGTCGGCGCAGCCGGCACCGGCGCCAACATCTTCCGCGGCCACTGCAACGTGCAGGGCGCGTCCGACTTCGGCCTCGATGTCGGCAACCTGCCAGCCTACTACGGGATCGACGAGACGGCGTGGCGCCACTGGAGCCGCGTGTGGGGCATGTCCTTCGAGGACATGCGGGCGCGCTTCGACACGCCGCAGATGCAGACCACGCCGGGCATCCCGACCACGCGCTACTTCGACGCCGTGCTGCTGCCGAAGGACCAGGTGCAGCAGAAGGACAACACGAAGGGCATGCTGGTGTTCGGGCATGGCGGCAACACCGTCACCCGCATGCCGGAAGCCGCGCGCGCGCTGGAGCGGCTCGAGCTGCTGGTCATCGCGGACCCGCACCCCACCACCTTCGCGATGCAGTCCGGCCGCCGCAACGGCACCTACCTGCTGCCGATCGCGACCCAGTTCGAGTGCGACGGGAGCCGCACCGCCTCCAACCGGTCGGTCCAGTGGTGCTCGAGGATCGTGAACCCGATCTTCGAGAGCCGGACCGACTACGAGGTGATGTATCGCCTGGCCGGCGCGCTGGACCAGGCGGCGGAGCGGCGCAACCTGCCGGTCCGCTTCCAGCGCGACATGTTCAAGGGCTTCGAGATCCGCGACAACGCGCCGACGGCCGAGAGCATCCTGCGCGAGATCAACCGCGGCGCCTGGGGCAGCGGCTATTCCGGCATCTCGCCGGAGCGGCTGAAGCTGCACCAGCAGCACCAGGACAAATTCGACCTGGTCACGCTGCGCGCCGGCGCCGATGCGCCGGCCGAGATCCGCGGCGACTACTACGGCCTGCCCTGGCCGTGCTGGGGCAAGCCGGAGTGGCGCCATCCCGGCACGCACGTGCTGTATGACACCTCGCTGCACGTGAAGGAGGGCGGCGGCACCTTCCGCGCGCGCTTCGGCGTGGAGCGCGAAGGCCAGACGCTGCTGGCCGAGGGCAGCTTCTCCAAGGGCTCGGAGATCCAGGACGGCTATCCGGAATTCACCATCGCGGTGATGAAGCGGCTGGGCTGGTACGACCTGCTGACGGCGGAGGAGAAGGCGACCATCGCCGAGGTCGGCAGCGGCCTGGGCGGGGAGGACCGCGTCTCCTGGATGACCGACCTGTCGGGCGGCATCATCCGCGTGACCATGGACAAGGGCGTGATGGCCTATGGCAACGCCAAGGCGCGCGCCGTGGCTTGGAACCTGCCGGACCCGGTTCCGGTGCACCGCGAGCCGATCTACACGCCGCGCACCGACCTGATCGCGCAATACCCGACCCTGCCGGACCGGCGCGGCTTCCGCCTGCCGCATCTCGGCCAGTCCGTGCAGGCGCGCAGCCACGAGGTGGCGCGCGACTTCCCGATCATCCTCACCTCCGGCCGCCTGGTGGAGTACGAGGGCGGCGGCGAGGAGACGCGGTCCAACAAGTGGCTTGCCGAGCTGCAGCAGGACATGTTCGTCGAGATCAACCCGGCCGATGCGGCGGCGCGGAACATCCGCGACGGCGCCTGGGTGTGGGTGATGGGGCCGGAGAACAACAGCCGCGCCCGGGTGAAGGCGCTTGTGACGGAGCGCGTCGGGCGCGGCGTCGCCTTCATGCCCTTCCACTTCGGCGGCTGGTTCCAGGGCGAGGATCGCCGGCGGCAGTATCCGCGCGGCACCGATCCGATCGTGCTCGGCGAATCCGTGAACGTCGTGACCACCTATGGCTATGACCCCGTCACCTTCATGCAGGAGACGAAGGTCACGCTCTGCCAGATCCGTGCGGCCTGAGAGACCGGGGGGAGAACACAACAATGGCCCGCATGAAGTTCCTGTGTGACAGCGACCGCTGCATCGAGTGCAACGCCTGCGTCACCGCCTGCAAGAACGAGCACGAGGTGCCCTGGGGCATCAACCGGCGCCGCGTGGTGACCATCAACGACGGCAAGCCGGGCGAGCGCTCCATCTCCATGGCGTGCATGCACTGCACCGACGCGCCCTGCGCGGCGGTGTGCCCGACCAACTGCTTCTACACGACGGCGGACGCCGTCGTGCTGCACGACAAGGACACCTGCATCGGCTGCGGCTACTGCTTCTACGCCTGTCCCTTCGGCGCGCCGCAGTATCCGCGCGTCGGCAACTTCGGCAGCCGCGGCAAGATGGACAAGTGCACCTACTGCGCCGGCGGCCCGCAGGCCGACAACACCGGCGTGGAATACGTCCAGTACGGCGCCAACCGGCTGGCCGAGGGCAAGCTGCCGATCTGCGCGGAGATGTGCTCCACCAAGGCGCTGCTCGCCGGCGACGGCGACATGATCGCCAGCATCTACCGCGAGCGTGTTCAGCGCCGCGGCTACGGCGCCGGCGCCTGGGGCTGGCGCACCGCCTACAAGGAAACGCTGAGCGTCTGATCGGGGAGGGGCGGCGCGGGCGGCCCGATCGCCCGCGCGCGCTTTGGGGGAATACGCAGATGATTGCACGCATCCTTCCGGCGCTGGCCGTGGCCTGCGCCCTGGCCTTCGGCCTGCCAGCCGCGGCGCAGGTGCAGATGGGCGGGCCGGTGGTGGGCGTTCCCACCAACCCGGTCTCGCCGACCGCCACGGCGGACGAGCTGGAGCTGGAGAAGGCGCTGACCCGCGGCCGCATCGGCGGCCGCATCTCCATCCCGGACGAGCAGGCCAGCAACCTGGTGCAGCCGGCCGGGCGGGACTGGCGCACCTTCCACAACCGCACGCTGACCTGGGTGGGCGGCATCGCCGTGCTGGGCATGCTCGGCATCATCGCGATGTTCTACGCCACGCGCGGCCGCATCGAGATCGATGCCGGCCGGTCGGGCCGCACCATCCAGCGCTTCAACCTGCTGGAGCGGTCCGCGCACTGGATGACGGCGGGATCCTTCGTCGTGCTGGCGCTGACCGGGCTGAACCTGACCTTCGGCCGCTGGCTGATCCTGCCGCTGATCGGGCCGGAGGCCTTCGCCACCATCACTCTGTGGGGGAAATACGCGCACAACTACCTGTCCTTCCCCTTCACGCTGGGCGTGGTGCTGCTGTTCCTGCTGTGGGTGAAGGACAACATCCCGAACGGCCGCGACGTCGGCTGGCTGAAGGCGGCGGGCGGCCTGTTCGGCCACGACCATCCGGCGGCCGGGCGCTTCAACGCCGGGCAGAAGATGGTGTTCTGGATCACCGTGATCGGCGGCACCCTGGTGGCGGTCTCCGGCTACGTCCTGATCTTCCCCTTCTGGGCGACCGACATCGCGGGGCAGCAGCTCGCGCACATCGTGCACGGCGTGATCTCCGTGCTGATGATCGCGGCGATGCTGGGCCACATCTACATCGGCTCGGTCGGCATGGAGGGCGCCTTCGACGCCATGGGCTCGGGCCAGGTGGACGTGAACTGGGCGCGCGAGCACCACTCGCTCTGGGTCGAGGACGAGATGAAGAAGGCGCGCGAGACCATCGCCGGCACGCCGGGCGCGCGGACGCAGGGCGCGGACTAGCCTGCAACGCGGCGGCCGCGCGGGGTTCCGTACCGCGCGGACCGTCGCGGCCGAACGACTCCTTCGGCGGCCCGGGGCGGCGTCCTGCGCCCCGGGCCGCTTCGCGTACCGCGCCCCGCCGTCGCCGTATCGCCGCGTCCGAAACCGAACGCTGTTCGAGATTGACGCATCCCGGACGGCCGGGCGAGGCTTGCGGCCGGGCAGGGTTCGGACAGGGATGGCCGCCGGGACGATCGCACTCAGCGCGACGGGGGTGAGCAAGGCGTTCGGGCGCACCGTCGCGCTGCGCGACGTCGCACTCCGCCTCGATGCCGGCACCGTGCACGGGCTGGTGGGCGAGAATGGCGCGGGCAAGTCGAGCCTGCTGAAGATCCTCACCGGCATCTACCGCCCGGATGCGGGCGAGATCACGCTGGCCGGACAGCCCTTCGCGCCGCGCGGCCCTGACGAGGCGCGGCGCGCCGGCATCGCGCTGGTCCCGCAGGAGCTGCGCGTGGTGCCGGAGATGACGGTCGCGGACAACCTGCTGCTCGGGCGGTGGCCGCTGCGCCGGCCGTTTGGTGGGCTGCTGCCCGCGGTGGTGGACCGGCGCGCGGTGCGGCAGGCGGCGGATGCGGCGCTGGCGCGGCTCGGCCTGGCACTCGATCCTGAACGGCCGATGCGCCACCTCTCCTTCGCGGAGAGCCAGGCGGTCGTGCTGGCGCGCGAGCTGGCGCATGGCGGGACGCGCATCCTGATCCTGGACGAGCCGACCGCCTCGCTGGAACGCGCGGAGGTGGACCGGCTGTTCGGCCTGCTCGACCGCCTGCGCCAGGCGGGGGTGGCGGTGGTCTTCGTCTCGCACCGGCTCGACGAGGTGCGGCGGCTCTGCGATGCGGTCACCGTGCTGCGCGACGGCCGCATGGTGGCGCTGCATGCGCGGGGCGGCTTCGACGAGGCCACGCTGGCCCGCGACATGACCGGTCGCGCGCTGGACGCCGTGCATGCCCCCGGCAGCCGCGCCGCCGGGGCGGAGCTGCTCGCCGTGCCGGCCGGCGGGCAGGACGGCGCCGTCACGGTCCGCGAGGGCCGGGTGA
>NZ_JAPSMD010000146.1 GCF_027856955.1 Falsiroseomonas oryzae | reverse complement strand
GCGTCGGCGCCGGTGAAGCCGAGCCGTTCCGCGATGGGCGCGAGCGCGCGCTCCGCGGCCTCGCGGTCCAGCCGCATGCGGCCGCCCAGGAAGTTCGCGGGATCGAGGAAGCCGCAGGCGAGGTAGCAATCCGTGACCGTCGGCTCCGTGCCGCCGCGGCCGTAGCAGACCGGCCCTGGCGCCGCGCCGGCGCTGCGGGGCCCCACCTTCAGCACGCCCTGCGGATCCACCCAGACGATGGAGCCGCCGCCGGCGCCTATCGCCGAGACGTTCACCACCGGCATCACCAGCGGCAGCCCGCCCACCGTGGTGCGCGTGGTGTATTCCGGCTCGCCCGAGCGGGTCAGCGCGATGTCGCTGCTGGTGCCGCCCATGTCGAGCGTGATCAGGCGCTGGTGCGGCGTGCGATCCGCCGCGCGGGCCGCGGCGACGACGCCGGAGGCGGGGCCGGACAGCACCGTCTCGATCGGCCGCGCGCTCGCGGTGCGCAGCGCGACGGTGCCGCCGTTGGACGCCGTGATGGTGATGGGTGCGCGCAGGCCGCGCGCCGCCAGCCTGTCCTGCAGGCGCGCGAAGTAGCGCTGCATCAGCGGCGCGATGAAGCCGTTGAGCACGGCGACCAGCGTGCGTTCGTACTCCCGCATCTCCGGCCAGATGGCGGCCGAGGCGGAGACCGGCACGCCGGGCAGCCGCGCGGCGAGCTCCGCGGCCACCTCCGCCTCCAGCGCGGGGTGCAGGTAGCTGTGCAGCAGCATGACCGCCACGGTGACGACGCCGGCGCTGCGCAGGGCGGCCGCGACGCGATCGTAGTCGGCAGGCGTCGGCCGCATCAGCACGGTGCCGTCCACCGTGATGCGCGCCGGGATCTCGAAGGCCAGGTCGCGGGGGACCAGGTCCTCCTCCCGCGTCAGGTGGAAATCCACCGAGTTCGGCATGCGGCAACGCGCGATCTCCAGCACGTCGCGGTTGCCGGGAGAGGTGACCAGGCCGATGGGGCCGCCGCGGCGCTGGATGATCGCATTCAGGCCGAGCGTGGTGCCGTGCACCAGCAGCCCGATGTCGCCCATGCCGAGCCCCGCCTTGGCCACCAGCGCGACCAGGCCGGCTTCGACCGCCGCGGAGGGATCGTCCGGCGTGCTGGGTTCCTTGTGGAAGACCAGGCCCCGCGGGCCGGCCAGCACGAAATCGGTGAAGGTGCCGCCGACGTCGATGCCCACGCGCGCGCTCACTTGAGCAGTTCCGCGAAGGCGGCCTCGAAGCGGGCGCGGGCGGCGGCGGGATCGGCCAGCACCTCGACCAGCGGGCGGTGGCCGGCGCGCGGCATGTCGGGCACCGTCGCCTCCATGACGCGGCGGCGCAGCTTCTGGCGCTGTCGCTTCGGCCGCGCATAGAGCGCCTGGTTCAGGCGCCGCTGGGCCTCGTCGGTGAACACCGCCTCATAGGCCTCGCGCTCCTCGCCGAAGTCGAAGCCGTGCGGGTCGCGCGGAGGGCGGGCAGCGCGAAGGGCGGCAGTGGCCGGCTCGTCCACCGCGCCGTCCCGGATCGCCACGCCGTAGTCGCGCGCCGCGGAGGCCGCGCCGACCAGGCCGAGGCGCACATCCTTCAGCACCGCTGCGGGATCGCGCCGGAAGGGGTCGCCGTAGCCGCCGGCGCCGGGTGTCAGGATGGTGACGACGTCGCCCGCCTCCACCTCCAGCAGGTCGATCTTGCCGATCACCTGCTCTTTCGGCGTGCCGCGGTTCAGGATGACGCGGAAGGGCTGGCCGGGCCGCCCGCCCATCGCACCCCAGGGCGGGAAACGGCAGCGTTCCATGCCGCGGGCGAGCACCGTGCAGCCGTCGCGCAGCACCTCGAAGCTGAATTCCAGCCCGCAGCCGCCGCGCCACTGCCCCGGCCCGCCGCTGTCGGCGCGCACGGCGTAGCTGCGCACCAGCACGGGCGCCGCGGCCTCGATGCTCTCGATCGGATTGTTGGCGAGGTTGGAGGTGCCGCTGTCGCGCGCATCCACGCCGTCATGGCCGAGGCGCGCGCCCATGCCGCCGATCATCGGCTCCAGAACCACCACGTTGCGGTCGCCCTGCGCGGTCTCCTCCTCGGCCAGCACCACGGGGGTGGAGACGCCGCCGGAGGCCGCGGCCATCAGCGTGGGGTCGCCCTTCAGCAGCGCGCCGGTGACCATGTCGAAGATGCGCCGCCCGCCCGGCTGGCGCACGCCCACCGCGGCCGGCGGCTCCGCATTCACCACGGAACCAGCGCGTGCCCTCGCGGTGATGCAGCGATAGACGCCGGCGTTCATCGGGATGCTGGGATCATGCGTGGCGACGCAGCCGATGATCCGTGCGGTGAACCAGGCGTGCCGGCGGCCCATCGTCGGGATGTTGTAGGCGGTGGCGACCTGCGGGTCGGTGCCGTCGAAGTCCAGCTCGATCTCCTCGCCGCGCTTGCGCAGCGTCAGGCGGATGCGCACCGGGAAGGTGGTGACCATGTCGTCGTCGAGGTAATCCCAGAACTCGTACTCGCCGTCCGGGATGCGGGCGAGCACGGCGCGCGCCTTGCGGTCGGCGTAGTCCTGCAGCGCTTCCTGCGCTTCGATGAAGGTCTCCACCCCATGCGCGGCGATCATCTCCGCCACGCGAAGGCCCCCCACATGCAGCGCTGCGAGCTCCGCGCGGATGTCGCCCATGTTCTGGTCGGGCGTGCGGACGTTGGCGCGGTAGAGCGCGACCACGTCCGGGTTCAGCTCGCCCCGCCGGACCAGCTTCATCGGCGGGATCATCAGCCCTTCCTGGAACAGGTCCGTGTTGGAAGGCGAGATGGAGCTAGGGACGCGCCCGCCGATGTCGGCCGAATGCACGAAGCACCAGCCATAGGCCACGATCCGACCCTCGTGGAAGTAGGGCTTCACCAGGTGCAGGTCGGGCAGGTGGGTGGCCAGTGCCTCGGAGGCGAAAGGGTGGTTGGTGATGATGACGTCGCCCGGTTCCAGGTCGGGCACGGCGCGGATCGTCGCGCTGCAGTCCAGGTCGAGGAAGTGGCTGACGCCGATGGTGCGCGGATAGCCGAAGAACCGCCCGTCCAGCCCGACCAGCGCGGTGCCGAAATCGGACGCCTCCTTCACGTAGAGGGTGCGGCCGGTGCGCTGCAACGTGAAGCCCATGCCCTCGGCCGCCGCGGTCACCTTGCGGCCGAGCACTTCGAGCGTGACGGGATCCAGCATGGCGGCAGTCTGGCGCGGCCACGCCGTCGCTGTCCATCCGGCCCTTGAAGGCCGCGCCGCGCGTGGCAGGATGCCAGAGGCATCGGGAGCGCGGGCGATGGACGAGGAACGGGTGGAAGACGAGCCGCTGATGCTCACCCCGGGTCCGGCGACGCTCTCCATGCGCGTCAAGCGGGCGATGCTGCACGACTATGCCTCCGGCGAGGAGAAGATGCTCGCCACCATCGCCTGGTGCCGGCAGTACCTGCTCGACCTCTGCAACGGCCATGGCAGCCACACGGCGGTGCCGCTGGTCGGCAGTGGGACGTCGGGCACGGAAGCCGCGATCGGCACCTTCGTGCCGGAGAACGGCAAGCTGCTGATCCACACCAACGGCGTCTATGGCGACCGGCTGGTGGAGGTGGCCCGCAAGATCCGCACGCCCCATGCCAGCTTCCGCACCGCGCCCTACACCCCGCCCACCGCGGAGCAGTTCGCAGCAGCGCTGCAGGCCGACCCCGCCATCACGCATGTGATGGTGGTGCATTGCGAGACCTCGACCGGGATCCTGAACCCGATCGAGGAGATCGCCGAGGTCTGCAAGCGGATGGGCAAGGGCCTGCTGATCGATGCGGTGGCGAGCTTCGGCGCCTTCGAGCTGGATGCGAAGCGGCTGGCCTTCGATGCCGTGGTGTGCTCGGCCAACAAGGGCCTGCAGGCGCCGCCGGGGCTCGCCTGGGTCGTCGCCAAGAAGTCCGCACTGGAGGAGGCCAAGGGCAATGCGCACAGCCTGACGCTGGACCTCTGGGACCAGAACCAGCACATGGAGCGGACAGGCATGTTCCGCTTCACCCCGGCTACCCACCTGCTGCTCGGCATGGCGGAGGCGCTGCGCGAGCACCGAGACGAAGGCGGGCTGCACGCCCGGCAGGCCCGCTACCGGCGCAGCTGGCGGCGCCTGGTGGACGGGATGCGGCAGATGGGCTTCCGCACGCTGCTGGACGATGCGGTCGCGTCCCCCATCGTCGCCACCTTCCACGACCCGCCGGACCCGAACTACTCCTTCAGGAAGCTGTACGACGGCATGAAGCAGCGCGGCTTCATCATCTTTCCCGGCCGGCTCGCGGCGGCCAACACCTTCCGCATCGCCTGCATCGGCATCGTGACGGAGCACGACATCGGCCGCGCGCTTGACGCGCTGGCCGATACGCTGCGCGAGATGGGTGTCACCCAGATGGGACGGACGGACTAGGTGGCACGCAACGTCCTGGTCATCGGCGCCGGCATCGTCGGCCTGGCGCTCGCCTTCCGCCTTCGGCAGGAGGGCGCGGAGGTCGCCATCGTCGATCCCGAACCGCCCGGCGAGGGTGGCGCCAGCTTCGGCAATGCGGGCGCGATCAGCTCCAGCTCCGTCGCGCCGCTCGCCATGCCGGGCACGCTGAAGCAGGTGCCGCGCATGCTGCTCGATCCCGCGGCGCCGCTGCATGTGCCGGCCAGCTACTGGCTGCGCGCCGCGCCCTGGCTGCTCCGCTTCGTCGCCTCCGCCCGGCCGGATTCGGTGGCGCGCGCCGCCGCCGCGATCGACGCGCTGCAGCGCCTGGCGACGGAGCAGCACCTGGAGCTGGCGCGCGAGATCGGCGCGCCGGAGCTGATCCAGCCCCGCGGCAACCTCTACCTCTACCGCGGCGCGGAGCAGGTGAAGAAGGACCAGGCCGCCTGGGACCTGCGGCGCGACTACGGCGCGCGGGTGGAGGTGCTGGACCGCGCCGGGATCACGGGATTGGAGCCGGAGGTCGGCCCCGCCTACCAGGTCGGCGTCTTCCTGCCGGACCACGCGCATTGCGCCTCGCCCCATCGCTACGCGCAGGCGGTGGCGGAGGCGTTCCGCCGTGCTGGCGGCGAGGTGCGGCGTGACCGCATCCGCGCGCTGACCCTGGCCGATGGCCGCGTGACCGGCGCGCAGGGCGAGGCGCGGCAGCATCCGGCGGACGAGGTCGTCGTCGCCGCCGGCGCCTGGTCCGCGCGGCTGCTGGCGCCGCTCGGCTACCGCATCCCGCTGGAGACGCAGCGCGGCTACCACGTGAACCTGCCGGGCGCCGGCATCGCGATCAGTCGCCCCGTGGTGCCGGCCGACCGCAAGGTGTTCATCACGCCGATGGAAGGCGGGCTGCGCGTGGCCGGCACGGTGGAGTTCGGCGGTCTGGAGCGGCCGCCGAACGAGGCGCGGGCGAAGCTGCTCTACGGCGACCTCGCGGCGGTGTTTCCGCAGGCGCGGACGGAGGGCGCCGAGGGATTCTGGATGGGCCATCGGCCCTGCCTGCCGGATTCCGTGCCGGTGGTCGGGCCCTCGCAACGGCTGCAGGGGCTGTGGTTCGCCTTCGGGCATGGCCATCTCGGCCTGACGGGGTCCGCCCCCACGGCGCGGATGCTGGCCCCGGCCATCCTGGGCAAGCCGACCAACCACGACTTCGCGCCCTACGCGGCGGAGCGCTTCGGCTGACGCGTTGACAGGGCGGCGGCCCCGCCGAACTCTGGGCGGGACCGGGACGGAGGATCGCAGATGCGGGGATGGAAGGCGGCCCTGGCGGCCATCGGCGTCGCATGGTGCGGCGGCGCCTCCGCCCAGACGCTGACCATGGGCGTGCAGGCCAGCTTCGGCATCGACCCGCATTTCATCTTCCTCGGCCCCAACATGGCCGCGGCGCGGCACGTCTTCGACACGCTGGTGGATCGCGACGCCGAAAGCCGCTGGACGCCCGGCCTGACGCAGAGCTGGACGCCGATCCAGCCGCAGGTCTGGGAGTTCCGCCTGCGCCAGGGCGTTACCTTCCAGGACGGCACGCCCTTCACGGCGGATGACGTCGTCTTCTCCTTCGAGCGCATCCCGAACATCCCGGGCAATCCCGGCCCCTACACGCCCAACCTGCGCGGCATCACGCGGGTGGAGGTGGTGGATGCGCATACGCTGCGCCTGCACACCGCCTCCCCCAACCCGGTGCTGCCGGGGCAGATGACGAATGTGTTCATCGTCTCCCGCCGCGCTGCGGAGGGTGCCGCGCCGTCCGACTTCGCCTCCGGCCGCGCGGCCATCGGCACCGGCCCCTTCCGGCTGGAGCAGTTCCGCGGCTCCGACGGGATGAGCGTCACGCGCTACGACAACTACTGGGGACAGCGGCCGGAGTGGCAGCGGGTGAACATCCGCGTCATCCCGAACGACGCCGCGCGCATGGCCGCGCTGCTGGCCGGCGACGTGGACCTGATCGAGGAGGTGCCGACCGGGGACGTGCAGCGGCTGCAGGCCTCGGGCCGTGTCTCGGTGTTCCGGCAGTCCTCGGACCGCGTGATCTTCCTGCTGCCGCATGTCGGCGCGGAGCGCCTGCCGCTGATCACCGACGCCGAGGGCCGGCCGCTGGACCACAACCCGTTCCGCGACATCCGCGTGCGGGAGGCGCTGAGCCTCGCCGTGAACCGCGCCGCACTGGTCGAGCGCGCGATGGACGGCGCCGCCATCGCCACCGGCCAGCTGGTGCCGGAAGGTTTCGGCGGCTGGGATCCCGGCATTCCGGTGCCACCCAACGATCCCGCCCGCGCCCGCCGGCTCCTGGCGGAGGCCGGCTACCCGAACGGCTTCGGCTTCACGCTCGCCTGCCCGAACAACCGCTACGTGAACGATGCCCGCGTCTGCCAGGCGCTCGGCCAGATGTTCACGCGTGCCGGCTTCCACGCCCGCATCGAGACCCAGCCGGGCAGCGTGTATTTCGCGCGCACCGCGGTGGGACGGAACGACGTGCCGCTGGTGTTCTTCGGCCAGTCCTCCTCCTCCACGCGGGACGCGACGCATGTGCTGAGCCTGGCCATGCACAGCCAGCAGCTGGCGCGCGGCCTGGGCCAGTCCAACCGCGGCGCCTTCAGCGACCCGAACCTGGACAGCCTGATCCAGGCCGCCGCCTTCCGCATGGAAGGCGACCGGGAGGCGGCGCTGCGCACCGCGATGCGGGAAGCGATGCGGCTGCATGCCGGGATCCCGCTCTACACCCAGATGGTCATCGCCGCCGCGCGCACCGGCATCGTCTACACGCCGCGGCTGGACGAGCAGACCGTGGCCATTCACGCGCGGAGGACGAACTGATGCACGCTTGCGATGACCGCAGGGCGCCGCCGCGCCAGCGGCGAGCACCGGAGGTCTGAATCGCATGCGCAAATACGCCACCGGCCGGCCCACCATCAGCGGCACGCGCCACGCGATCAGCGCCGGCCACTACCTCGCCGCCGGCGCCGGCTTCGCCATCCTGGAAGCCGGCGGCAACGCGGTGGATGCAGGCTGCGCCGCGGGGCTCGCGCTCGGCGTGCTGCAGCCCGACCTCGTCTCGGTCGCGGGCGTCGCACCGATCATGATCCGGCTGGCCGATGGCCGGACGGAAACCATCGCCGGCCTCGGCCACTGGCCCGCCAGCCTGCCGCCCGACGTCTTCATGCGCGAGCATGGCGGGCAGATGCCGCCGGGCGTGCGGCGGATGGTGGTGCCCGCCGCGCCGGATGCCTGGATCCAGGCGCTGGAGCGGCACGGCACGATGAGCTTCGGCGACATCGCCGCCGCCGCCATCCGCTTCGCGGGCGAAGGCTTCGCCACCTACGACCTGCTGGCCGAGAGCATCGCCGCGCATGAGGCGGAGTACCGCACCTGGCCGCAGAACGCCGCGATCTTCCTGCCGGGGGGGCGCGCGCCAAGTATCGGCGAGAAGTTCGTCCAGGCCGACCTGGCGCGCAGCCTGTCCTACATGGTGGCGGAGGAGCGGAAGGCGGCCGGCAAGGGACGTGCGGCCGGCCTCGCCGCCGCGCACGCCGCCTTCTACCGCGGCGACCTGGCCCGCGAGATCACGCGATTCGTCGCGCAGGAAGGCGGGTTCCTGTCCATGCAGGACCTCGCTGACTACCGCTCCCGCATCGAGCCGGTGGTGGCGCGGCGCTGGCGCGGACATGAGGTGATGGTCTGCGGCCCCTGGTGCCAGGGGCCCGCCCTGCTGGAAGCGCTGCTGATCGCCGAGCGCCTCGGCCTGGACGGGCTCGCGCACAACTCGGCCGACTACCTGCATGTCATCACGGAGGCGCTGAAGGGCGCGCTCGCGGATCGCGAATACCACTTCACCGATCCCGCCTTCGGCCATGTGCCGGTGGAGGAGCTGCTCTCCCCCGCGCATGTCGCGGCGCGCGCGGCGGCGGTGGACATGGCGCGCGCGCATCCCGGCCTGCCGGAACCGATCCTCGGCCGCGGCACGGCCCTGCCCGCGGAGACGCGCGCGGCGCTTCCGAAGGTGGAGGCCGACACCTCCTACGTCGCGGTGGTGGACCGCTGGGGCAATGCCTTCAGCGCCACCCCCTCCGACGGGTCGTGGAACGTGCCGGTCGTGCCGGGCACCGGCCTCGTCGTCTCGGGCCGCGGCTCGCAGAGCCGGCCGGACCCGGCGCATCCCTCCGGCGTCGCACCGGGCAAGCGGCCGCGGCTGACGCCGAACCCGGCCATGGTCGTCACGCGCGACGGCGGGCTCATGCCCTTCGGCACGCCGGGCGGCGACGTGCAAATCCAGGCGATGCTGCAGGTAATGCTGAACATCCTGCATTTCGGCATGGAGGTGCAGGAAGCGATCGAGGCGCCGCGCGTCGCCAGCTATTCCTTCCCCTCCTCCTTCGCGCCCTACGAGTATTTCCCGGGGCGCCTGGCGGTGGAATCGCGCATCCCCGAAGCCGTGCGGGACGAGCTCGCGGCACGCGGGCACGAGGTGAAGCCGTGGCCCGGCACCACCTGGCTCGCCGGCAGCGTGGAGGTGGTACTGAGCGACCCGGCCAGCGGCCTGAACCACGCCGGCGCCGATCCGCGCCGGCCCGCCTACGCGATGGCGGGGTGACCCCAGGATGACGACGACACCCGCGATCGTCGCGCTGGTCGCCACGCTGGCGCTCGGCGTGGCGGTCGGCCTGATGTATCTGCAGCGCGCCCGCCGCGGCCGGCTGAAGACGCTCCACCTGGCGCTGGCGCTCGGCGCGACCGCGCTGGTGGTGACGGCCATCCTGCTGCCGCCAGCCGCCCGCGCCGGCGGGCCGCCCGGCTTCGTGCCGCTGCTGCTGCTCGGCGCCTCGACGGCGGCAGGCTACTTCGGACCGCGCATCGCGAAGTCCCGCCGCAGCGCGGAGCTGTTCCTGGCCGCGCACATCGTGCTGGGGATCGCGGGCTTCTTCGTGTTCCTCGCCTGGGCGAAGACCGCCTGACCGTCCGCGCTCACCGCATCACGATGGGCGAGAGGCCGTGGCGCTCCGCGGCGCGGGCCAGGGTGCCATCGGCGCGGATCGCCTCCACGAAGCCGTTCACCGCAGCCAGCCAGCCCGGATCGCCCTTCGCCACGGCATAGGCGTAGCGCGTCTCCCCGAAGCGGCCGGGCGGGGCGACGATGCGCATCCAGTCGTGCATCAGCATCATGCGCCGCGTGTAGGGGAAGTCCGACATGAAGACGTCCACGCGCCCGGCCTGCAGCTCCGCCTCCCGCGTGCGGGGCGCCGCGACGACGTCGAGCGTCGCGTGGCGCAGGGTCCCGCGCATCAGCGGCTCCATGAAGGTGCCGGCGGCCACCGCCACCGTGTTGCCGGGCTGGTCGATATCCTCCCACCGGGCGATGATGCGGTTGTCGCGGGTGGTCACGGCATAGACCACGCTGCTCAGGTAGGGCTGGCTGAACTCCACCCGCGCCGCGCGCTGCGGCGTGATGCCGACGCCGAACATCGCGACGTCGCAACTGCCCTGCTCCAGGCGGTCCATGAAGTCGCGGAAGGTGGTCTCCACGAAGGCCAGGCTCACCCCGAGCCGGCGCGCGAAGTCCCGCGCCAGGTCGATGTCGATGCCCTCCAGCTCGCCGTTGCGGGGATTGCGGTAACTGATCGCAAAGTAGTCGGGCCATATGCAGGCCCGCAGCTCGCCCCGTGCCTGCACCGCCGCCAGCCGATCCTGCGCCGGTGCGGGCGCCGCCCACAGCACGGCGGCGGCTGCCACGACCACGGCCGGAATGAACGAGGACAGCACAGCCGCACAGCGCCCCGTCGCCGCACGCGCCAGGCCCGCCCGGCCGTCCGGCGCACTGGCGCCGGGACTGGCGCTGGGCATTCCCCTCCTGGTCGCGTTCGGCATCATCACCTGGCTCCTCGGCTCGCAAAGCTTCCACGACGCGGCGCAGGAATCCCGCCGCGTCGTCAGCGGCGTGGCCACGGGCCTGACGGACCAGCTCAGCCGCGCGCTCGACGCGACCGACATCGTGCTGCTGGACATCACCGGCCGCGCCGCGGCCGAGGGTGTGCCATGGGACAGTGAACGCATTGCTCAACGGCTGCGGGAGCTGCCCCAGGTTCGCGCGCTGCTGGTGACCGACGTGCTCGGCCGCGTCACCCATGCCACCGTGCCCGGCCTTGTGGGCCGCGACCTGGTGGGGCGGCCCTGGCTCTACGGGCTCTCCGCCGGCGGCCCGCGCCTGGCGGTCGGCACGCCGGAGGCCGGGCGCTTCGTGGCGGAGCCGGGCCGCAGCGTGGCGGAGACGCGGCGCTGGACGGTGCCGCTGGCGCGGCCGATCGTCGCGCCGGGTGGCGGCTTCCGTGGCGCAGCGGTCGCGCTGCTCAACCCGGACTACCTGACCGGCATCGGCCAGCGGGCCGCGCAATCCTTCGGCGTCGTCGTCCGGTTCCACGATTTCGAGGGCACGCTGCTCGCCACCTCGGACGGCACGCCCGACGGGATCGGCGCGCGCAACCCGGAGGCCTGGCTGTTCCGCGATTTCCTGCCGCGCATCGAGCACGGCGTGCAGGAAGGCCCGGACAGCGCCGGGGCGCCGGCGATCTCCGCCTTCGCGGTGACCGCGTCCGGCCCCATCGTGGTGGAGGTCGCGCAGCCCAGGCAGGTGGCCTTCGCGGTGGCGCGCCGGCAGGCCTGGATGCTCGGGCTCGGCATCGGTGCGGTGGCGGCGGCCACCCTGCTGGCGCTCGCCATCCTGCTGCGCCAGGCCGCGACGCTACGCCGCCAGGGCGCGCAGCTGGCCGAGAGCGAGGCCGCCGCACGCGCCGGGATCCGCATCAAGGACGAGTTCGTGGCGGCGATGAGCCACGAGATCCGCACCCCGATGAACGGGCTGATCGGCATGGCCGGGCTGCTGCTCGACACGCGGCTCGATCCCCTCCAGCGCCGCTACGCGGAAACCATGCAGAACTCGGCCGAGCATCTGCTCACCGTGCTGAACGACGTGCTCGACTTCTCCAAGCTCGAGGCCGGCGCGGTGCAGCGGGAAGCGATCCCCTTCGAGCTCGAAGCGGAGGCGGCGAAGATCCTGGAGCTGTTCGCCCCACGGGCGGCGGAACGCGGCGTGGAACTGGTGTTCTCGGTGGCGCCGGACACGCCGGCGCGCGTGGTCGGCGATCCCGCGCGCTTCCGTCAGATCCTGTTCAACCTGGTCGGCAATGCGGTGAAGTTCACGGAGGCCGGCTGGATCGAACTGGCGCTCGCCGCCGAGCCCGACCCACGGGGCTGGCGGCTGTTCGGCGCGGTGCTGGACACCGGCCAGGGCATCGACCCCGCCCGGATCCCGATGCTCTTCGAACGCTTCACCCAGGCCGATTCCTCGATCGGCCGGCGCTATGGCGGCACCGGGCTGGGCCTGGCGATCTGCCGCCGCCTGGTGGAGGACATGGGCGGCAGCATCGGCGCCGCGCCGCGTCCGGGCGGCGGCAGCGAGTTCCGCTTCTCGATCCGCCTCGGCCGAGCGTCGCGCGACGTGGAGGAGGCGCCGTCGCCGCTTGCGGCCCGCCGGGCGCTGGTGGTGAGCGGCTTCGCCCCCGGCCGCGAGATCCTGCAACGCCAGTTGCGCGCGCTGGGCGCAGACGCCGTGACGGCGCCCGATGCGGCCGCGGCGACCGCCGCGCTG
>NZ_JAPSMD010000145.1 GCF_027856955.1 Falsiroseomonas oryzae | reverse complement strand
CCGGCGGCGCTGCGGCCGACGCGCCGCCGGCGGGCATGGGCGGCCTGGCCCCGCCGGAGCGCGCCGCGAACGAGAACCAGGTTCCGCCGCCGGACGAGCATCCGGACGAGACCAGCCGCCGCAACCTGCGGCAGGGGGCCGTGGGTATTGCCATGGCGGGCACCGCGATGGCGGCCGCGGGTCTCGTGATCGCCACAGGTGGCGCGGCCTTGCCGGCGGTCGCCGCCGCGGCAGCGGCCGGCACTGCGACGGGCGCCGTCGGGGAAGCGATTGGCACCGCCGTCGATCCCGGCACGGAAGCCGGCCAGGCAATGCCGGCGCCGGCGGCGAGCGGGCCGGTGATCGGGCTGCAGGCGCCGGATCCGGAGACGCGCGCACGGGCGGAACACCTGCTCCGCGAGGCCGGTGCGCGACGCGTCTTCGTGCAGGAAACCCGTGCCGGCTGATTCCGAACGCAGTCCGGGCCATTCGGGTCTCGGCGTCTGCCGGCCCGGACACGCCCATGGAGGATGCGCAGGAGAATGGCGGCGGGTCCGCCGCGATGTCGGGGGCCGCGGCCCCCGACCCTACGCCAGCATGGGACGGCAGCCGCCTGGTCGGCTGCGTGCCGGTCAGACCGGCCGGAGGTTGGTCGCGGCGGCCTTGCCACGCTCCATGGCGACCTCGTACGAGACCTTCTGCCCCTCGTTGAGGCCCTGAAGGCCTGCCTTCTGCACGGCGGTGATGTGCACGAACACGTCCTTGCCGCCGTCCTGGGGGACGATGAAGCCGAAGCCCTTCGTCGCGTTGAACCACTTCACAGTGCCGACCGCCATGCGATCCGGGCTCCTCAACCTTGATGTCGTCCGGGCGCCGATCGCCCGGACGGGCGCGCCACGCGACGGCGATTACCTTGAGGTGGCCAGAGGGCGAACGGAGCCCGGTAGGCACGGCAAGCCGGAACGCGAGGTCCCGGCCACGATGCGCGCCCCCATGCGACGAAGTCAAAGCTGCAGGGCCTCAGGTCACGCGCTTGTCAGCGCGGCTTGTCGCGCAGGACGGCATGGCCCCCGAACGCAGGAAGGGCGGGCCTTGCGGCCCGCCCCCCTTTCTTCATCCGATCCGGAACCGCGGATCAGAAGTCCATGTCGCCGCCCATGCCCGGGCCACCGGCCGGGGCCGCAGCCTTCTTCTCCGGACGCTCGGCGATCATCGCCTCCGTCGTGATCAGGAGCGAGGCGACCGAGGCCGCATCCTGCAGCGCCGTGCGCACGACCTTGGTCGGGTCGATGATGCCGGCGGCGACGAGGTCCTTGTACTCGTCCTTCTGCGCGTCGTAGCCGTAGGAGGCGCCGTCGTTGCGGAGGATCTCACCCGCCACGACCGCGCCGTCCTTGCCGGCGTTCTCGGCGATCTGCTTCAGCGGCGCCTGGATCGCGCGGCGCACGATCTCGATGCCGACCTGCTCGTCGTTGTTCAGGCCCTTCAGCCCGCCGAGCTTGGTGGAGGCGCGCAGCAGGGCGACGCCGCCGCCCGGGACGATGCCTTCCTCGACCGCGGCGCGGGTCGCATGCAGCGCGTCGTCGACGCGGTCCTTGCGCTCCTTCACCTCGACCTCGGTGGAGCCGCCCACGCGGATCACCGCCACGCCGCCGGCGAGCTTCGCCAGGCGCTCCTGCAGCTTCTCGCGGTCGTAGTCCGAGGTGGTCTCCTCGATCTGCGCCTTGATCTGCTCGCAGCGGCCCTGGATCTCCTCCTTGGAGCCGGCGCCGTCGACGATCGTGGTGTTCTCCTTCTCGATGCGGACGGTCTTGGCCTTGCCCAGCATGTTGAGGGTGACGTTCTCGAGCTTGATGCCGAGATCCTCGGAGATCACCTGGCCGCCCGTGAGGATCGCGATGTCCTCGAGCATCGCCTTGCGGCGATCGCCGAAGCCCGGCGCCTTCACGGCCGCGACCTTCAGGCCGCCGCGCAGCTTGTTCACCACCAGGGTCGCAAGGGCCTCACCCTCGACGTCCTCGGCCACGATCACCAGCGGACGGCCGGACTGCACGACGGACTCGAGCAGCGGCAGCATGGGCTGCAGGCCGGACAGCTTCTTCTCGTGGATGAGGATGTAGGGGTTGTCCATCTCCGCGATCATCTTCTCCGCGTTCGTGATGAAGTACGGAGAGACGTAGCCGCGGTCGAACTGCATGCCCTCGACAACGTCGAGCTCGGTCTGGATGCTCTTGGCTTCCTCGACCGTGATGACGCCCTCGTTGCCGACCTTCTCCATCGCCTTGGCGATCATCTCGCCGATCTCGGCCTCGCCGTTCGCGGACAGCGTGCCGACCTGGGCGACCTCGGCGGAGGTCGTGATCTTCTTGGTGTTCGCCTCGAGGTACTTCACGACCTCGGCGACGGCCTTGTCCACGCCGCGCTTCAGGTCCATCGGGTTCATGCCGGCGGCCACCGACTTCGCGCCCTCGCGGACGATCGCCTGGGCGAGCACGGTCGCGGTGGTGGTGCCGTCGCCGGCGATGTCGTTGGTCTTCGAGGCCACTTCGCGCACCATCTGGGCGCCCATGTTCTCGAACTTGTCGGCCAGCTCGATCTCCTTGGCGACGGTCACGCCGTCCTTGGTGATCCGCGGCGCGCCGAAGCTCTTGTCGATCACGACGTTGCGGCCCTTCGGGCCCAGCGTGACCTTCACCGCATCGGCGAGGATGTCGACGCCGCGGAGCATACGCTCACGCGCGCCGGCGCCGAACTTGACGTCCTTCGCAGCCATGTTTTCCGTTCCCTAGATGTGTGTGTCGTCAGTGACCAGCCGGAGGTGAGACCTCAGGCGGCCTTCGCGACGGAAGGGTTGTCGAGGATGCCCATGATGTCGGACTCCTTCATGATCAGGAGCTCCTCACCATTGAGCTTCACCTCGGTGCCCGACCACTTGCCGAACAGGATGCGGTCGCCGGCCTTCACGTCGAGCGGGCGGACCTCGCCCTTCTCGTTGATGGTGCCCGCGCCGACGGCGATCACTTCGCCTTCCTGCGGCTTCTCCTTGGCGGTGTCGGGGATGATGATGCCTCCCGCGGTCTTCTCCTCGGCCGTCACGCGGCGAACGAGAACGCGGTCGTGCAGGGGACGGAACTTCATGCGAATCCTCTCCTGACTGCTTCCATTAGAGTGGCAAGCTCTTCCGGAGATACGCGGTGGCGCCACACAGCATCTGTGCGCCGCCGCAGCCGGCGGACCCATTCCGGCGTCCGCTAGCACTCCCCCCAGAGGAGTGCCAACGATCTAGGCCAGCGCCCTCGACGCGTCAAGCATCGGCAGCACTCACCGAGTGCGAGTGCTAGTGCATTGAACTTGCTGGTTTTTCTTGCGTTGCCCCCGAAGCTTCATGGCATGCTTCCTACCCCGTCAGGGCGCGCCGCGCTGCCGGGACGGGAACAGGGAAGGAACTGCACGGCCTTTCGGTGGATACTGGACAGGAGCCAGCATGGATCTCAGCGATCTCCAGCGTCTCGCGCGATTTCCCCTGCTGCCGGATTGGCGGCTGACCACGGCGGAACTGCTCTACCACATGCCCGATCATCCGGGCGTCCTGCAGAGCTTCATCTGGCAGAAGCACGACCTGGCGCCGCGCTTCCCCGAGCTCGGTCGGTTCCTGGACTTCTGGCGGCGCGAGATCGAGGCCCCGCTCCATTCGGTCCGCGTCGCCTCCGCTGCGCTGACCCGGCCGGCGGAGCTGCGCTACGCGGGCGGGCAGTTCACGCTCCACTGACGCGGGCGCGGCGGCGAGGCGCCGGATTTCGCTAGCGATTGCGGCTGGCGGCGCATCCCGGTCCCGCGCCTGGACTGCCACGGCGCCGTATGGCGCAGGGGAGGCGACGCGGTGGAGTGGTTGCGTGCGGTTCTCGAGGGCTCGCCCATGCTGGCCCTCTTCGTCGCGATCGGGCTCGGCTACGCGCTCGGCCACGTCCCGGTGTTCGGCGTCACCTTCGGGGCGGGTGCGGTGCTGTTCTCGGGGCTGGCCATCGGCGCCATCGCGCCGCGCGCGGCACTGCCCGGCCTGGTCGGCACCCTCGGGCTGCTGATGTTCCTGTATGGCACGGGGATCCAGTATGGACCGCAATGCGTCGCCGGCCTGAAGGGGCCGGGCCTGCGCTGGATCCTGCTCTCCCTGCTGGCCGTGCTCGCCGCGCTGTTCGTCGCGCAGGGCCTGGGGGGGCTGCTCGGCCTGCCGCTGGCCATGTCGGCCGGCATGTTCGCCGGCGCCGGCACCAGCACGTCCGCGCTTCAGGCGGCGATCACCGCCGCAGGCGGCGGGCCGGAGCCGACCATCGGCTACGGGGTCGCCTATCCCATCGGCGTGATCGGCCCGATCCTGCTGATGAGCTTCATGCTGCGCAGCGTGAAGCCCGCGATCCCGCCGACGCCCCCGACGCTGCGCTATGCCGAGGTGACCCTGGCAGCCGGGGCGCCGCCACGGCGCGAGGCCGAGATCGAGGCCGCGCTGCCGCCCGGTGTCGAGGTGCTGGGCGTTCGTCGCGACCACCAGAACGAGTTCGTGGATCCGGGTGCCGTGCTGAAGGGCGGCGATGCGATGCTGTTGCTCGGCCCGCCGGCGGCGGTTGACCAGGCGGTCGCCGCGCTCGGCGTCGAGGAGACCGGGCGCCTCGCCAAGGACCGGGAGGAGCTCGACGTCGTCCGGGTGATCATCTCCAGGCCGGCCTTCCGCGGGAAGACCCTCGCCACCATGCCGATGCCGGGATTCCCGATTCGGGTCGGGCATCTGCGGCGCGGCGATGCGATGCTGCTGCCCGGGCCCGACGTCGTGCTGGAATATGGCGACGTGCTCCACGTGCTCGCCGAGCGCGGCCGCCGGGCCGAGGTCATCGCGCATTTCGGCGACAGCGTGAAGGGCAATGCGGAGCTGTCCTTCGTCTCGATCGGCATTGGCATGGCGCTCGGCCTTCTGCTCGGCCTCGTGAAGGTGCCGCTGCCGGGCGGTGGCAGCTTCAGCCTGGGCGTGGCCGGCGGCCCGCTGGTCGTTGCGCTATTCCTGGGCTGGCGCGGCAGCACCTTCGGCATCGGCTGGCGCATGCCGGTCGCGGCGAACCTGGTGCTGCGCAACTTCGGCCTGTCGGTCTTCCTGGGCCAGGTCGCGATCGCGTCCGGGCGGCCCTTCGTGGACACGGTGGCGAGCCAGGGTCCGGCGGTGCTGCTGGCGGCGCTGGTGGTGCTGGTCACGCTCGTCGCGACGGTGCTGGTCGTCGGGCACTACGTGCTGCGGATCCGCTTCGACGACCTGTTGGGCGTCTGCGCCGGCGCCACCGGCAATCCGGCGATCCTGGCGAGTGCCAACCGGATGCTCGGCAGCGACCGCCCTGATGTGGGCTATGCGATCGTCTTCCCGACCATGACGATCGCCAAGATCATCGCCGTCCAGCTGATGCTGGGCTGACGCGGCAGGAGACGCGCATGCGCATCGCGATGTTCAGCACCAAGCCCTATGATCGCCGCTCATTCGAAGCGGCGGGCCGGGCGCACGACATCCTCTACCTCGAGCCCCGCCTCGCGCCGGAGACCGCGACGCTGGCGGCCGGTGCGGGGGCCGTCTGCGTCTTCGTCAACGACGACGTCTCCGCCCCCGTGCTGCAGGCGCTGCATGCCGCGGGGACCCGCCTGATCCTGCTGCGTTGCGCCGGTTTCAACAACGTCGACCTGAAGGAGGCGGAGCGGCTCGGCATGGCGGTGGCGCGCGTGCCTGCCTATTCGCCGCACGCCGTCGCCGAGTTCACTATCGGCCTGCTGATCTCACTCGTGCGCGGCATCCATCGCGCCTACCAGCGCACGCGCGACGGCAACTTCGCCCTGGAAGGCCTGCTCGGCTTCGACCTGCACGGCCGCACCGCCGGCGTGATCGGCACCGGCCGGATCGGCGCGCTGGTCGCGCGCGCGCTGGCGGCCGGCTTCGGCTGCCGCGTCCTCGCCTACGACATCCACCGCGATCCCGGGCTGGAGGCGCTCGGTGTCACCTACACCGACCCACGCACCATCGCAGCGGAATCCGACATCATCACGCTGCACTGCCCGCTCACGCCGGAGACGCACCACGTCATCCGTGCGGAGACGCTCGCGCTGGCCAAGCCCGGGCTGATCCTGGTGAACACCAGCCGCGGCGGTCTCATCGATGCCGAGGCCGCGATCGAGGCCCTGAAGACGGGCCGGCTCGGCGGGTTGGCGATCGACGTCTACGAGCAGGAGGCGGACGTCTTCTTCGAGGACCTCTCGAACGAGATCCTGACCGACGACCTGCTCGCGCGGCTGCTGACCTTCCCCAACGTGCTGGTCACGGGCCATCAGGCCTTCTTCACCCGCGACGCGCTGCAGGCGATCGCCGAGGTCACGCTGGGCAATGCGACCCGGGCCGAGCAGGGCCTGCCGCTCGGCGCGTCGGAGGTGAAGGCGCCGCGGGCCGGTTAGTGCCGGCCGGGCACCGTTGCCCGGTCACGCCGACGCGCGGTTCTCCTCCGCCTCCAGCACGCGCGCGGCCTTGTGCCGGCGCAGCATCCAGAGGCCGAGGCCGAAGGAGACCAGAAGCAGGACGGCGCCGAGCGCCAATTGCCACGCCCCTTCCACCCGGATGCCCTTGCCGAGCAGGGCGAAGACCACCGTCTGTGGCAGGTAGCCGAGCGCCGAGCCGGCCAGGAACGGCACCGCGCGCAGCGCCGCCATCCCCGCCAGCAGGTTGAGCGCGATGTTGCTGCCGATCGGCAGCAGGCGCAGCGCCAGCGTCGCCTCGAAGGGGCTCTTCGCCAGCACGTCGCGCAGCGGCCGCAGCCGATGGCCGAACCGTCCATGAAGCCGCCGCTCCGCCCAGTCGCGGCCGAGCAGACGGGCCCAGCCATAGGCGGCCGCACAACCCAGGAGCTGCGCGGCCAGCCCCAGCAGCGTACCCAGCAGGGCGCCGAAGGCATAGCCGCCCAGGAAGGCCACGCCCTGGCGCGGCAGGCCGAAGACGGTCAGCGCGGCGCCCATCGCGACGAAGACCACCTCGCCCCACAGGCCCTCGTCGCGGATCGAGCGGTCCACCCAGGCGGTGCCAGGCACGCCGCCGAGTTCGCGCAGCAGCGCGCCGCCCGCGAGCAGCCCCGCCGCCAGCAGCAGCAGCTTCAGCAGCGCCCGCCGGCGCCCCCGCTGGGCTTCATCGGCCATGCGCGGCTCAACGCGGCGCGGCGCCCGGCGTCGGCATCTCCGCGGCGGATGGCGAGAGCCGCTCCGCGGCGGGTGGCGACAGCCGCTCCGCGGTGGGCCGCTTCCACCGGCGCTGCAGCCAGATCACGCCCAGCAGGTCGGAGATGCTGACCACCAGCCGATCGAGCGTGCCGTAGTTGGAGCGCCCGCGGGTCCGCGGCCTATGGTTCACCGGCTCGCTCACCACCCGCCCGCCCTGGCGCAGCACCAGCGCCGGCAGGTAGCGGTGCATGTGGTCGAAGCGCGGCAGGTCGAGGAACAGCGCGCGGGGGAAGACCTTCAGGCCGCAACCGGTGTCCGGCGTGGCGTCGCCCAGCAGCCGGGCCCGGACGCGGTTGGCGATGCGGCTCGTCACCCGCTTCACGCCGCTGTCCTTGCGCGTCACCCGGTGACCGGCCACCAGGATCGCGCCGCCCGCGCCCACCTCCGCGCGGGCGCGCGCCCAGAGCCTCGGGATGTCCGCGGGGTCGTTCTGGCCATCGCCGTCCAGCGTCGCGATCCAGGCCGCCCGCGCCGCGGTCACGCCGCTGACCACCGCCGCCGACTGCCCGCAGGACCGGCCATGCCGCAGCGCCACCAGCGGGAAGCGAGCCATCGCCTCCGCCAGCCGCGCCGCGGTGTCGTCGGCCGAGCCGTCGTCCACGCAGACCACCTCATGTGGCGTGTCGTGCAGCGCCGCCGCGATCTCGGCCAGCAGCGGCAGCACGTTCGGCCCCTCGTTCCGCATCGGGATGACCACCGAGAGCAGCGGCGCATCCGGCAGTGCCGGCATCACGCCGGCGGCCGACGGGGTTGCGGGGGCATGGCCTGGGGGCGCCGAGGGTGCCAGTTCGTGCCCAGGCGGTGTCATGACGGCGGGAGCGTGGCCTTGCGGCGCCGGGACGGCGCTGACGGGCCGGTCCGGCCCCGGGGCGAGATCGGGGGCCATGCGCGGCGGGGTAGCAGGGGGGCGCTTCCGCGGCAAGCTGCGGGAACCGCGCCGGCAAGGTGTGGGCGGCGCGCGACCCACTCCCTATTATAGTGCCATGCCGTTCGATGTTCGCCCCCTGACGCTGCCCGAAGCGGAGCGTCCGGCCCGTCACGATGCCCGCGCGGTCGCCTTCTGGCTGCTGGGGGTCGCCGCGCTGGTCTGGATCATGGTGGCCATCGGCGGCGCGACGCGGCTGACCGGCTCCGGCCTGTCCATCATGGAATGGGCGCCGCTGTCGGGCGCCCTGCCGCCCCTGACCGAGGCGGAGTGGATCCGGCTCTACGAGCTCTACCGGACCATCCCGCAATACGCCCTGGTGAACCAGGGCTTCGGGCTGGAGGGCTTCAAGGAGATCTTCTGGCTGGAGTGGATCCACCGGCAATGGGGCCGGCTGATCGGGCTGGCCTATGCGGCGGGTCTCGTCTGGTTCTGGGTCCGCGGCCGCATCCCGGCCGGCACCAAGCCTCGCCTGCTCGGCCTGCTGGCGCTGGGCGGGCTGCAGGGCGCCGTGGGCTGGTACATGGTCGCCTCCGGCTTCGAGGCCGGCCGGACCGAGGTCTCGCCCTATCGCCTGGTCATCCATCTTGGCTTGGCGCTGGTGATCTACGGCGCCCTGCTGTGGACCGCGCTGGGGCTGCTGCGGCCGCAGCCCGACGCCCCGGCGGATGCGCGGCCGGTGCGCAGCATGGTGCGCGTCACCTTCTGGTGCGTCGCGCTGGCGATGCTGGCCGGCGGCTTCGTCGCCGGCATTCGCGCGGGCTTCAGCTACAACACCTTCCCGCTGATGGACGGCCGCCTGGTGCCGGAGGGCTACCTGGACCTGGCGCCGTGGTGGCGGAACCTGACCGCCAACATCGCCGCCGTGCAGTTCAACCACCGCCTGCTGGCGACGGTCGCGGCTCTGGCGGCGGGCGGCGCGGTCTGGGCCGCGTTCCGCCGCCTGCCGGACGGCTTCGCCCGACGGGCCGTGCTTGGCCTCGGCGCCGCGGTCGCGCTGCAATACGCGCTTGGCGTGGCGACGCTGCTCTGGGTGGTGCCGGTCTCGCTCGGCACGCTGCACCAGGCCACCGCCGTCCTCGTGCTCACCGCGGCGCTGGTCGCGCTGCACGCCCTGCGCCCGGTCCGCAGCCCATGAAGCCCGACCACCTCGCGCTGCGCATCCTCGATGCGCTGCCGCAGGCGATAAGCGTGGTGGACGCGGCCGGGCGGCTGGCCTACGCCAACGCCGCCTTCTGGCGCGACGCAGGCGCCGATCCCTCCGCCTGTCCGCCAGGCACGCCGCTGCGCGAACTGGTGCGGCTGCTGGCCTATCGCGGCTTGTACGGCGCCGGCGACCCCGAGGCGCAGGCGGAGGCCGTGCTCGCCCTCGACCGCAGCCGGCCGACCCGCCGGCAGATCGGCCTGCCCGACGGCTCGCGCAGCTTCGAGACCACCTCCGTCCCCCTGCCGGGCGGCGGCTTCGTCAGCGTCGCGCACGACATCACCGCCCTGCTCCGCGCGCGCGAAGAGCAGGCGGCGCGCGCGCGCCTGCTGGAAGGCACGCTGGCACGGCTGCAGGGCGGCGTCGGCCGCTTCGATGCCGAGATGCGACTTGGCGTCTTCAACCCGGCCTATGAGTCGCTGATCGGCCTGCCGGGCAGCTCGCTGCGCCCGGGGATAACGCATCGCGAGATCATCGCGCTGCTGGATTCGCTCGGCGAATTCGCCGCGACTGGGGAGCCGGACGCGGTGGCGGAGAAGATGGAGCGCGACCGCTCCCGCCCCGCCGTGCGCCAGCGCGAGCGGCCGAGCGGGGAGGTGCTGCGCTTCGACAGCCAGCCCATGCCGGATGGCGGCTTCCTGATCGAGGTCAGCGACATCACCGCGCTGAAGCGCGCCGAGGACGAGGCGACGCGCCGCGCCGCGCTGCTGGACGGCGTGCTGGCGGCGCTGCCGCAGGGCGTGTGCCTCTACGGTCCCGACCGCCGCGTGCGGATGATCAACGCCTCCTACCGCCGGCTGATGGGCGACACGGACATCGCGCTGGGCGACCGGCTGGACGATGTCGTGGCGCGCCGCGTCGCTAGCGGGGAGTACGACGCCGCAACGGCGGAGCGCATCCTGGCGCGCTTCGCCCCGAGCGTGGACAACTGGCCCGTCATGCGCCGCGTGCGCCCCAACGGGATGGTGATCGAGAACAACATGGCCCGCCTGCCCGATGGCGGGATCATCTCGGTCTTCACTGAAGTCACCGCGCTGCACCGCGCCGAGGAAACGGCGCGCCAGCGCGCGGCGCTGTTGGACGGCGTGCTGGAGGCGCTGCCGCATGGCGTCTGTGTCTACGGCCCGGACCGGCGCGTCGCGATGTTCAACGAAGCCTATGCGCGCATCATGGACGGCACGCCGATCGCGCTGGGTGAGCACATCGACGCAGTGGCGGAGCGCCGGATCGCACAGGGCGAGTTCACCCGCGAGTATGTGGAGGAAGCGAACCGCCGTCTCCATGCAGGAACGCCCACGGGAGAGGAGGTCGTACGCCGCCGCCCGAACGGCAAGGTCATCTCGATCCGCGCCGCGAACCTTGCCGGCGGCGGCCATATCTCCGTCGTCACGGACGTGACCGCGCTGCACCACGCCGAGGAGGCCGCGCGCGAGCGCGCCACCCTGCTCGATGCAGTGCTGGAGGCGCTGCCGGACGGCGTCGTCGTCTATGGCGCCGACCGGCGCGCACGGATGTCCAACCCGGCCTATCGCCGCCTGCTGGGCGAGGGTGCCGTGCGGATCGGCGAAAGCCTGGAAGAGCTGCTGGAGCGCCGCATCACCCTCGGCGAGCAGAGCCGGGAGATGGGGGAGTCCCTGTTGCGGCGCCACCTCGGCCCCCAGGAGGAGGCCGGGCGGCCGATCCGCAAGCTCCGGCCCGACGGCACGGCAATCGTCAGCCGCGCCGGCCGCCTGCCCGATGGCGGGCACATCGCCGTGGTCACCGATGTCACCGCGCTGCATCGTGCCGAGGAGGAGCTGCGCCAGCGCGCCGCCATGCTGGAGGCGAGCTTCGCTTCCATGCGCCATGGCATGGCCATTTACGGCCCGGATCGCCGGCTGCTGGCTGCGAACGAGCGCACCGGCGAACTGACCGGCCTGCCGCAGTCGCTGTACACGCCGGGGCAGCTGTTCGACGAGCTGGTGGACGAGCAGGCGGTGCGCGGGGAGATCACCGCCGAGTTCGCGGCCGCGGCGAAGGTCATCGACCGCTCGCGCCCGCACCGCGTCACGCGCATCGCCAACGACCGTGTGGTGGAGGTGCTCTCCGACCCGACGCCGGATGGCGGCTTCGTCGTCACCTTCAGCGACGTCACCGCGCTGCACCGCGCGGAGGAGGAGCTGCGCCAGCGGGCGGCGATGCAGGCCGCGATGCTCGGCACCATCCGGCACGGCATCATCCTGTACGGCCCGGACCGCCGCGTCCTGGCGACCAACGCCAAGACCTCGGAGCTCACCGGCATGCCGGCCGACCGGCTGGTGCCCGGCCGCTTCATGGACGATCTGCTGGACGAGCAGGTGGCGCGGGGACAGATCGCGCCGGACCAGGCTGCGCAGATGAAGGCCTTCGACCGCAGCCGGCCGCTGCGCTACAGCCGCCGCCGTCCCGACGGCCATGTGCTGGACACCGTGTCCGAGCCGACGCCGGACGGCGGCTTCGTCATCACCTACAGCGACGTCACCGAGGAGCGTACCATCCGCGCCGAGCTGGAGCGCGCGCGCACCCAGGCCGAGGCGGCATCGGAAGCGAAGTCCCGCTTCCTGGCGACGATGAGCCACGAGCTGCGCACGCCGCTCAATGCCGTGATCGGCCTGTCGGACGCGATGGGCCTGGAGCGCGACCTGGACCGCGCGCTGGAATATGCGGCGATGATCAACGAGGCCGGCCGCCAGCTGCTGCAGCTGGTGGACGACATCCTGGACGTCGCGCGCAGCCAGACCGGCGCGCTGCGCGCGGCCGAGGACGTGGTCGCTCCGGCCGAGGTGATCGCGGGCGCCGCCGCCGCGGTGGCGCCGGCCGCCGCCACCGCCGGCCTTGC
>NZ_JAPSMD010000144.1 GCF_027856955.1 Falsiroseomonas oryzae | reverse complement strand
CGTGCTGCCCGCGGCGCGCGCGGCGAACTGCCGGCGCTGCTCGCTGGCCGCCAGGGCACGGGCCGCGACGGCGGCGACGTCGCTCGGCCGGAACGGCTTGCGCAGCACGTCAAAGGTCCGGGCGCCGATCGCGTCGAGGTCCGGCTGGTCGATGCCGGCGCCGCTGACCAGCACCACTTCCAGGGCGAAGATCTCCGGCCGCCCGCGCACCAGCTCCTCGGCCAGCGCCAGGCCGGATTTCCCGGGCATGCGCACATCGGTGATGATCACCGCGATGCCGGGATCGGCGACAGCCTGGGCGTGCGCCTGCTCGGGCGTGTAGGCGCCGATCGCACGGAAGCCGTGCTGCACGAGGTAGCGGGTGAGCAGATCGACGATCTGGCGCTCGTCATCGACGACAAGGATGCCCGGCAGGCCGAACGATGTCTCCTCGGCCTGCCGCATCACCGCGCGTTCGTCCGCCGGCCGGAACTCAGGCCACCAGCCGGTATCCGCGCCCGCGCAGGGCGAGGACCTGGATCCGCTGATCGGAGGCCTGCGCCAGCTTCCGGCGCAGCATGGAGGCGAGCTGGTCCACGCCGCGCTGGTGCGGCATCAGCCGATGGCCGAGCACGCGCTCGGCGATCGCCTCGCGTTCGACGGTGTGCTCCGGCGCCTCGAGCATCAGCTTCAGGAGACCGGCCTCGGCGCCGGTGAGCCGTACCTCGGTGCCGTCGGCGGCGATGACCTTCAGGCGCAGCGGGTCCAACACGACGCCCGCCATGTGGCGGCCGGGGCCGGCCGGGGCGGGCATCGAGGCCGTGGCCGTGGTGGCGGCCGGCGCCTCGGCCGCGGCGGTGCCCTTGGCATCCATCCGCCGCGACAGCGCACGGATGCGGGCGGTCATCTCCCGCACGGAGAAGGGCTTCGTCACGTAGTCGTCGGCGCCGAGCTCGAGGCCGATGATGCGGTCCACCTCGTCGCCACGCCCGGTGACGACGATGATGCCGAGGTCGGGGCGCGTCGACGCTTCTCGGACAAATGCCATTCCGCTGCCGTCCGGCAATCCGAGATCGACCAGCAGGATGCGAGGTGTAGAGGACGCCAGCCGTTCCCGCGCCTCCGCCAGGGAGACGGCGGTTTCCGTATGCCAGCCGTCCCTTTCCAGGGCGCCGGCCAGGGTCGACGCGACTTGCACGTCGTCCTCTACGACCAGGACTGACCGCGGTGTGAACATGCGGTCACACAATGTGCGGTGGAATTAAGAATTGCAACCCACACCTGCAAGGTTTGTGACGAGAATCTAGGCAGTGTGGCTTTTTCGCACGCCCCTATGTCGCAGCTGGCAGGTCGAGCGTGACGCGCGTCCCATTGCCTGAGCGGCTCGCGATTCGCAACTCTCCGCCGCCGGCCTGGGCCACGCGCATCGCGAGCGGAAGGCCGATGCCGGTCTTGTGGCCCGCGATCCCGGACACGAACCGCAACTGCAGGACACGGCGCAGGGTCTCCTCATCCATGCCCCGGCCGGTGTCCTCCACGACCAGGATCACCCGCCTGCCGCCGGCCGGGGCCGGCTCGGTGCCGGCGATCACCCGCAACCGCCCCTGCGCACCCATCGCCGCGACGGCGTTCGCCGCCAGCTCGTCCAGCACCAGGCCGAGCGCGGTGGGCGTGACCAGGACACGCCCGAGGTCCGGCTCGGCCAGCATCTCGAGCCGGATGCCGGGCGGCAGGCCGGGTTCCAGGCGCCGGGCAAAGCGGGCCAGGGCCTCGGCCGTGTCGGTCGGCGTGGCGGCGGGCTGGACGCGCCGGCCGAACTGATCCAGCCGGGCCGTCAGCTCGCTGCCCCGCTGCGCCGCCCCGAAGATCAGCTTCGCCATCTCCGCCAGGTCCGGCTGGCCGGCCAGCCCCTCCATCAGGAACTCGGCGTTCCCGATCAGCACGGTCAGCATGTTGCCGAGGTCGTGCGCCACCGCGGCGGACAGGGCGGCGGCGGCCTCCAGCTGCTCGCCGCCGGCCATTGGCCGCTCGCCGGCTTCATCCTCCGCACCTTCGCCGGGCTGGCGTGTCATGGACATTCCCAAGGTCGCAAGCGGATCGCGGCTCGGCGGCGGCGGCCGCGGTCAAAGCGGCGAGGTGACGGTGGCGCGCAGCGTCCGGGGAGCCGTGCCGAAATTTAGCACGGAGAAGGTGAATGTATAATCCGCCGAGACGGTGATCGAGTCCGCCGCCCGGACGACGCAGATGTTCAGCAGGGTCGCCTCGAGCAGGTCCACCCTGGCCAGCGCATAGGTCTTGGGATCGGTGCAGCCGCTCATGGTGGTGCTGGTCGTGGCCGCGCGCACCACCTCCCCCACCGCGGCGCGCAGCGAGTTCCGTGCCGCCACGTAGCGGCCCACATCCACGCAGGCGATCATCACGATCGCCAGGATCGGCAGCGCGATGCCGAATTCGACGGCGGAGGAGCCGCGCCGGCTCCTACTGAATACGGAGCGTGACACTGGCGGAGACGGTGCTGGGGACCAGCGGCGTGATCGGGCTGAAGGGGTGCCGCGCCTCCACCCGCACGAAGCGCTGCAGGCCGGCAACACACGCGCTGGTGCAGGTGGTCGGGGCGTTGTTGCACTCGCACCAGAGCCCGCTCGGCGTCACGGTCATGCTGGGAAGGTCGGGCGCCGCCGCGCGGGCCGCGGCGGTGATGGCGCTGTTGTCCGTGGGGTTGCGCAGCGCCACCTGCGCCCCCGCCCGGGCGGCGACCTGCAGGCGCATGTGCTGCTCCACCGCCAGGCCCACATCCATCATGCCGACCAGCACGGCCGCGAACAGCGGCGTCATCAGCGCAAGCTCGACCGTGCCCCAGCCGCCGCGCCGGCGCGCGCCGGGCGCGCGGAGCCCGGGACGACGGGCGGGCCGCGCGGCGTACGAGCGCAGCCGGTCCGTCATTCTGCGACCATCACCAGCCGCGTCTGCGGCACGCGGGTGCCCACCTCCGCGCACTGCGTCACGTCGGCGGTGCCGGTGAAGGTGATCGAGCCCGCGACGACGACGCTGCACAGCACCGATCCCGCCGTGCCGTTCATCCGGACGTAGCTGGTCGGGAAGTAGAGCGCGCCGGACAGGCGCATGTCGGTGGTGCCGTTGATGTCGATGGAGGGGTTGTTGATATTGTTCGTCGTGGCACGGAAGTCGCGGTAGAACAGGACGCCGTCGTAATCGCGGTCCACGGCCGTGCGCGCGGCGCGCAGGTCCACCACCGAATTGGCGTTGATGGTGATGCCGCCGATCTGCGCGGGGTCACCCGTCAGCACGATCGTCACGCCGGCGCCGCCGGTGCAGGTCGAGCAACGGAGCGTGCCGCCGCCCTGCACGAAAAGGCCGCCGTTGAAGATGTAGTAGGTGCCGGGCGAGAGGTTCAGCACCTCGCCGCCATTGATGCGCAGGTCGCCGCAGATCATGCGCCGGCCGTTCGCCTCGTAGGGCTGAAGGTTGGTGTTGCCCTGGCCGCGGTTCATGCAGCCGTTGGTCGGCCGCGGCATGGTCTTGCTCTGCAGGTGGACATAGGGGTCGGCGATCGGCGGCTGCCATTCCTTGAAGCGTTCGGTCAGCACGACGTTGGCGTTGCCGCAGTTCTGGCAGCTGGCCACCGCGGCCAGGCTGAAGGCGGTGACGGCCAGGCTGTTGCCGGTGACCTCGATGCTGGGCGATGCCCGGCGGTTGGAGGCGAGCACGCAGGTCGGCGCATTGATCGCCAGGTCGCCGCCCGTCCAGAGCTGGCCGCTGAGCGCCAGCACGCAGACGTTCCGCGCGTCGCGCAGCGTGGCGACGGAACGCCCGACCACGCTCGGGGCGCTGCTCAGGAAGTAGCCGGAGGCGCCGAGCTGCTGGCGCTGCGTCACCACCACTTCCACCGCGCTGGGGTTGGAGGCGTTGGGCCCGCTGCGCGGCGGGATGAACACGTCCACCGTCGTCGGGCCGCCCACCGCGTGGGTGAAGCCGTTGCGCGCCGCGACGTCGCGCGCGGCGGTGCGCGCCGTCGTCGCGTCGGTGTAGGACAGCGTCGCGGTGGCGGCCGCGGCGCCGGCATCGGCGGCATTCTGCGCGCCGCGCCGGGCGGCATACCAGCTGCCGACATCCGTTGCGATCGCCGCGGCCCCGAAGACGGTGACCATGGAGGCGGCGATAGCGAGCGAGCTGGCGCCGCGGCGATCGGCAACCAGGCGGCGGAGGCTGCGGAGGGGGCTTGGCGACGGCATTGTTGTTTCGCGCATGTCTGCTGTCGATGAGGCGGCAATGTGCCGCCGCGGCGCCAGCGGGGCGCGTTCGGATTTGTGAGAAAATGTCCCCGCGCGACGAGAGCCGCGCCGCACTATTCCGCCACCACGACCATCCTGGTCTGCGGCACGCGGGTGCCGACGAGATTGCAGTCGGTCACGTCCGCCGTGCCGCGGAAGTCGATGGATGCCGCGACCACCACGGTGCAGGCGATCGCCGCCGCATTGCCCGTCACCTCCACATGCGAGGAGGGCAGGTAGATCCCGCCCACCAGGCTCATCGTGGTGCCGCCGTTCAGCCGCACGGTGCTGCCGGCCGGCGCACGGACGTCGCGGTAGATCAGGATGCCGTTGTAGTCGGGGTCGGCCGCCGTCAGCGCCGCGCGCAGGTCGATGACGGAATTGCCGTTCAGGCGAACCTCGCCGATCGAGGCGGCATCGCCGGTCAGCACGATGGCGACCCCCGCCCCGCCGACGCAGCTCGGGCAACGCACCGTGCCGCCGCCATTCACCGTCAGGCTGCCATTGTGGATGTAGTAGGTGCCGGGGGAGAGGGTCAGCGTGTCACCGCCATTGACCCGGATGTTCCCGCACAGGACGCGGCGGCCGTTCGATTCATAGGGCGCAAGGTTGACCGTGCGGCCGTTCGGCACGGAGGCGCAGCCATTGGTGGGCCGCGGCATCACCTTGGACTGGAGGTGGGCGAAGGGATCGGCGATAGGCGGCTGCCATTCGCGCGCACCCTCGGTCAGGGCGATGCGGGCGTTGCCGTTGCAGCCCTGGCAATCCGCCACGGTGACCATGCTGTAGGCGGTGATGGCGTAGCTGCCGCCGCCGAAGTCCATGCCCGGCCCGCCGCGCCGGTTGGACGCCATGACGCAGTTCGGCACCGTCACCGTCGCGTTGCCACCCGCGGTCACCTGGCCGGTCAGGGCGAGCAGGCAGACATTGCGCGCATCGCGCAGCGTGGCGACCGATCGCCCCGTCACGGTGGGCGGCGCGGTGAGGAAGAAGCCGGAGGCGCCGAGGACCTGGCGCTGCTGCACGACGACCTCCACAGCGCTCGGGTCGCCGGTGCGGGCGCCGGTGGTGGGCGGCACGTTGACCGTGACGGTCGTCGGCCCCCCGACGGCGTGGGTGAAGCCGTTGCGGGCGGCCACGTCGCGGCCGGTGGTGCGCGCCGCCTCCGCCGTCGAGAAGGCGAGCGTCACGGCCGCTGCGGCGGCGCTGGCGTCGGCGGCGTTCTGGGCGGCGCGGCGCGCCGCATACCAGCTGCCCACGTCGGTGGAGATCGCCGCCGCCCCGAAGATCGTCACCAGGCCCGCAGCGACGGCATAGGAGGTGACGCCGCGGCGATCGGCGACCAGCCGCGCGAGGACGCCGCGCCGGCTTCGGCACGACGATGGCAGAGACAGGTGTCCGGGCCCCTTTTGCATGGCTGCAGGGATGCCCGGCCGTCCACGCGGAGGCCAGTTCGGAGTTGTAGCGAAACGTTTTGACTAATGAATGACTTCACGCATCCACGATGTGTGGCGTCGTACGGCGCGCGGCCCCTACTCCACCACGGCGACGCGGCGCGTCACCGGCGTCTGCGTGCCGGTCAACGCGCAGGAGGACACGGCGGCCGAGGCATTGCCGCGGAAATCCAGCGCCGCGGCCACCAGCACCGTGCACCCGGTCATCCCCGACGAGCCGGTGAACTGCACGACGGAGGACGGGAAATACATGCCGCCCGCCAGCCGCAGCCCGGCGCCCCCGTTCAGCCGCACCGCCGTGCCGCCGGTGGAGGCACGCACGTCGCGATAGAACAGGATGCCGCGCCAGTCGGGATCGGCCGGGTTGGCGGGCGCGTTGAGTTCGACGGTGGCGGCGCTGTTGACGTCGATCTCGCCCACGGTGTTCGGATTGCCGGTCAGCACGATCGTCACGCCCTGCCCGCCGGTGCAACCGCTGCAGCGCAGCGTCGCGCCGCCGTTGATCCGCAGCGAGGCGTTGGACAGGTAATAGGTGCCGGGCCGCAGCGTGAGCGTCTCGCCGGCGTTGAGCCGGATGTCCTGGCAATAGGCGCGGCCGCCATTCGTCTCATAGGGCTCGAGCGTGGCCTGGCCCGACGGATTGAGGCAGCTGCTGCCGTTGAACCGCGGCAGCAGCTTGGTGTCGAGCGCCGCATAGGGATTGGTCGCGGCGAACTGCCATTCCTTGTAGGGTTCGGTCACGCGCAGCGCCGCGCGGTCGCAGCCGTCGCAGGTGGTCACCGCGCTGACAGTGTAGGCGGCGAGGCTGGCGCTGCCCGAGATGGAGAAGCCATCGCCGCTGCGCCGGTTGGAGGCGACGGCGCAGTCCGGCGCGGAGATCGCCGCGCTGCCGCCGAGGCTGATGCCGTCGGTCAAGGCGAGCAGGCAGACCGGACGATCGTCCCGCAGCGTGCCGACGGCGCGGGCCTGCACGGTGGGCGGGCTGGAGAGGAACATGCCGGCAGCGCCCATCGTCTGCTGCTGCCGCACCACCACCTCCACCGCATTGGGGTCGGTGCGCCGCGGCCCCGCCATGGGCGGGATGTTCACCGCGACCGTCGTCGCGCCGGCATGGGCGAAGCCGTTGCGGGCCGCGAGGTCGAGCGCGGAGTTGCGCGCCTGCGTGGCGGTGGCGCGCGGCAGGGTCAGCGCGCCGGCAATGGCCGCGGCATCCGCGGCGGACTGCGCGTCCCGCCGCGCGGCGTACCAGACGCCGACATCGGTCGCCATGGCGACGGCGCCGAACAGGACCACGCCCGCGCCGGCGAAGGCAGCGGAGGTGACGCCGCGGCGGTCACGGCGCAGCCGGACGAGGCGGTCGTGGATGGTGGCGACGGTCATGGGGCTGTCTCTTTTTGAGATTGTTGTCGCGCGAAAGCGAAGGTGATGATTCCTCGCTTATGACGTTCCGTATAGTCCGGAACCGTCACAATTCGTAAGAAAAGCTACATTCTCCAGCCATGATTTCGCGTTATGATTGCATTTCGGCTGGCGGACGGCACGAGGCGGACGTGGGCCACCGATGCAAGGCCGAGCGTCGCGCGCAGGAACGGCGGCCGGCCGGAGCTCCGGCCAACCCTCTCCGCGGCTGGAATGTCAGCTTTTGTGCGCGCGGTCCCATTCTGCGAGACACTACGGGCCGGCCAGCGGGGCCAGCCGGACCGGCCCGGCAGGCAAGCCCGCCAAGCGACGCCTCGACGCAAGCCGCCGCAACATGCGACGGACCTCGGGGCGCAACGGAAAGAACAGTGCGACCGGGATGCGACTCTATTCAATCAAGCGTCGGGATTTGTAGAAAAGACGTCGCGGCGCCGCCCGGGACATTGCGGAACGCCGGCCATATCCCGTCATTTCCGACGCCCGCCGAGCGCGCCGGATCGCCAGCCGGGCGCGCATGGCCGCCACCGCCACGAGCGCCGTCATCTCGTCCGCCGGCAAGGAGGTCCGATGTCCGAGCGGGTCTGCTTCCCCGCGCCCAGCGCCATCCCGAACCTGCGGGCCCTCTTCTGGGACCGGAAGGGCATCAGCGCGCTCGAGTACGCGGTACTCGCCGCCATCGTCATCGTCGCGGTCGCGGCGCTGGCCACGCAGCTCGACGGGGCCTTCGAGAAGGTCTTCACGACGGTCATCGACGCCGTCCCCGGCTGACGCCGGGCACGGCCGGCCGCCGCGAGGCGCGCCTGCGCCGCGACATCAGGACAAGGCGCGCCTGCGGCGCGACGTCAGGAAATGTAGGTCGGTCGGCGTTGCAAAGTGAAAATAGCGACGTGAGTGTAGCCCGCCCCACTCATTTACAACTCGGCATAATCCATGAAGACGCGCCGCCCGGCGCACCACTTTCTTGAACAGATCGGGCGCTGTGCGATTTTGTCAGAATCAAGATCGAACGCGAGATTCACGATTGCTGTCGGGATCGGCATTCTCAAATATCCGGCTCCGGAAGTCGCCGCGAACCGCCCTGCGGATCAGTCGACAGCCCGGCCCGGCGGGTCTCCCGCAGGGTAGAAGTCCTGCAACCTAACCTCTCGAAGGAAAAGGGGAGACAACATGCTCGATCTGGTTCTCGTTTCCGTCCGCCGCGTCCTCGGTGATCGCCGCGGCATCAGCGCCATCGAATACGGCGTGCTCGGCGCCGTCGTCGTGGTGGCCGTGGCCGCCCTGTCCACCCAGGTGGACGGCGTGTTCGACAAGGTCTTCTCGACCATCACGGCCAAGGTCCCGACCTGATCTTCTAAGGCTCCGCGGCGGCCCGGCCTCCGGTCCGCCGCGGGTCCCCGTGTACAGGAGGCGGTTGCGATGCTTCTCATCATGGCAGCCATCCTCGGCTTCGCCGCCTGGTGCGACCTGGCGACGCGGACCATCCCGGACCGCTGCAGCCTCGCCCTTCTCGCGGTGGGCCTCGGCTATCGCCTGCTGGAAGGCCCGGCCGCCGCGGCCGCCTCGCTGGGCGTCGCGTTGCTCATCGGCGTCGGGTTCCTCTTCCTCCATGCGCGCGGGATGATCGGCGGCGGCGACGTCAAGCTGATCGCGGCCATCGCCGTCGGCTTCGCGCCATCCGAGGTGCCGGAGCTGCTGTTCGCCATCGGCATCGCCGGCGGCATCCTGGCGCTGCTCTATCTCGGGCTGTCGCGCATCATGCCGAAGCCCGCCTTCCGCCCCCAGGCCGCGCTGCCGCTGCGCGTGGCCGTTCTGGAGGCCCATCGCATCGCGCGCCGCGGGCCCATGCCCTACGCCCTTGCCATAGCCGCAGGCACCGTCGCGGCCGGTCTCGGAGCATAGACCCATGACATGGCGTCGTCTGGCCATCGTCCTTCTTCTGCTCGCCGCCGGTGGCATGGGCGGCATCGCCATGCGCGGCGGACAGCCCGCGCAGGTCATCGAGGCGGTCGCCGCCCCGGCACCACTGCCGCAGCCCACCGCGGTGCGCGTGCTGGCCGCCGCCCGCGCCCTGCCATCCGGCACCCTGCTGAACGAGGCGGACCTCGTCTCCGTCGAGATGCCCGCCGCGCCGCCCGATGCGCTGCTCGCCAATGCCGCCACCCAGGCCGAGTTCCGCGGCGCCCTGGTGCGCCGCTTCGTGCCGCCGGGCGCGCCGCTGACGCGCGAGGACCTGCTGCATCCCGGCGAGCGTGGCTTCCTCGCCGCAGTGCTGCGGCCGGGCCACCGCGCCATCAGCATCGGCGTGGACGCGGCCACCGGCGCCGGCGGCCTGGTGGCGCCGGGCGACCTGGTGGACCTCGTGCTGGTGCAGAACTTCAACCCGGCGGAAACGCCGGCCGCCCGCCGCGTCACCGCCGAGACGGTGCTGACCCGCCTGCGCGTCATCGCCATCGACCAGCAGATCACGCAGGGCGGCCAGAACGGCTCGCTGGGCGTCCAGCGCGTGGCGCGCACCGTCACGCTGGAAGTGACGCCGGAAGCCGCGGAGCGTGTCGCCGTCGCCGAGCAGCTCGGCCGGCTCGCCGTCACCGTCCGCCCGGCGCTCGACGAGCACCTGGAGGCGCGGACGGTCGTGCCGGTGTTCGGCGGCGACGTGTCGAACGCGCTCGGCAGCCCGACAGGCCAGGCCCCCGCCCGGATGCGCGTCTTCCAGGGCAGCGACGCAACGGATGTGACCTTCCAGTGATGCGCCCCGTCCTTCCCCTCCTGCTGCTCCTCGCCGCCCCGGCCGTCGCGCAGCCCCTGGCCCCGATGCCGACCACCGGCACGCTGACGAACGGCGCGGCCGCGACGGCGCCGGTCACCGTCGTGCCGCTGCGGCTGGAGGCCGGCACCGGCCGCCTCCTCACCCTGCCGTCGCCGGCCGCGGCGGTGATGGCATCCGACCCGCGCGTCGCGCGCGTGCAGCCCTCCTCGCCGACGAGCATCTTCGTCATGGCCGTGGCCAACGGGCGCACCACCGTGATCGCCACCAACGAGTCCGGACGGCCTGTCGTCGAATACGACGTCACCGTGTTCGGCCAGCGCGCCGAGGGCCAGGCCGCCGCCGCGCCCACCGGGCCGCGCCCGCTGAACGCCGCGGCGATCGAGTCCCAGATCCGCTCCATGATGTCCGGGCCGGGCAACGTGCGCGTGCGCGTGGCCGGCCGCCTCGTGGTGCTCAGCGGCACGGTCTCCACCCCCGCGGAGGCGCGCCGGGTGGAAACCATCGCCCGGGGCTTCGCCAACGAGGACACGGAGATCCTGAACGAGATCGCCGTGCTGTCCTCGATCCAGGTGAACCTGCGCGTCCGCGTCGCGGAGATCTCCCGCGACCTGACGCGGCAGTTCGGGTTCAACTGGGCGGCCGTGGGCAATGTCGGCAACTTCGCCTTCGCCCTCGCCAGTGGCGGCGGCGGCGCGCTCGCGAACAACATCGGCGGCGGCATCGGCGGCGCCGCCCTCGGCTCGACGCAGCGCCTGGGTGCCGCCTACCGCTCCGGCGGCTGGGACGTGAACGCCATCATCGACGCGCTCGCGGCCGACAACTTGGTCACCATCCTGGCCGAGCCGAACCTGACCGCGCAGTCGGGCGAGGTGGCGAGCTTCCTGGCCGGCGGCGAGTTCCCGATCCCGGTCGCCGGCTCCGGCACCAACAACGCGACCACCGTCACCATCGAGTTCAAGCCCTTCGGCGTCAGCCTGGCCTTCGTGCCGACCGTGCTGGCCAACGACCGCCTGACGCTGCGGGTCCGGCCCGAGGTGAGCGAGTTGAGCGAGCAGGGTGCGATCAGCCTGCCGACCCTCGGCGGAACGCTGCGCATCCCGGCGCTGGCGGTGCGCCGGGCCGAGACCACGATCGAGCTCGGCAGCGGGCAGAGCTTCGCCATCGCGGGCCTCCTCCAGCGCAACACGCTGCAGACGCAGGAGGGCATCAACGGTCTCGGCGACGTGCCCGTGCTCGGCGCGCTGTTCCGCTCCGACCGCTTCCAGCGGCGCGAGACGGAGCTGGTGATCATCGTCACGCCCTACCTCGTGCAGCCGGTCTCCGACCCCACGGCGCTGGCCGCGCCGACGGACGGCTTCCGCCCCGCCACCAGCCTCGAGCGCATCCTGCGCCAGCGGCAGATCCGCGAGGGCGGCCCCGCCGTCCCGCCGCTGCCCGCCGGCCTCGGCTTCCGCGTCGAATGACAAGGGTGACCCGCATGCCGAAGCGATCCTCGCTGCTCTGGGTGCCGCTGCTGCTGGCGGGTACCGGCTGCGCCTACGAACCCTACGAGGCACCAGGTACCTGGCAGTCGCGCGGGGTGAACGAGGCGAACCTGCGCGCCATGGTCGCCAACCCCGCGGACCTGCAGCGCGGCCAGGCGCCGCTGACGCCGACGCGCGGCGAGGCCGCGGCGATGGCCGCTGCCCGGCTCGGCTTCCCCTCCGCGCCTGGCGAGGACGGCACCACCGTGGCCGGCCGCGGCACCGCCGTGCAGACCGGCGTCTCCGCCCTTCCGCCGCCGGTGGGCACCAATGTCCGGCGCTAGCGTCGCGCCCCGCACGGGGGCCGAGACCGCCGGCGCCGGCCGTCCGCAGGTCGTCGCCTTCGTCACCGACGAGCAGAGCGAGGCCGCGCTGCGTGGCGGCCTCGGTCCGCTGGTCGAGGAACTGCAGATCCGCCGCGGCGGCGTCACCACCGCGGCCCGCGCGATGGAGCGCGAGGCGACGCCGCATGTGCTGATCGTCGATGTCTCCGGCATGGAGGACCCGACGCCTGCGCTCGACGGGCTGGCCGCGGTCTGCGAGCCGGACGTGCGCGTGCTGGTGGTCGGCGACCGGGATGACCTGCCGCTCTACCGCCGCCTGACGCACGACTTCGGCGTGCACGAATACATCTACAAGCCGCTGACCCGCGACCACGTGGCGCGCCTGTTCGGGCCGGCGATCGCCGGTGCCGTGGTGGAGCGCGACTCGGGCGGCCGCGGCGGGCGCGTCGTCGCGGTCTGCGGCGCCCGTGGCGGCGCCGGCACCACGACCATCGCGGCCAACCTGGCGCTGTCCGTCGCCGGCGCCACGCGCGGCCCTG
>NZ_JAPSMD010000143.1 GCF_027856955.1 Falsiroseomonas oryzae | reverse complement strand
CGGCGCCGCGCCGGCGCGTCTTCGTCCCGCTCGGCGCCGATGCCGCCGCGGCACGCGCGCTGCGCGCGCAGGGCGTCGCCACGCTGGCGCAGCTCTCCGCGGCCGACACGCCTGCCAGCCTGCGCTGCACGCACATCCTCGACGCGGCCGGCGCGCTGCGTCCGGTGAAGGAGTAACGCCACATGGCGAATGTCGCCGTCATCGGGGCCCAGTGGGGCGACGAGGGCAAGGGCAAGGTGGTGGACTGGCTGGCCAGCCGCGCCGACGTGGTGGTGCGCTTCCAGGGTGGCCACAATGCCGGCCACACGCTGGTGGTCGGCAACCAGACCTACAAGCTGTCGCTGCTGCCGAGCGGGGTGGTGCGCGGCAAGCTAGGCGTGATCGGCAACGGCGTGGTGCTGGACCCCGAGCACCTGCTGGTGGAGATCGCCAAGGTCACGGAGCAGGGCCTGAAGGTCGGGCCGGAGAACCTGCGCATCGCGGAGAACGTGCCGCTGATCCTTCCCCTGCACCCCGCGCTGGACAAGGCGCGGGAGACGGCGCGCGGCGAGAACAAGATCGGCACCACCGGCCGCGGCATCGGCCCGGCCTACGAGGACAAGGTGGCGCGCCGCGCGATCCGGTTGTGCGACCTGGCGGAGCCCGAGGTGCTGTCGCGCAAGCTGGACGAGCTGCTGCTGCACCACAACACGCTGCTGAAGGGCCTCGGCGCGCCGACCTTCGAGAAGCAGGCGCTGCTGGATCGCCTGCTGGAGCTGGCGCCGAAGCTGCTGCCCTTCGCCGAGCCGGTGTGGGAGCGGCTGGAGGCGGCGCATCACGAGGGCAAGCGCGTGCTGTTCGAGGGCGCGCAGGCCGTGATGCTGGACGTGGACCACGGCACCTATCCCTATGTCACCTCGTCCAACACCGTCGCGGGCAATGCGGCGGCGGGCGCGGGCGTCGGGCCCGGGCGCATCGGCTACGTGCTCGGCATCGCCAAGGCCTACACCACGCGCGTCGGCAGCGGGCCCTTCCCGACGGAGCTGCACGACGACACCGGCCGGCTGCTGGGCGAGCGCGGGCGGGAGTTCGGCACCGTCACGGGCCGGCCGCGCCGCTGCGGCTGGTTCGACGCCGCGATGGTGCGCCAGGCCGTGAAGGTGGGCGGCGTGGACGGGCTGGTGCTGACCAAGCTCGACGTGCTGGACGGGCTGCCGATGCTGAAGATCTGCACCGGCTACCGGATCGGCGGCGAGGTGGTGAAGCGCCTGCCGGCCTCGATCGCCGCGCAGGAGGCGGCCGAGCCGGTCTTCGAGGAGATCCCGGGCTGGCCCGGCTCCACCAAGGGCGCGCGCAGCTATGCGGAGCTGCCGGCCGAGGCGGTGAAGTATATCCGCCGGATCGAGGAGCTGGTGGAGGCGCCGGTGGTGCTGCTGAGCACGAGCCCCGAGCGCGACGACACCATCGTGCTGCGCGACCCGTTCGCGGGATGATGCCGACTGCGTCGGCATCATCCCGCCTTCTTGTGCCCTCGAGCGCCGGGCGGCCGCTCCGCGGCCTTGGCTCGCCGCACTGGCGGCGGCGCCCATTCGGGCGCTCAGCCGGCTTCGCCGACTGCCACCTCCGACTCTTGCGATGAGGAAGCGATGACGATGACGAGCCAGCGCGACGAGTTCCACAACCTGGACGACCTGACGCAGGGCCTGGCGCGGGAGCTCGCGCCGGGCGTCACCACGCGCATCTTCCCGGGCGAGCACGCGATGCTCTCCGTCGTCACCATCGCGCCGGGTGCGATGGGCACGCTGCACGACCACCCGGAGGAGCAGTGGGGCGTGCTGCTGGAGGGCAGCGCGGTGCGCATCCAGGGCGGCGAGGAGATCGAGGTCCGCAAGGGCGATTTCTGGCGCACGCCGGGCGGCGTGCCGCACACCATGCGCGCGGGCCCTGAAGGCTGCCGCGTGCTCGACATCTTCGCGCCCCCGCGCGAGGCCTATCGCAAGGCCGGCAAGGGATTCGGCTGAGGCCGGCGCCTCACGCGAGGGAGGGGGCGAAGCCGCCGACGCATTCGAAATTGCCGCCGCCCTCGCGGAACAGGCGCATGCAGAGCTCGGCGGGCGAGATGCGGCACTGGTCGATGCCGAGCAGCCATTCGCAGCCCTGGCCGCCGGCCGAGAGCTTCGACATCTCGTGCGCCGCCCAGAGATACACGAAGGTCACGAAGTGCGAGCAGAAGAAGTTGGCGCGGTGGGTCATGCCCCACTCGCTCTCTTCGCCGCGCAGCTTGGCCAGCTCCTCGCGGATGTGCTGGTCGCTCATCGACGGGCCCTTGTAGCCGAAGATCGTGCGGATCGCGAGCTTGCGCAGGCCATAGGACGCCGTCTTCGAAGTCGCTGCGAAGGACTTCACCGTCAGTGCCTTGCGCCAGGCGCGGCGCGCCAGCTCCCGGTTGCGGCTGCGGATGACGAGGTAGGAATTGCCGGCGCGCGAGGGATCCCGCGTGGAGCTGTTCACCACGCCGGCTCCCTTGAACTTCATGATGTCGAGGATGCCGGAGCCCTCGTCGAATTCGAAGATCTCGTCCGGCCCCATCACCAGCGCGGCGTGGGAGAAGCGCGTCGGATCGATGCCATAGGTGGCCTCGAACTCGCTCAGGCCGTGGCGCTTGATGGTGCCCTCGAAGGCCTGGCCCAGGCCGATCGCATTGCTGATGAAGCTTCCGGCCGGGATGTATTTCAGCAGGATGTCGGCCTCCTGCAGCTGGCTGGCGCGTAGCAGCTTCGTGGTGAACATCGGCTCTCCCGGCGCGGTGGGCGTTGCGCCAAGATAACGATGGCTTCCGCGCGTCGTCACGGGGGAAAGCGGCACCGCGCCGCGTTGGCGACCATGCGGCGCGATGGCATGCTGGCGCCATGACGTCCCTGACGATCCGCGACTGCCGCGAGGCCGACATCCCGGCCATCGCGGCGATCTATGGCCATTGGGTCGCGACGGGCCTGGCCAGTTTCGAGCTGGAGCCGCCCGCCCCGGCGGAGTTGGCGCGGCGCCGCGACGCGGTGCTCGCGGCCGGCTTTCCGTACATCGTGGCGGAGGGCGAGGGCGGGCGCGTGCTGGGCTATGCCTATGCCTCGCACTGGCGCACGCGGCCGGCCTATCGCTTCGCCTGCGAGAACTCGGTCTATGTCGACAAGGATGCGAAGGGCGGCGGCGTGGGCCGGGCGCTGCTGGAGGCGCTGGTGGCGCGCTGCACGGCGCAGGGCCTGCGGCTGATGGTCGCGGTCATCGGCGATTCCGGCAATGCGCCCTCGATCGGGCTGCACCGGGCCTGCGGCTTCGAGATGGTGGGCATACTGCCGGCCGTCGGCTGGAAGCACGAGCGCTGGGTGGACAGCGTGCTGATGCAGCGCGCGCTCGGTGAGGGGGCGCGCACGCCGCCGCGCGGCTGACTGCACGCTTTATCGCTTTGCCGCTTTACCGCTTTGGCGCGGAGGGGCGTCGCACGCTTCGGACAAATTCCCCGGGACCATCCGGTGGACGGGATGCGGTCGGATTCACGGGGTCAAAGAGCGGCGGTGTTGTATAAGACCGAATTCCTAACGTAGCGAGGCCGCCCGCATCTGTCCAGCCGGATTGCGGCCGCGCTGGGCAGCGGCGCGGCCGGCATGCCGCGGCGCGGGGCAGGCCGCCCGGAAGGCCGCCCCGGTGCCCGCAGGATCGGTCTTGCCGCGGCCGCCCGGGGCGGGCCACATCGGCGCCATGCCCGAGAGCCCGCACCGCCCGCACGACATCGCCGCGCTGAAGGCCGCCCTGCCGGGCCTGGCGCTGATCGAGGACCGCGCCCTGGTGCGCCAGCGCTCGCGCGACTTCTTCTGGTTCAGCCCGATCCTGGACCGCCAGCTGCGCAGCAAGGCCGCCGACGTCGTCGCGATCCCGCGCGACGAGGCGGAGGTGATCGCGCTGGCCGGCGCCTGCGCGCGGCTGCGCATCCCCGTCACGCTGCACGGCGCCGGCACTGGCACCTACGGCCAGGGCGTGCCGGAACAGGGCGGCGTGCTGCTGGACATGACCGCTCTGGACAAGGTGGTCTTCGCCAATCCTGTGAAGGGCCTGCGCGCGCAGGCGGGCATCCGCATGATGGCCGCGGAGGAAGCCGCGCTGGCGGTGGGGGCGGAGCTGCGCATCCACCCCTCCACCAAGCGGATGGCAACCCTCGGCGGCTTCTTCTGCGGCGGCTCCGGCGGCATCGGCAGCCTGCTCTGGGGCGGGCTGCGGGAGCCCGGCAACATGCAGGGCGCGCGCGTGGTCACGCTGGAGGAGACGCCCCGCGTGCTGGAGCTGCGCGACGCCGACTGCAACCTGGTGAACCGCACCTATGGCAGCACGGGCATCGTGACGGAGGTGGAGGTGCCGCTGGCGCCGCATCGCGACTGGCGCGACGCCGTGGTCGCTTTCGCGGACTTCATGGATTGCGCGCGCGCGGGCGATGCGCTGGCGCGCAGCGGGCTCGGCGCGAAGTTCTGCGACGTGCTGGAGGACACCGCGGCGATCGGCCTGCCGCTGGCGCTCGGGCAGCACGCGGTGCCGGCCGGCGCGCATATCCTGATCGCCATGCTGCCGGCCGAGGCGGAGGCTGCCTTCGCCGCGCTGATGGCCGCGCATCGGGGCCGCGTGACGCTGTGGGCCGGCAGCCGCGCGCGGGAAGCCGACCCCGAGGCGACGCCGGTGTACGAATGCGCCTGGGGGCACACCACGCTGCACGCGCGCAAGGTCGATCGCAGCGTGACCTACATCCAGATGCTCAACGTGCCCGGCCGGCTGCTGGACTGCGTGGAATGGTCCTGGCGGCATTTCGGCGGGCGGGAGATGCCGATCCACCTCTGCTTCATCCTCTACGAGGGCGAGGTGGCGGCGAACGGCACGCATCTGCTGCGCCTGCCCGCGGAGGACGCGGCCGCGCGCGCCAGGCTGGACGAGATCATCGCCGCGCATGAGGCGGCCGGCATCCCCGTGGCGAACCCGCATGTCAGCACGGTGGAGGATGGCAGCCGGCACAAGCGCGTGCCGGGTGACCAGCTGGGCTTCAAGGCCGAGGTGGACCCGCACGGTCTGCTGAACCCCGGCAAGATGGCGTCCTACGTGCCGGTGCGGCCCTAGCGAAGCGGGAGGGACGAGCGCCCCTCCCGCTCGCGGCGCTACGCCGCTTCGGCCAGCAGCGCCTTCACGTCCAGCCGGCGCGTGACCATGGCGAGGTTGCCGGCGGCGTCGCGCGGCCAGTCCTCCGCCGGGCGGTCGCGATACAACTCCACCCCGTTGCCGTCGGGGTCGCGGAGGTAGAGCGCTTCCGACACGCCGTGGTCGGAGGCGCCTTCCAGCGGATACCCGGCCTGGACCAGGCGCTTCAGCGCCTGCGCGAGGCTGGCGCGGTCGGGGTAGAGCAGCGCGACGTGGAACAGGCCGGTGGTGCCGAAGGGCGGCGGGCTGCCGCCGGCGCTTTCCCAGGTGTTGAGCGCGATGTGGTGGTGGTAGCCGTCGGCGGAGAGGAAGACCGCCTGGCTGCCCATGCGCTGCTGCTCCTCCAGCCCGATCACGTCACGCCAGAAGGCCAGCGCGCGGTCCAGGTCGGCCACCTTGAGGTGGACGTGGCCGATTCGCAGGCCCGTGGGCGCGGTGGCGCGCGGCGGGGCTTGGCGCGGGGCGTCGAGGGTGGCGGACATGGCGTTGGCTCCTTGCGTCTGCCGGCAAGATGGCGGGGCAGGGAGCGCGCTTCCAATGGAACCGGACGGGGTGGGGTTATTGGCGGGGTGAATGGAGGCGGGTGGGGAGTGGTGGTGCGCGGGTGATGACAGGGTGGTCGGGCCCCCACCCCGACCCTCCCCCGCATGGCGGGGGAGGGAGAAGAGGGCGGGGGAAGGCTTATCCGACCGCGAGCCTGCGCTCGACGATCTGGGTCTTCATGCTCTTCTGCAGCTTCTCGAAGGCGCGGACCTCGATCTGGCGGACGCGCTCGCGGCTGATGTTGTACTGCTGCGAGAGCTCCTCGAGCGTCGTCGGCTCGTCCTTCAGGCGGCGCTCGATCAGGATGTGGCGCTCGCGGTCGTTCAGCGTCTTGAGCGCCTCGCCCAGCAGCTGGCGGCGGTTGGACATGTCCTGCCGCTCGGCCAGCTCGGTTTCCTGGCTCTCGCTGTCGTCCACCAGCCAGTCCTGCCACTCGCCCTCGCTGTCGGCGCGGACGGGGGCGTTCAGGCTGTTGTCCGGCGAGGCGAGGCGCCGGTTCATGCTGATCACGTCCTGCTCGGGGACCTGCAGCGCCTTGGCGATCTTCTCGACCTGCTCGGGCTTGAGGTCGCCTTCCTCCAGCGCGCTCATCTGGCCCTTGAGGCGGCGCAGGTTGAAGAACAGCTTCTTCTGCGCGGCGGTCGTGCCCATCTTCACGAGCGACCAGCTGTGCAGGATGTATTCCTGGATGGCGGCGCGGATCCACCACATGGCGTAGGTGGCCAGGCGAAAGCCGCGGTCCGGGTCGAACCGCTTCACCGCCTGCATCATGCCGACATTGCCTTCGGAGATCAGCTCACCGACCGGCAGCCCGTAGCCGCGGTAGCCCATGGCGATCTTCGCGACGAGTCGCAGATGCGACGTGACCAGCTTGTGGGCGGCCTGCTCGTCGCCTTCGTCCTTCCACCGCTTGGAGAGCTGGTACTCTTCCTCGGCGGTGAGCATCGGGAACTTCCGAATTTCCTGGAGGTAGCGAGCGAGGTTGCCCTCCGGGGCCATCGGAATGGACATGCTGGAAGCCATAAGGGCATCTGCCTCCTGCGCCGCCCTTCACCCCCCGTGACGGCGGGGTCAGGTGCGGCCTTCGTGGTCCGCCAACGCCTTCCGGGCCCTCCCCGGCTCCGCTCCCCCCGGTCACGACGGGGAGAGGATGGTCGGGGGCATCTTGTCCGCGGGACCGTTGCGGTCCCGGGCAGGCAGGGTGCAAGCGGCACCCTTCCAGCGTGGTTGGCATTCGTATAGCGCAATTGAAGGGGGAGGTCCAGAAAAACCGACCTGCAAGGTCGGTTTACGTCCTGTAACCTTTGGTCACATGCCCGGCGTCACCGGCCGGGCACCGTGGCCTCCAGCCTGGCCAGAAGGGCGGCCATGTCGGGCGGGGGCGGGGCGCGGAAGGACAGCGCCTGGCCGGTGACGGGATGGCGGAATCCGAGGCTCTCGGCATGCAGGGCCTGCCGCGGGAAGGCCAGCAGCGCGTCGCGCAGTCCCTCCGGCAGCAGCCGCGCCGCGGCCGGGGTGCGGCGCAGATAGACCGGGTCGCCGACGATCGGATGGCCGATATGGGCCAGGTGAACGCGGATTTGATGGGTGCGCCCGGTGGCCAGCCGGCAGCGCAGCAGGCTGGCGGCCGCGCCGTAGCCGCGCTCCAGCCGCCAGCTTGTCAGCGCCGGCTTGCCGCCCCGGGCAACCACCGCCATGCGCTTGCGGTCGGTGGGGTGGCGGCCGATCGGCGCCTCGACCTGCCCCGCGCTGGCGGCGGGCAGTCCCCAGGCCAGGGCCAGGTATTCCCGGTCCAGGTCGCGGCTGGCGAAGGCGGCGGAGAGCGCGGTGTGCGCGCGCTCCGTCTTCGCCACGACCATGACGCCGGAGGTGTCCTTGTCGAGGCGGTGGACGATCCCCGGCCGCGCCTCTCCGCCGATGCCGGACAGTTCCTCCCCGGCATGGGCCAGCACGGCATTGACCAGCGTGCCGTCCTGGTTGCCCGGCGCGGGGTGCACAACAAGCCCAGCCGGCTTGTCGATCACGATCAGGTCGCGATCCTCGAACAGGATGGCCAGCGGGATCGCCTGCGGCGTGGGCGCGGCGGCGACGGCGGGCGGGATGCGGATGGCGTAGCGGGCCCCGGCGCGCACCGATTCGGCCGGGTCGGTCAGCGTCGCGCCGTCGCGGCTGGCGAGGCCGGCTTCGATCAGCGCCTTGACCCGGGACCGCGAAAGGCCCTCAAGGGCGCCGGCGAGGAAACGGTCGGCGCGGGTGCCGGCCGCCTCGGGCGGCGCGACGGCCTCGCGCAGCTCGGCCTCGGGCATGGATCCGGCGGGGGGTGGGGTGGCGGCGCTCAAGTGGCTTGTCGGGGTGATGGGGGTGTTGATCGTGCTCGGCACCGTGGGCCTGGCGGTGGCGATCGTCCAGCGGGTCGGGGGTGGCGACGAGTCCGCCTCGCTCGGCCAGCGGCATCTCGGCCAGCCGGCCGGGACGCGGATCCTGGGCGTGGCGCCGAGCGAGGGCCGCCTGGCGGTGCTGGTGGCGCGGCCGGACGGGGAACGGGTGCTGCTGGTCGATCCGCGGCGCGGCCGCGTGCTGGGCGAGTTGCGGGCGGCGGAGTGAGGCGCGGGCATGGCGCATCGCAAGCCGCATCTGCCGGAGAAGCCGTGCGTGTCCTGCGGGCGGCCTTTCGCCTGGCGGCGAAAATGGGCGCGGGACTGGGAGGCGGTCCGGCACTGTTCTGACGCGTGTCGCACGGGTCGGCGCGACGCGGCGAGGAATAGCCGTCACGCCCGGCTTGATCCCGCGGCCCGCCGGGACTAAACAGCGCGCCTCGCCGCCGGGGCCTGTGCCATCGGCGGAAGGCCTTGGGTCCCATTCGTCTAGAGGCCTAGGACACCGCCCTCTCACGGCGGCAACAGGGGTTCGAATCCCCTATGGGACGCCAGCTTTTTCAAAGCGTTAGTCGGTGGTGGTTGGGCAGGGTCCAATACAGGGTCCAATATTGCTCGTCCGGCGGTGGCCGTTCAGTCCGCCCGCGCCAGGAGCCGCGCCACACCCGCCAGCCACACCTCGTCGTGCCGCTCCATCTGCGCCTCCCATTCGGCCCATAGGCGTTCGTAGGTCTGGCGCCGCATCCATTTCGGCCGGTGGGGCAGTGGCGCGTCAGCGTGGTCGTATTGCCCACCCAGGCGACGATGCAGCCGCGCCAGGCGGGCATGGCTGCGGTCCAGCGCGCTGCCGTTCTGCGAGGCATAGGCAAGCCGATAGGCGCCCGGCCCGCGGCTCAGGAACAGCGTCCCGCCGTTCGGCAGATACAGCTTGGCGCAGCGCCGGCCGGTCGCCGGGCACTGCCACCACCACCGCACGCCGCCGAAGCGGCACGGCGTTGTCAGCAGGTCCACGCGCTGGTTCTGTGGGCCGGTGCGGCGGCTCGCATGATCCACGTCGAATTGCAGCCGGGCGTGCCCCCTGTCGGCCCGCAGGTCGAGCGTGATGCAAACCTCGGCCCATGGCTCTGCCTCGCCACGCCGCGTCCAGAACCAGCGGATCGGGCCGACCTTCGCGGCGTCGCCAGGCGCCATCGGTCGCCAGCCGGGCGCGGCATGGACCGCGCGCATGATCGCGTTCACGTCCAGCACGAGGGACCGGCAGCCCTCCACCGTCGCTCGCCACCCTAATCTTCCTGATCCGAAGCCCCCCAATGATGTCCCCATGCGCGATCTTGGCTCGGGCAAGCGTGCCTTAGCCGCTTTACTCTCTAGGCCAAGACGATACCATTTCGTGACGAAAAGGTTGGGAGCGGGGCGGTCGGGCGATGCGTGCTGTCAAGCGTGGTTTAACAGCCATCCTTGTTGCGCTTGCCTCCTGCGCGACTGCGCAAGCGCAGACCTACGAGATAGGACGCTTCGGCCTGTGGCGAGCCTACGAAGGTCGAAGCAACAACGGCACTCCCGTTTGCGGGATATCCTCAGAAGGCCGAGAGAGATCGCTACACATCAAGTATTTCGAAGGGGCGGCCGGCTTTGACGTCCACGTATTCGACGAGGGCTGGAATATACCAGAAGAAGTTCCTGTTCGTGTAGCATTTGAATTCGGCGGAACCTACCGCTCTGCACCGCTCAATGCGAGAGGGTATCCGCGCAGAGGCAACTTGCCGGCCAATGTGCAAATCGCTTTTTCTGCAAGAGGATCGGAAAATTTCTGGAGCGCATTTCGGCTCGCCAGTGAAGGGAGGCTAGTTTTTCACACTGGCAACGAAGGAAGCTGGCGCATCAATCTGACCGGAAGCAACGCGGCAACAAGTGCGATGTTGGCCTGCATCAATCGTATGGCGGGCGGGAGGCGCCCTTTCGACGGCGCAGCCGTCCGAACGCCGTTTGACACGAACGCCGTAGCGCCACCGCGACCGCTGCAAGGGCAACCGAAGTAGCCGCTTCGGCCGCATCCAGTTAATCCGAAATCGGTTGGCTTACCCTCTTGTTCTCAGGCGCCGTGCGCCGCCCGCCACAGCCCGTCGAGCCATTCAATTTCCTCGCTGGACAACACCAGCTTGCGCGCGCCGAGCAGCCGCGCGCGCAGCCGTTCAAGCCGCTCCCGGTCGGCTGGCGTCGCGCCGGGCTTCTCCGCCGTCCGGCGGGGCTCGAGGAAGGCCGGAGAATAGGAGCCGCGCCGGAGTGACGGGGCCCGACGCACTGCGTCCGACCAGCTCGACGGTGCCGACCCGGGTCTGCCGGTCGCGCTCGCGGTAGCCGTTGCGGTGTGCGGCGAAGCCGATCATCTCCCGAAGGAAGGTGGCGTCGAAGCCCGTCGAACGCCTTTGGTGTTCAACCCAGCATCTCGCGAAGCGCGATCTTGTCGTCGGTCATCGTGGCCGGTCCAAGGTCAGGGGTTGTCGCTCTCAGCAACCCAACCCTACCGAGGATCACCGCGGTGGCCGCCCGGGGCCCTCCGCTCCGCTCAGCCAGGGGCTTCGCTTCGCGCCCCGCACTCCTCTTCTCCTAAACCACCACCCGGGACGCAACCACCGGCGCTCTGACGTCCCGCCGCCAATGCCGTAGCAACCCGATCTGTCGTGCACTACGAATGTCGGACGAAGATCCGATCGGGATGGGGCTTCCAGCAGCCCAACCCTTACCCGAGCCCCTGGGGGCGATCCTTGAGCGTCGAAGCCTTTCACTTCCAGGATTGCGTCCTGCGGCCATCGCTGCGGCAGGTGCTGCGCGGCGGCGTGCCGCTGGCGCTGGGCGCGCGCGCCTACGACCTGCTGCTGCATCTCGTCTCCAATGCCGGCCGCGTCCTCGGCCGCGACGAGGTCATGCTGGCGGTCTGGGGCGATGTGGTCGTCGGCGACAACAACCTGAACGTCCAGGTCGCGACGCTGCGCCAGTTGCTCGGGCGCGATGCCGTGCTCACCATCCCCGGCCGTGGCCTGAGGTTCGGCCATGCCGTGCGCGCCGCTGCAGCCGTCGAGAATGAGCCGGAACCGCCGGACAGGCCGTCCGTGGTGGTCCTGCCCTTCGCCGATCTCGGCGACGACGCAGCCTGGGCCTGGCTCGCGGACTGTATCGTCGAGGATGTCACGACGGAGCTGTCGCGATTCCGAGACCTCTTCGTGGTGGCACGCAATTCCGCCTTCGCCTGGCGCGGCCAGGCGCGGGACGTGCGCGTCGTGGCGAGGGCCCTGGGCGTGCGCTACGTTGTCGAGGGCAGCGTGCGCATTGCCGCCGGACGCCTGCGCGCGACGGCGCAGCTGATCGACGCCACGCTGGGCGGCCATGCCTGGGCAGAGAACTTCGACGGGCAACTCGACGATCCCTTCGCCGTCCAGACGCGCATCGCCGCGGGAATCGTCGCCGCACTGGCGCCGCAGATCGATGGGGCCGAGTCGCTCCGACTGCGTCGCACGCCGCCGGCGGACGTCGGCGCCTACGGCCTCGCGCAGTCCGCATGGGCGGTGATGTCGGCCGGCGAGATGGCCTTCGATACGGCACCGCGCGACCGCGCGGCGGCGCTGGCGCGCGAGGCGCTGACGGCCGACCCGTCCTGTGGCCTGGCGCAGCGGGTGCTGGCGGCCGTCGCCTGGTGGCATGCCTATCACGGCACGACCAAGGACTTCGCCGCCACCGTCGCCGCCGGCCGCGACGCGGCGGATGCGGCGATCGGGCTGGATGCGCAGGACCACCACGCCTGGCGGCAAAAGGGCCTGCTGGCCTTCATGGCGCAGGACCAGGCCGCGGGCCTGGCGGCGCTGCGGCATGCGCATGACCTCAATCCGAACTGCGCGGTCACGTTGGCCTGGCTCAGCCTGAACGAGGCGCTTCACGGCGAGCCTGCGCGCGGCGTGCCGCTCGCGGAGGCCGCGCTGCGCCGCAGCCCGCGTGACCCCGCGCGTAACGAGATGCTTTGCGCGCTGGGTTTCGCGCAGTTCGCCGCGCGCGACTATGTGGGGGCGACGGCCTCGGCGCAGGCGGCGCTGCTCGGCATGGCGAACGCCGCGCCGCCGCTGGTGCTGGCGGCGATCGCGCAGGTCGGCGCGGGCGACCTGGCGGCGGCTTCCGCGACCTTTGC
>NZ_JAPSMD010000142.1 GCF_027856955.1 Falsiroseomonas oryzae | reverse complement strand
GAACCCCGGCGCGGCCGGCGGCAGCGCGCCGCCGGCTGCCAACGCCGCCAGCCGTTCGGCCTGCAGGCGCAGCGCGGTCAGGCGCACGCGCATCTGGCCGAGCTCAGCGCGCGGCGCGGCATCCTGCAGGCGCAGCAGCGGCTGACCTTCCGTCACGACGTCGCCTTCGCGCACGAGAACCGCCTCGACGATGCCGCCCTCGAGATGCTGCGCCGGCGCGGCCGCCACGGATGTCTCGACCTGGCCCGGCGCGACGGCGATCTCCGGCAGGCGCGTCAGGCCCGCCCAGACGAGGAAGGCGGCGACCAGCGCCGCGGTGCCGAGGATGGTCGCGCGCTCCGCCCCCGTCAGCCGCACCTCCTCCAGGGCGAGGATGTGGCGGTCCGGCCGCGGCGCGCGGGTGGGTTCGGGCAGGGCGAGGATGCGGCTCATGTCGGGCGTCCGGCGTGCTTGAACACGGGCAGGCGGAGCGGCGCGGCGGATGGCGCGGCGCCGGGCGGCGGCACCTCTTCCACCGTTGCGTCGGCGATGCGCAGCACGCGGTCGGCAAGTCGCATGTGGCTGGGCCGGTGGGTCGCCATCAGGATGGTGGCGCGGCCGCGTCGCGCGCCAATGACGGCGGCAAAGGCAGCGGCCGCCGTCTCGTCGAGGCCGGCCACCGGCTCGTCCAGCAGCAGCACCGGCGCGTCGCGCAGCAGGGCGCGCGCCAGGCACAGCCGCACCAGCAGGCTGCGCGGCAGATTGCCGCCGGCATTGTCGCCGAGCCGCGTCTCCAGGCCGTGCGGCAGGGCTTCTATGGCCGCGAGCGCATGCGCCTCCGCGCAGGCGCGCCGCAGCGCGTCCTCGGTCGCATCCGGCGCGGCCAGGCGCAGGTTCTGCGCGATGGTGCCATAGAGCATCTGAGGGGTCTGCGGCACATAGGCCACGGCGCGGCGCAGCACCGCCGGATCATAGGCGCGCACGTCATGGCCGCCGACGCGCACGACGCCGGCCTGCGGCCGGTAGAGCCCGGCCACGAGCTTGAGCAGCGACGACTTGCCTGCCCCGTCCCCGCCGGTCACGGCCACGACCTCGCCAGGGCGGATCACGAAGCTGGTGCCGGCCAGCACCGGTTCCGCCTGGGACAGGTAGCGAAGGGCGACGCGGTGGAACACCACGCCGCCATGCGCTGGCTCCGCCATCAATGCGCGCTGCCGGGCCGGGCGTTCGGTCTCCAGCGCCATCATCCCGTCCACCTGGCGGATGGAGGCGCGCGTCTGTTCCCAGCGGGAGAGCATCAGGAAGGCGCCCTGCATCGGCGTGAGCACCCGCCAGATGAGCATCATCCCCGCGATCAGCGCGCCCGGCGACATCGCCTCAGCCAGCACGGCGCCGACGCCCATCGAGATCGCGGCGAGACCGGAGAGCGACACGATCGCCTGCGCAGCCGAGGTGATGCGCGCATTCAGCGCGCCGGCGCGGGCGGAGGCCAGCGCCGCCGCCGCAGCCGCGCCGGCATAGCCCGCGACCCAGCGTTCCGATGCGCCTGCAAGCCGGAGCGTCCGGTGCGCCTCGAGCAGCTCGATGGCCAGGACCTCCCGGGCCTGGCCAGCCTGCGACGCGGCATTGATCGCCCGCTGCGCGGCACCGCGCGTGGCCAGGAACAGCAGCGCGAAGGCCAGCGCGGCCAGCACGGGCACCGCCGCGATCCATCCGCCGAGCGCGAGAAGCAGCGCCAGCACCAGCAGCGTGAATGGCAGGTCCAGCACCGCCAGCGCGAAGGCGCCGGTCAGCATTTCCCGGATGCCGGCGAAATCCCGCAGGCGGGACACCTGCGCCGCCGTGCCGGCACGCTCCACCAGCGCGGCCGGCAGCGCCAGCAGCTGGCCGAAGATGGCGTCCGGTACGAGCCGGTCCAGACGTTCCCCGATGCGCGCCAGCGCCCGCTGCCGCAGCGCGCGGACGCCGACCTCGCCCACCACCGCGAGCAGCACGCCGGCCAGCAGCATGCCCAGCGCGTCGACCTGCCGCCCGGTCACGACGATATCGAAGACCAGCATGGTGAAGATGGGCACCGCGAGCCCGAGCAGCGTGACGAGCGTGGAGAGGCCGAGGAGCAGCGGAAGGGCTGGCGCGAACCGCCGTGCGACAGCGCCGACCCAGCTCTCGCGCGGGCGTGGCGGATCCGGCGGCACCGGGACGTAGAGCGTGCCGGCCAGGCTTCGGGATTGGGCGGCGCGTGTCAGCCCGCTGGCGCCGTCGAACAGCAGCAGGTCGCCGGCGGCGCCGCGGTAGAGGATGACGGCAGGCTGGCCGCGGCGCAGCAGCAGGGCGGGCAGGCAGCGCAGGTCGAGCGTGCCGGCGCGCAGACGCTGCGGTCGGGTGGGATGGCCAAGCCGCGCCAGCGCGTTGCGGATGTCGGTGAGGTCCGGCCGCGCCACGGCATGCGGCAGGGCGGCGAGGATCTCCTCGGGCCCGCCCTGCCAGCCGAGCAGCCCGAGCAGCGCGGCGAGGCAGCGCGTCAGGTCCGTCTCCTCGAGGCCGAGCGGATGCGCGACATGGATCAGCCCTGGCGGCCGGCGGGCCGAGCCGGCTGCCGGCTCGGCAAGCTGCGGCTGGACGAAGGCGTTCATGCCGCCGGCTCCAGCCGGGCGTTGGCGATGCGCAGCACGCGGTCCGCGCGCGACAGGGCGGACGGGCGATGGCTGACCAGCAGGATCGTCACGCCGCCGCGCAGCTGCGCGAGCAGCCGGCCGAGCCGCGCATCGCCATCGGCGTCGAGCTGCGAGGTGACGTCGTCCAGCAACAGGATGCGCGGGCGGCACGCCAGGGCGCGCACCAGGCCGATGCGCTGGATCACGCCGCGCGGCAGCGGCATGCCGCCGGCGCCGACGGGCGTGTGCCAGCCGCCGGGCAGCGCGGCCGCCACGCTGTCCAGGCCCAGCGCCGTGGCAAGCTCCATGGCGGGCAGTTCCAGGCCCGGCTCGTCCAGCGTCAGGTTCTCGAGCAGGGTCCCGGCGACCAGCGCGGGATCCGGCGGCACCAGCGCAATGGCGCGGCGCGCGGCCAGATGGTCGTGCCGCGCCAGATCCTGCCCATCCACCCGAACGGTGCCGGCTTCCGGCTGCAGCTCCCCGGCGATCAGCCGCAGCAGCGCCGACCGGCCGCTGCCGTTCGGGCCGGTGATGCCGAGGAACTCGCCGGCCGCGACGTCCAGCGACAGGCTGTCGAACAGATGGCCGCCGCCGAGCAGCGGGCCGAAACGGATGCCGCTCAGGCTTATGGCGCCTGCGTGGACGCGCAGGGGTGGCAGCCCAGGGCGCGCTTCCTGAGGCAGCAACTCCAGCTCGGCAACCCGCCGCCTTGCATCCGCGAGCGTCTGCCAACGTACCCAGAGCGCGATGCCGCCGAGCAGCGGCTGCATCGAGCGTCCGGCCAGCATGACGCAGGCGCTGAGGCCGCCGACGGTGAGCTGCCCATCCAGGACCATCAGGCAGCCCCAGGCGGCGGTGCCGATGGTGGCGAGATGGGCGAACAGCAGGCCGCCTTCCTGCGCCGCCGCCAAGGCGCCCGTCAGCTCGCGCCGCAGTTCGGCCGTGGTGCCCTGCAGCCGCTCGTAACGCCGCTCGAGCAGCGGTTCGGCGCCGAGAAGCTTCAGCGTGTTCAGGCCCTGGAGGACGTCGAAGAGGAAGTTGAAGCGACGCTCCTCGGCGGCGGCCAGGCGCTCGGCCCGGCGCCGCACGCGCCGGCCCGCCACCCAGCCAACCAGCAGGACCCCGACCAGCAGCACCGCGGGCGCCAGGGCAAGCTGCCCTGCGATCAGCGCGATGGCGAGCAGGTACAGCCCTGCGAAGGGCAGGTCGAGGATGGCCTGCAGGGCGGGGCCGGACCAGGCCTCGCGCAGCGTGCCGATCGCGGCCAGGCGCTCCGAGTACCAGCCATTGCCGTGCGCGTCGAAGGCGGCGGTGGACGTGCCGGCGATGCGCGCCATGGCCTGGGCTTGGGCACGAGCCTCTGCCGCCGCGGCCAGGCGCGCGAGCACTTCGGCCCGGACGACCCGCAGGGCGAATTCGAGCAGGACCGCCACGCCGACCGCCAGCGCCAGCAGCGACAGCGTGCCGGTGGCGGCCTGCGGCAGGATGCGGTCGTAGACCTGCAGCAGCATGATCGGCAGGGCGAGCGCCAGCAGCGTCACCAGCAATGTCGCGAGCAGCAGGGCCAGCAGCGCGCTGCCGCGCTGCGGCCTCAGCGCGGCCTGCAGCGGCGCCGCGAGCAGGCGTGGCGTGAGCGCGTCGTGCGGCGGAAGCTGGCCGGGACCAGGGTGGTCAGGGTCGGTGCGGGTGGGGAACAAGGCGGCAACCCGGAAGGCACGCCTGCCAAGGGGACGAGCGTGGGCCCCAGCCTAACGCTTGTTCCCTTATGCGAACGTAAACCGCGTTCGGGTCCATCGGACCCGCCTTCCCGGCGGGAGCCGACCTGGATGACGATGCTGCCGCGTCCGCAGGCTGCGGCGCGCCTATCGGCCGGTGAAGTCCGGCGCGCGCTTCTCCATCTTCGCCCGCCGACCTTCCGCGTAGTCCGCGCTGGCGTAGCAGCGGTCGGCCCAGGCCTGGGCAAGCCGGAGATCGGGCGGCCCATCGCGCCGGGCCAGCTCCCGGAAGGCGACCTTCGCCGCGGCCAGGCTCAGCGGGGCGTTCCGCGCCAGCTCGGCGGCCATCGCCTCCGCTTCCGCACGCAGCGACGCCTGGTCGGGCAACAGCCGATGCACCAGGCCGAGGCGCAGGATGTCCGCGCCGCCATGGCGGCGGCCCAGCAGCACCATTTCCCGCGCCGCAGCCTCGCCCACCACGTCCAGCAGCTTGATGATGTCCTCGGCCCGGTAGGGCAGGCCGAGCTTCACCGCCGGCACGCCCATGCTCGCCTCGGCGCTGCAGAGCCTGAGGTCGCAGAGCAGCGCGATCTCCAGCCCCGCGCCGAGGCAATGGCCGTGGATCGCGGCGATGGCGGGCTTCGTCAGGCCGCGCATCCGGTCGGCAACGACGTGCTGCAGCTCGTTGTATCGGGCAGCGGCCTCGGGGTCGGATCGCAGCGTCTCGAACTCGCTGATGTCGTTGCCCGTGCAGAAGGCGCGCTCGCCCGCGCCATCCAGCAGAAGCACGCGGGCGGCCGGGTCCTGCTCGATGCGCTCCAGCATCTCGGCAAGCTCTCGCCACATCGCGGCGGTGATGGCATTCAGCCTGCGCGGATGATCGAAGGTGAGGCGGGCGATGCCGCCCTCGACCGCAAGGCGCATGCGCCCGTGCGTCATGCCGCGTGCTCCGGCGCCAGGGGTGCGGGCGCGAACTCGGGGAGCGTGACGACGAGGTTGCCGCCGGCCTCCATCTCGGCCCTGGCGCCGGATGGCAGGACCAGCGTGGACATCCCGTCCTCCACCAGTGCCGGCCCGTCGAGGCGCATGCCGGGCGCGAGGCTGCGGCGCTGGAACACCGGCACGCTCGCCAGCGACCCCTCCAGGCGCAACCGGCGCTCGGTCGCTGCCGCGGGCCGGGGCTCGACTTCGGGCGCCAGGGCGTGTCCCGGCGGCGCGGCGCTGACGGAGACGCGGATGTTCACCACCTCGATGCCGTGCACCGGCGGCCGCCGCGAGAAGATGCCGTCATAGGCCGCGAGGAAGCCTTCGCGCAGCACGGCGTGCGCGTCGGCGCCGAAGGGGCCGGGCGGCAGCGCGGCGACGATCTCGTAGCCCTGGCCGGCGAAGCGCATGTCGGCACTGCGGTGCGCCTCGCGCGGGGCGTCCTTCCCGACCGTCGCCGCAACCACCGCGCCGGCTTCCTCCTCCAGCCGGCGGAAGGCGGCTTCCAGGGCCTCCGGCGCGATCCGGTCGAGGGGCCGCGCCAGCGTGGCGACGCGGTCCACCCGAGCGGGTGCCAGCAGCATCCCCAGCGCGGAGGCGACGCCCGCCGCCGGCGGGCAGACGATGCGGCGGATGCCGAGCCGGCGCGCGACCTCGCAGCCATGCAGCGGGCCGCCGCCGCCCGTGACGAGCAGAGCGAAGTCGCGCGCGTCGCGGCCATGCTCGGCGACATGCACCCGGGCAGCGGCGGCCATGGTCTCGTTCACCACCGCGTGGATGCCGGACGCGGCGGCAGCCGTGGCGAGCCCGCCGGCCCCGGCCAGATCGCCGACGGCGCGCTCGGCCGCGCCGGCGTCCAGCCGCATCGTCCCGCCCGCGAAGCCTTCCGCGTCCAGCAGGCCGAGCAGGAGGTTGGCATCGGTGACGGTGGGCGCTGAGCCGCCACGGGCGTAGCAGGCCGGGCCGGGCTCGGACCCGGCACTGCGCGGCCCGACCTTGAGCAGGCCGAGGGCATCGAGCCGCGCGATGCTGCCGCCGCCGGCGCCGATCTCGATCAGCTCCACGGTGGAGATGGCGAGTGGCAGGCCGCTGCCTCGGGTGAAGCGCCGCTCGCGCCCGGCCTCGAAGCGGTGCGCGATCAGCGGCTCGCCATCCTGCACGACGCACAGCTTCGCGGTGGTGCCGCCCATGTCGAAGGCCAGCAGGTCGCGGAGTCCGGAACGCGCGCCGAAGACAGCTGCGGCCAGTGCGCCTGCGGCAGGCCCGCTTTCCAGCAACTGCACCGGGACCCGGCGGGCCTCGTCCAGATGTGTCAGCCCGCCGTTGGACAGCATCATGAACAGCGGCGCATGCAGGCCGAGATCGCGCAGATCGGCCGAGAGGCGGCCCAGATAGGCGTCCGCCAGCGGCTTGATGTAGGCATTCGCGACGGTGGTGGAGGTGCGGTCGTATTCGCGGATCTGCGGCGCCACCTCGCTTGAGAGCGAGACGGGCAGGCCGGGATGCCGCTGCGCCAGGATGCGCGCGGCCTGCTGTTCGTGCGCGGGGTTCGCGTAGGCGTGCAGGAAGACGACGGCGAGGGACTCGATGCCCTGCGCCACGAGGCGCGCCGCCGCGTCCTGCAGGCTGGCCGCATCGAGCGGCACGTCCGCGCTGCCGTCGGGGCCCATGCGCTCCACGGCTTCCTGCCGCAGGCTGCGGCGGACCAGGGGCTCGGGCAGCGGCAGGTGCAGGTCGTAGAGCTCGTATTTGCGTTCGTGCCCGATCTCCAGCGTGTCGCGGAAGCCGGCGGTGGTGATGAGGCCCGTGCGCGCGCCGCGCCGCTCGATCAGCGCGTTGGTGAAGAGCGTGGTGGCATGCACGACGCGCCCGACGGCGGCATAGGCCAGTCCTTCGCGCGCGAAGAGTCGCGCGATGCCGGAGACCACGCCGCGCGCCGGGTTGTCGGGCGTGGTCAGTTCCTTGTGGGCGTGGAAGCGACCGGTCTCCTGGTCCAGCACGACCACGTCGGTGAAGGTGCCGCCGATGTCCACGGCGAGTGCGAGATGCGTCGCGGTCATGCGACGAGGCCATCCTCGATGTCGGCGGCCATCGCGTCCCGGCTGCGCTCCTGCGGCGGGCCGAAGCCGCCGCCGCCAGGAGTGCGGAGTTCCACCGTGTCCCCCGGTTCCAGGATGTGCTGCCGCTTGGGGTCCACCGGCGCGCCGTTGATCAGCACCGCGCCCGGCACGCCGGGCTCGCCGCCCGCGAGGCCAGGGGCCGCGGCTTCCACGCGCGTGCGCTCCGCCATGAAGGTGACGGCGACCGGGCGGCTGCCGCGGTTCTCGAACAGCCATTCCTGCCCGGTACCGCCACGATGGCGGCCCCGACCACCTGTGCCCACGCGAAGCCGCCGGTGCCGCACGCGGAACGGGTTGTGCTGCTCGATCATCTCGACTGGTGCGGCCGAGACGTTGCTGGGCCAAGAGAGCACGTTCGGGCCATCGCGCGTGGCGGAGGCGCCATAGCCGCCGTTCATGAAGAAGTGGTTCGCGATGGTGCTGCCATCCTCGCGCTGGCCGGCGAAGTTGAGACTCCAGAGCGGGGAGCCGACGCCGGCGATGACGCGATCCGGAATGGCCTGCGCAAGCGCCGAGAGGATCAGCGGCGGAAGGAAATGGCCGGTCAGCGCGCGGTTGGCGCCGGCCGCGGGCGGGGTGGAGTTGAGGATGCAGCCCTGCGGCGCCTGCACCGTGATGGGCCGGAAGGCGCCTTCGTTGTTCGGCACCTCGGGGCAGAGCGCCGCCTTCAGCGCGAAGGCGGTGTAGGCGAAGGTGTAGGAGAGGCAGACATTGATCCCGCGCGGCACCTGCGGGTCCGTGCCGGTGTAGTCGGCGACGATGTCGTCGCCCCGCTTGTGCAGCGCGAGCACCAGGCGGATCGGCTCCGCCAGCCCGTCGGTCAGCACCTCGGCGCGGTAAATACCGTCCGGCACCGCGCGGATGGCGGCGCGCATCGCGCGTTCCGACCGCGCCTGGATCTCCGCGGCAAGCGCGCCCAGGTCGTCCAGGCCGTACTCGTCCATCAATGTCAGCAGCCGGCGCTCCATCAGCTCCAGCGCGGTGAACTGGGCGAAGAGGTCGCCCATCACCTGGTCCGGCACGCGGGTGTTCTTGCGCAGCATGCGGGCGAAGGTGTCGTCCAGCACGCCGCCGCGCACCGCCCTGATCGGCGGGATCTGCAAGCCTTCCTCGAAGACCTCGCGCGATTCCGCGGTGCGGATGCGCCCGCCGATGTCGGGCGCATGCGCGGCGGAGCCGGCGAAGGCCACGAGTCGCCCGCGGCGGAAGACGGGGCGCGCCACGGTGATGTCGGGCAGGTGGCCGGTGCCCATCCAGATGTCGTTGGTCAGCAGTACGTCGCCCGGTGCCAGCGTCTCCGCCGGGTATTCGTCCAGGAAGTGGCGGATGGTGCGCGGCACCGTGCAGAGAAAGGATGGCACGCCGTCCGTCGCCTGCACCAGCGACCGGCCCGCCGCATCGGCCAGGACGCAGGCGAAGTCGTGCGATTCGCGCACGATGGTGGAGAAGGAGGTGCGCAGCAGCGCCGCGGCCGCCTCGTCCACGGCGGAGGCGAGGCGGGTCCAGAGCAGTTCGAGCAGGACGGGGTCGAAGCCCCGCGGCGTGTCGCGCATCCGCTCAGTTCACCCGGATGTTGGCGGTCTGGATGACGCGGGTCCATTTCCGCGTCTCCTCGGCGAAGAAGCGCCGGCTCTCCTCTATGGAGAAGCCGCGCTTGAGGGCGCCGAGCTGCGCGAGACGGTCCTGCATGGCGGGCTCGTTCAGCACCGCGACAGTGTCGGCATTCAGGCGCTGGAGCAGCGGCGCAGGCACCGTGGCCGGTGCGGCGAGCGTCATCCAGGCGGTCGCCACATAGCCCGGCAGGCCGGCCTCGATGGCGGGCGGAACACCCGGCAGCGCTGCGACGGGTTCGGCCGAGGTCACGGCCAGCGCGCGCACGCTGTTGGCCTGGGCCAGCGGCGGCACGGTGGGCACGTTCTCGAACATCACCTGGATGCTGCCGGCGACGAGGTCGTTCAGCGCGGCGGAACTGCCGCGGTAGGGCACATGCGTCATCTGCACCCCGGCGACCTGCATGAAGAGCTCGCCCGCCATGTGCGTGGAACTGCCGCTGCCCGCCGAGCCGAAGCTCAGCGCGCCGGGTCGCTGCCGGGCCAGCGCGATCAGCTCCTGCAGCGTGCGGGCGGGGACGGCGGGATGCACGATGATCGCGTTCGGCATCTCCGCCAGGACGGTGACCGGCGCCAGGTCGGTGTCCGGGTTGTAGGGCAGGCGGGCGTAGATCGAACTCGCGGCGTGGATGCCGATGGTGCCGAGCAGCAGCGTGTGGCCGTCGCCGGGCGCGCGGGCGACCTGCTCCGCACCGATGTTGCCGCCGGCGCCGGGCCGGTTGTCCACGATGACCTGCTGGTTCCACTTCGCGGCCAGGCGCTCGCCCACCAGCCGGGCCAGCACATCCGCCGTGCCGCCAGCCGCGAAGGGCACCACGATGCGCACCGGACGGTTCGGGAAGGGCGCGGGTTGCGCGCGCGAGGCGCGGGGCAGGGCGCCGAGCGCCGCGGCGATCGGCAGGAGTGCGAGGCTACGTCGCTGCATGGTTGCCATCCTTCCCTGTTCGTGACGGCGTCCCGTTTCCCGTCGCCGCGGTTCGCGCCGCGTGCGCTTTCATCTGCGGTAGGGTGCCGGATCGGTGACGTGGCCGGAAGCCAGGTCCGCCGCGAGCGCCCGCGGGTCGCGTTCCGCCGGGTCGCCGTGGCCGCCGCCGCCGGGTGTTGCGAGCAGCACCGTCTCCCCGTGCCGCAGCACGTATTGCCGCTTGGGGTCCACCTTCTCGCCGTTGATGCGCAGAACTCCGGGTGCACCGGCCTGGCCGCCCTCGATACCGAAAGCCGGAAAGATGGTGCGCTCCGCCAGGAAGGACACGGCGATCGGCGTCTCCGACCGGCTCTCGATCAGGATCTCCTGGCCGAGGCCCCCGCGGTGCCGGCCGGGCCCGCCGCTGTCCGGGCGCAGGCGCTTGTGGTGGATGCGGATGGGCGCGATGTGCTCGCTGATCTCCACCGCGGTGGAGGAGACGTTGGAGGGCCAGGACAGGCAGGAGATGCCGTCGCCGCGCACGTTGCCGCCCATGCCGCCGTTGAAGAAGAACATGTTGGCGTAGGGCTTGCCGGCGGCGTTCACGCCGGACTGGTTCATCCCCCACATGGGCGAGCCGGTGGCCGCCATCACGCGCTCCGGCACCACCTGGCCGAGGCAGCCGAAGACCAGCATCGGCAGGTAGTGCCCGATCAGCATGCGGGATCCGCCCGAGGCGGGGAAGACGGGGTTGACGATGCAGCCCTCCGGCGCGGTCACGGAGATCGGCCGCCAGGCGCCCTCGTTGTTCGGCAGGGTGGGCGTGGTGCAGACCTTCACCCCGTACATCGTCATCGCATAGGTGTAGCAGAGCGCGCAGTTGATCGCGCGGTCCACCTGCGGGTCTGTGCCGGTATAGTCCACATGGATGCGGTCGCCCGTGATGGTCAGCGCCATGCGGATGGTGACGGGCTTGTCCATCAGCCCGTCGGTCTGCAGCTCGCTGCGGTAGGTGCCGTCGGGCAGGGCGCTGATGGCGGCGCGCATCGCCGTTTCGCAGCGCGCCTGCACCTCCTGTGCCAGGTCGGACAGGTCATCGAGGCCGGCCTGGTCCATCAGGACCTTCAGCCGCTCCTCCATCAGATCCAGCGCGACCACCTGGGCCCAGAGGTCGCCCATGGTCTGCTCCGGCGTGCGCACGTTCTTGCGGATGATCGCGATGAGCGTCTCGTCCGCCTGGCCGGCGCGCATCAGCTTCATGGGCGGGATCTGCAGCCCCTCCTCGAACACCTCGCGCGGCTCCGGGCTGCGGATCTTGCCGCCGATGTCGGGCGCGTGCGCGGTGGAGGCGCTGAAGGCCACCAGCCTGCCGTCGCGGAAGATCGGCTTGGCGACGGTGATGTCGGGCAGGTGGCCGGTGCCGAGCCAGAGGTCGTTGGTGATCAGCACGTCGCCGGGCTCCAGGGCCTCGGCCGGAAAGAAGCGCAGGAAGTGCTTCACCGTTTCCGGCAGGGTGCCGATGAAGCTCGGGATGCTCTCCGTCGCCTGCACCAGTGACTGGCCCTGCGCGTCGGTGACGATGCAGGAGAAGTCGTAGCTTTCCCGCACCAGGGTGGAGAAGGAGGTGCGGACGAGCGCCGCCGCTGCCTCGTCCACCAGCGAGATCAGGCGGCGCCAGAGCAGTTCCAGCTCGACCGCGTCGAAGCGGCGGGGGGTGGGTTGCATGGCGGGCATCCTCAGGCCGTGCGCTCGGCCAGGATGGAGAGGTCGGGCAGCACGCTGATCCGCGCGTCCGGGCCGACAACGAAGGTGCTCTCGTTCTCCTCGAACACCGCGGGGCCGTCGAGGCGCGTGCCGGCCGGCAGGGCGTAGCGGTCATAGACCGGGGTCTCGACCTCGCCGCCGGCCTCCGGGAAATGCACGGGGCGACGGCCCTTCAGGGCTGCCTCGGCGGCATGCGTCTCCAGGCGCAGCGCCGATCCCGCGCCGGGCATGGGCGCGGCAATGGACAGGCGCAGCGCGACGAACTGCGCCGCGGCGCCGGGCGGCGTGCGGCCGAACAGGCGGCGATAGGCGGCTTCGAAGGCGTCCAGCACGCCTTGCGCGGAGAGCGGGTCCGGCAGGCCGACCGTGATCTCGGAGCCCTGTCCGACATAGCGCATGTCGGCCAGCTTGCGGACGCTGCGCTGCGCGAGGTCGGCGCCGCTGGCGCGCACCACCGCCTCGGCCTCCGCCTCCAGCGCGGCGAGCAGGCGCGCGGCTTCGGCCCAGTCCGCCTGCGCGACGGGCTGGTTGAAGGAGGCGACGCGGTCCACGCGGGCGGGCGCCATCAGCATGCCGAAGGTGCTGCCCACGCCGGCGCCGGGCGGGCAGACCACGCGGCCGATGCCGAGCTTGCCGCCGACCTGCCACGCATGCACCG
>NZ_JAPSMD010000141.1 GCF_027856955.1 Falsiroseomonas oryzae | reverse complement strand
GGCCGCCGAGCGGGCCGGGCTGGCCGCCACCCTGGTCCTGCACGAGGCGCCGCACCGCCTGGCGGAGGCGCTGTCGGCCCTGGCCGAGGGGCTCGGCCCCGACCGTCCGGCGGCGGTGGCGCGCGAGCTGACCAAGCGCTTCGAGGAGGTGCGGCGCGGCAGCCTGGCCGGACTGGCCGCGCACTATGCCGCGAACGAGGCCCGCGGCGAGATCTGCATCGTGGTCGGGCCCGCGCCGGAGGAGGCGACCGGCGCCGAGGACCTGGATGCACGGCTGCGTGAGGCGATGGCCGGCGCCAGCCTGCGCGATGCGGCCGCGATGGTGGCCGCCGCCACCGGCCTGCCGCGCAAGCAGGTCTATGCGCGGGCGCTGGAGCTGGCGAAGGACCCGGGCGCCGGCTGAGGCGGGTCGGCCGCCGGATGCAGCAGGGCGGAGCCCGGCGGCAGCTCGTTCGCCAGCGTCGCGATGCAGGAGACGATTCGCCGGTCCGCGCCGAGCGCGAGCCCGAGCACCGGCACACCCGCCGCTACGGCATAGGCCGCCGGCAGGTCGCGGTTGGTCGCCACCAGCGCGCAACGCGCCACCAGCGCCTTGCAGCGCGCGGGCGTCAGGCGTGCCCGCCAGAACCGGGGCTCGGCCAGTTCCGGCAGCAGCAGCGCCGCACCGGGCAGCACGGCCTCCACCAGCGCCCGGATGGCCGGGAGGTCGTCGTCGGGCCCGCCGGGCAGGCGCATGGGCAGCGGGAGCACCGGCCAGCTCCGCGCGGCGGACAGCGCCTCCGCGATCGCCGGCAGGCGCGGCTGCCAGGATCGGCGCATCTCCGCCCCGCCGCGGATCGCGAGGCCGAGGATGGGGCCCGGCGGCAGCGTCCGCGTCAGCACCGGGTCGGCGGCGACGTGGCGTTCGGGATAGGCCAGGATGCGGAGCGGGGCGGCGATGCGCCACAGCGTCAGCACGTTGGCCGTGCGATGATCGCGCACGGCGATGCGCTCCGCCTGGTCCAGCACGCCGGCGCCTTCGGGTGCGCCGTGACGCGCCGCCCAGCCCTCCAGCGCGAGATTGTGCACGACGAGCCGCGCACCGCCGGCCACCGCGGCCGCGGCCGTGGCCAGCGCGGCCTTCAGCAGCCCGCGGTCCAGGAAGGCGCCGGCCAGCACGACCTGTTCGATGCCCTCGGGCAGCTCCTCCGCCATGACCGGCACGAAGCCATGCGGGGCGCGGCGCGCCCGGGTGGCGAGGAGCAGCGGCGGGTCGTGCGGCACTGCCTCCGCCGCCTCGAGCAGCATGGCGGCGGAGGGCAGGTCGCGGAACGGCGTCTCCGCCAGCAGCAGCGTTCTCATGCGGCGGCGGCTTCGGGCGGCGCGTCCAGGCCGACACAGCGCGAGCCGGGGGCCAGGCGGTGCGACAGCGCGACGAAGGTGCGGCGCAGGCTATCGTCCTCCAGCGGATGCAGGCCGATTACCCGCACGCCGGCGCCGATCGCGTGGATCGCGTTGTGCTTGCGCTGCGTGACGAGCGTGTCGCAGCGCGCGATCAGGCCCTTCAGCCGCGCTGGCGTCAGCTCCGCCCGCCAATGCGTGCGGTCCAGCAGCGCCGGCGCCGCGATCGGCGCGTCCGGCAGGAACTGCGCCAGGAAGTCCGCGATGCCGGCGATGTCGTCCTCCTCCGGCAGGTCGCGATGCACTGTGCTGGCGATCGGCACCACCGCATGGCCGGCGAAGGGTGCGAGCAGGTCGCGCACCCGCGCGGCATCGTGGCGCAGGCACGCCTGCATCAGCGGCAGCGGGATGACGGACAGGCCGAGCAGCTTGCGGCCGCGCGGCAGCAGGCCGTCCGCGAGGTTGTCGTCGGCGGGGATGTCCGCCTCCGGATAGAAGGTGATGCGTGGCATGCGGCCGAGCCCGGCTTCCGCCGCCATCTCGAAGGAGACGTAGTCGCGCACGGTGAAGGAGGCGGCGCCGGCGATCACGCCGCGCGCAGCCTCGTCGAGCCAGCCGAGATCGAACTTGATGCGCGACAGGCCCAGGTTGTGCAGGTGGATCTCCGCCCCGGCCTCCGCCGCGCGCGCCATCCAGGGCATCCAGGCGCGGAAGGCGTCGGAGGTTCCGAACAGCCCGCCGCCGAAGACGATGCGGGACGGCGCGAGGCGCAGCAGCTCCGGCCCGCGCCGGAAGCATCCGGCCAGGCCCGCCACGCAGCGCATCGTCCACGCCGCGTCGGGCGAGAGGGCGAAGGCGTCACCGCCGGGGAAGGCGCGCATCGCCTCGATCAGGCAGAGCTCGTCGCCGAGGTTGCCGTGGCCATAGGCGCCGAGGAAGGCCGTGACGGGCATCGGGGCAGGCAAGCCCAGCCGTGCCGTCAGCGCAACAGCACGGGCAGCAGCGCGTCCAGCCGGAGCAGCCCGTCCGCCGTGGCGACCAGCCTTCCGTCACGCCAGGCGAGCAGCCCCTCCCCTTCCAGCGCATCGAGCATGCGGAGGTCCACCGCCTGATCGAAGGGCAGCAGGCTGCGCGCGGCGATGCGCGCGGGATCCACCCCTTCGGCCAGGCGCAGGCCCATCAGCAGCGCCTCCCGCGCGCGGTCCTGCGGGGACAGCGCCTCCTCCTCCGTCACGGCATGGCCGTCGCGCTGCACCCGCGCCAGCCACTCCTCCGGCGCGCGGTGCCGCCGCGCGGCGAGCAGCGTTCCGTCCGGCATCGTCAGGCGCTGGTGAGCGCCCGCGCCGATGCCGAGGTAGTCGCCATAGCGCCAGTAGGCGAGGTTGTGCCGGCTCTCGGCGCCGGGCTTCGCGTAGTTCGAGACCTCGTAGCGCAGCAGGCCGAAGCGCGCCGCTTCCTCGGCCGTCGCGTCGTAGAGCCGCGCGGCCTCCTCGCCCTCGGGCAGGCGGAAGGCGCCGCGGGCGTGCAGCGTCGCGAACTGCGTGCCCGGCTCGATCGTCAGCTGGTAGAGCGAGAGATGGTCGGCGGCCAGCGCGAGGGCCTGGCGCAGCTCCGCCCGCCAGGCGGATTCCGGCTGGCCGGGCCGAGCATAGATCAGGTCGAAGGAGACCCGCGGGAAAATTTCCCGCGCGAAAGCCAGTGCCCGGATCGCTTCCTGCGCGTCGTGTTTCCGGCCGAGGAACGTTAGGGCCGCAGGATCCAGCGACTGGACGCCGAGCGACACGCGATTCACGCCGGCCGCGCGAAATTCACGCAGCTTTTCGCGTTCCACACTGGTCGGATTCGCCTCCAGCGTGATCTCGATGTCGGGCAGCGGGTCGAACAGCCGCGTCGCGTCGTCGATCAGCGCGGCGGCAGTCTCCGCCTGCATCAGGCTCGGCGTGCCGCCGCCGAAGAAGATCGAGGACAGGGGCCGCCGGCTCGCCCGCGCCGCCTCCCGCGCCAGCTCGGCGCGCAGCGCGGCGGCAAAGCCCGCATGGTCCACCCGGTCCCGGACATGGCTGTTGAAGTCGCAATACGGGCACTTGGCGGCGCAGAAAGGCCAGTGGATGTAGAGGGCCAGGGATTCCATCACCGGGGGATATGGCGATGTCGGGCGGCTCTGTCGAACGGGTGCGGGCGGCGCTGGTCGCGGCCGGGCATCCGGACAGCGTGCGGGCCTTCCCGGAAGGCACCCGCAGCGCCGCGGACGCCGCGGCCGCGGTGGGCTGCGCGGTGGCGCAGATCGCCAAGTCCATCGTGTTCCGCGGCGGGGAGCGGGTGGTGCTGGTCGTCGCCTCCGGCGCCAACCGGGTGGACACGGCGAAGGTGGCCGCCGCGACGGGGCTGAGCATCCGGCGGGCCGATGGCGGCTGGGTGCGCGACGTCACCGGATTCGCCATCGGCGGCGTCGCGCCGCTGGGCCACCTGACGTCGCCGCTGGTGCTGGTGGACGAGGACCTCTTCGCCTTCGACCGGGTCTGGGCCGCCGCCGGATCGCCGATGCATGTCTTCGCCACCACGCCGGAGGAGCTGCTGCGGCTTTCCGGCGGCCGGCGCGCCGACGTGAAGGAGCAGGGCTGATGCTGCCCGTCACGGCGCTCTATGCCGGGATCCTCGGCCTTTACTTCGTCTGGCTGGCGACGCGGGTGATCAAGGCGCGGCGCGTGTATCGCGTCGCGTTGGGTACCTCGCACCGGCTGGTGGAACGCGCGGTGCGCGCGCATGGCAACTTCGCGGAATACGTCCCCTTCGCGCTGCTGCTGATGGCGCTGTGCGAGGTGAACGGCCTGCCGGACTGGGCGCTGCATGTGCTCGGCACCGTGCTGGTGGCGGGACGCGCGCTGCACGCCACGGGCATCGCGCAGGAACCCGAGAATTTCCGCTGGCGCGTGCTGGGGATGAGCCTCACCTTCACCATGCTGGGCGTGGCCGCCGCGGCGCTGCTGGGCTTGGCAGCGGCGACGTTGTGACAGCATAATGACCGGAACCGGGAGGACGAATCCGATGACGGAACATCGCGTCAGCCGCCGTGGCGTGCTAGCCGGACTTGCCGCGGGCGCGCTGGCCGCGCCGCATGTGGCGAATGCGCAGGCCGCCTGGCCCAGCCGACCGATCACGCTGGTTGTCGGCTTCCCGCCGGGCGGCCAGACCGATTTCGCCGCCCGCGTGCTGCAGCCCGGGCTGCAGGCGGCGCTCGGCCAGCCGGTGGCGATCGACAACCGCGGCGGCGCCGGCGGCAACCTGGGCACGGATGCCGTGCTGCGCGCCCGGCCGGACGGCTACACGCTGCTGGCCGGCAATGCCTCTCCCATGGCGATCAATCCCCACACCATGGGGCCGCTGAACTTCGATCCGCTGCAGGCCACGCCGATCGGGATGATGCTGCAATCCTCCCTGATCCTCTGCGTGCATCCCTCGGTCCCGGCGCGGACCGTGCAGGAATTCATCGCCTGGGTGCGGCCGCAGAACGGCCGGGTGAACTACGGCTCCGCCAGCGCGGGCAGCCTGAGCCACACCGCGATGGAGCTGCTGCGCATGCGCGCTGCGCCGCTGCCGATGGAGCATGTCCCGTATCGCGGCTCCGGCCCCGCCATGCAGGACTTCATCGCCGGCCGCTTCAGCGCGATGTTCGACGGCGCCAGCGTGGTCGCGCCCTTCATCCAGGCCGGGCAGCTTCGCGGCATCCTGGCGACGGGCGGCAACCGCAGCCCCGCCTTCCCGGACATCGCGACCAGCGCGGAACAGGGGCTGCAGGACTTCACCTTCACCGCCTGGATCGGCCTCTACGGGCCGCCGGGCCTGCCGCCCGAGATCGTGACGCGCGCCAATGCCGCGCTGAACCAGGCGCTGGCCGACGCCGCGACGCGCGAGCGGATGACGAGCCGCGGCGACGAGCCGGGCGGCGGCACGCCGCAGCAGCTGGCCGAGATCACCCGGCGCGACCACGCGACCTGGGGCCAGGTGGTGCGGGCGGCGAACATCCGGGCGGAGTGAGGCGCGCGCGGGCGGCAGGCTATTTCAGCCGGTCGCCCGACAGCCAGCCGATCACCGGTTCCGTCTTCTGGCCGGTGGCGGTCACGAAGAGGTCGTCGCTGTTCGACTTCAGCAGCTCGACGCGCGCCGCATCCAGCGTGGCGCTCTCCGCCACGAAGCCGAACTGCGCGGCATCCTTGGCGTTCGCGCCGCCATTCTCCTTCAGGTAGTCGTCGATCGTCTTGCCCTGGATGTCGGCGCTGCCCGATGTCCAGGTCGGCGGCAACGGCGGGCTCTTGCGCCGCAGCACGAAGACTGGCTGCTTCGTCTTGTCGAAGACGATCACCCGCGTGGTGTTGTCGTTGAACATCCCGACGATCCGCTCCATGGGCACGGTGCGGGCCTGCGCGCGCTCCTCCTCGATCTTCGCGACCTTGTCGTAGGCGATCATCCGGTCCGTCACGCGAAGCTGCGGCGCAACACCCTGCGCGGCCTCCCGCGCGCTCTGCGCCGCCTGGCGGAAGCTCTCGTTGGTGAAGTAGAACGCGATCACCGTGCCCACCCAGGTGGCGAAGACCGGCAGCACGGCGGTGAAGACGCCCATCAGCAGCGCGTCGATCTTCTGCTCGACGACCTGCTTCTCGACCAGCTGCGTGAAGGCGATCACCAGGCCGAGGGCCAGCGCGGCGATCGCGGCGCTGCCGATCGCCAGCACCACCCAGGCCAGGCGGTCGCGCGTGGAGTCCGTGCCGGTGGTCATGACCGGCGGATCCCGCCGCTGCGTCAGGGGGCCGAGCGCATAGCGCAGCAGAGCAGCGACGCCGAAGGCGATGCCGACCGCCGCCGCGGCCTTCGCCAGCGTCGGCCAGGTCATGACGGAGCTGCTGTCGCGCATCAGCGCGGCGAACAGCCAGAGCAACGCGCCGATCCCGCCGATGGCAGGCAGTGCCCTGAGCAGCCCGTCCCATCGTCCGAGCCTATCGTCCTGCGCCACCGGCCGCCTCCCGCCCTGTCATTCCATGACGTTACGCTGCATCTTCGCCGGTGCGGCCTGCAATAGCCTTGCGCGTCCCGGGTGCGCGCCGCCTATCCCGCGTTCTGCGGCTGCACCCCCGCGGCGCGGGCGGCAGCGCCCCACTTCTCCAGCTCGGCCTGCACGAAGCTGCGCGTCTCGTCGGGGTTGGAGGTTACCACCTCGGCGCCCAGCGTGCGGTGCCGGTCCACGATCTCCGGCCGCTGCACCGCGGCCGTGACCTCCCGGTGCAGGCGCGTCAGCACGGGCGCGGGCAGGTTCGCGGGGCCCATCACCATGCCCCAGGTCGAAGCCTCGAACCCTTGCAGCGTCTCGCCGATGGTCGGCACGTCGGGCAGCTGCGGCGCGCGGGCGGCGCCGGTGGTGGCCAGCGCCTTCAGCGCGCCGGACTGGATGTGGGGCAGCGCCGCCGGGACGGTGTCGAACATGATGTCCACGCGGCCGGCGATCAGGTCGGGATGCGCCTGGGTGCTGCCGCGATAGGGCACGTAGGTCATCTCGATGCCCGTGCGCTGCGCGAACAGCACCGGTGCCAGCCGCACCACCCCGCCGGTGCCGGCGAAGGTGACGTGGCCGCGCGGGTTGCGCTGCGCATGCGCCACAAGCTCCGCCGGCGTGCTCGCGGCGAAGCCGCGCGCGGCGCAGAGCACCAGCGGCGTGCGCGTGGTCAGCGAGATGAAGGTGAAGTCCCGCATCGTGTCGAAGGGCAGCCGGTAGAAGGCGGCATTGACGGGATGCGCGACGGAGACGAGCGCAAGCGTGTAGCCGTCTGGCGCCGCCTTCGCCACCGCGTCCGTGCCGATCACGCCGTCGGCCCCGGCGCGGTTCTCCACCGGCACCGCGACGCCGAGCGCGGCCGCCATCGGCTCCGCGATCAGCCGCGCGGTGATGTCGGAGACGCCGCCCGGCGTGTAGGGCACGATGATGCGGATGGGCCGCGTGGGCCAGGCCTGGGCATGTGCGGCACGCGTGCCGAGGGCCAGGGCGGGCGCGGCCAGCAGGGCCGCGCGGCGGGTGATCGTCATGGGCGCCTTCCTCCATCCGGTCTGCGGCCGGTGGCGCAGCATGGCGCCGAGGGCCGGCAGGCCGAAAGGGGAAAGAGTTGGCGCGGCTCACCCCGGTTCGACGCGGAGGATCCGGGCGCCCTGCGGGTCGTCGGTCAGCAGGTACAGGAACCCGTCCGGTCCCTGCCGCACGTCGCGGATGCGGCGGCCGACGCGGATCGCCTCCTCTCCCACCACGCGCCCCGCTGCATCCAGCCGGATGCGGCGGACGTCCTGCGCCCGCAGGCTGCCGCTGAACAGGTCGCCGCGCCAGGCCGGGAAACGGTCGCCGGTATAGACCACGAGGCCGGAGGGCGCGGTGGTGGTCATCCAGACCAGCGCGGGATCGGCCATCCCCGGCGCGCTGCGCGCCGGCGCGATCTGGTTGCCGCTGCGGTACTCCACGCTGTGGGTCACGGCCGGCCAGCCATAGTTGCGGCCGGCCTCGATGCGGTTCAGCTCGTCGCCGGCCTGGCTGCCATGCTCGTTGGCCCAGACGGCGCGGCGGATCGGATCCCAGGCCAGCCCCTGGTTGTTGCGGTTGCCCCAGGTGAAGATCTCCGGCCGGATGCCCGCCTGGCCTACGAAGGGATTGTCGGCCGGCGCCGCGCCGTCCTCGGTCAGGCGCAGGATCTTGCCGATGTGGTTGGCGCGGTCCTGCGCGTTCTCGCGGATCAGCCGCCCGTCCAGCATGTTCGGCGGGTTGCCGCCGTCGCCGACGGTCAGCAGCAGCGTGCCGTCCGGCAGGAACAGGATGCGGCTGCCGAAATGCGCGTTGTTCGGCTTGGCGCGGTCCACCTCGAAGATCACGCGCAGGTCGCGCAGCGCGTGCGCCTCCGTGTCCAGCACGGCGCGCGCCAGGCGGGTGCGATTGGCCTCCTGCGTGCCATGCGCGTAGCTCAGGAAGAGGGTGCGGTTGCGCGCGAAGTCCGGGTGCAGCGCGACATCCAGCAGCCCGCCCTGCCCCATGGCGTGCACCGCCGGCACGCCGGCGACCGGGCGCGGGTCCAGCGCGCCATCGCGCACCAGGCGCAACCGGCCCGGGCGTTCGGTGACGAGCATCGAGCCGTCCGGCAGGAAGGCCAGGCCCCAGGGCCGCTCCAGCCCCTCCGCCACCGTGGCCAGGCGCACGCCCGCGACATCGGGCGGCGGGGCTTCGCTGATCACCGGCTGGGCCAGCGCGGCTGTTCCAGAGCTCAGCGCAGCGCACAGCAAGGCGGCGCGGATGGCGCGCATGGTCCAATTCTCCCCGGCGTGTCGTTGCGCCAGAGAGAAAGGGCGCGGACGGCGCCCTTCAAGGGCGTGCCAGGCGGCGCATCGGTTGCCCGCCAGACCTCCCACCCCGCGAACGAATGGAGGGGTCCGGGGACGATCATCGTCCCCGGCGGAGCGCGAGGCGGAGCCTCGCCCCCTTGCGCCTTGTTGCCTGCCTAGTTCGGCTCCACCCGCATGATGCGACCGCGCGCGGACCGGTCGGTCACCAGGTAGAGCAGCCCGTCCGGCCCCTGCCGCACGTCGCGCACGCGGTCGCCGACCGGGATCCGCTCCTCCCCCAGTACGCGGCCGCGCGGGTCGAGGCGGATGCGCCGGATGTCCTGGCTCATCAGCCCGCCGGAGAACAGGTCGCCGCGCCAGGCCGGGAAGCGGTTGCCGGTGTAGACCAGCAGGCCGGAGGGCGCGACGGCGCGCGGCCAGACGATGACGGGGTCCGTCATGCCCGGCGCGCCGGTGCCGGTGCCGATGCGGGCATTGGTGGTGTATTCCACGCTGTGCGTCACCACCGGCCAGCCATAGTTCCGCCCGGCCTCCAGCCGGTTCAGCTCGTCGCCGCCCTGCGCGCCGTGGTCGGTGAACCAGGCCATGCGGCGGATCGGGTCGAAGGCCAGCCCCTGGCTGTTGCGGCTGCCGAGGGCGTAGATCTCCGGCCGCGCATTCGCCTGCCCGACGAAGGGGTTGTCGCGCGGGACCCCGCCATCCTCGGCGATGCGCACGATCTTGCCCATGTTCGTCGCCAGGTCCTGCGCATTCTCCCTGACCATGCGGCCATCCTGCCCGAGCGGCTGGTCGCCGCCATCGCCCACGGCGAACAGGATCGTCCCGTCCGGCAGGAAGGCGATGCGGCTGCCGAAGGCGCCGTAGCTGACCTTCTCCGGATGGCCTTCGAAGATCACCCGCACGTCGCGCAGCGCATGCGCCTCCAGGTCCAGGACGGCGCGCGCCAGGCGGGTGCGGTTGGCCTCGTGCGTGCCATGGGCGTAGCTGAAGAAGAGGGTGCGGTTGCGCGCGAAATCCGGGTGCAGGACCAGGTCCGCCATGCCGGCCAGGTGCTGCGCCGATCCCGCGATCCACACCGGCGGCACGCCGGCGATGGGGCGGGGGTCGAGCTGCCCGTCGCGCACCAGGCGGATCTGGCCGCGCCGTTCGGTGAACAGCATGGACCCGTCCGGTAGGAAGGCCAGCGCCCAGGGGCGCGCCAGGTTCTCGACCAGGGTGACGACGCGGACGCCGGCGACTGCGGCGGGGGGCGCTTCGCTCACCACCGGCTGGGCATGGGCCATGCCGCCCAGCAGCAGCAGCCCGCCGACCAGCGCCGCCCGGATCGCCCGCATGCTGAAATCCCCCGACCGCGTCTCAACCGTGAGAAGGCGGGGGCCGTGCCGGGGCGTCAAGCCTGGGGGCGCGGTCCCGCACGGGCTGAAGTTTCCTCGCCCGCTATGCGGGTGGGGCTGCGACGATCCTCGTGTCGAGCCAAGGACGTCGTGGCCAGGGGCCATGCGCGCATGCTAGTCTAGGAATAATGTCACGGGCACGTCGCCGCGCCCGGGCCCGCTCCTTGAAGCCGTCCATCCGCTGCCCGGCCGCCGACCCTCGGGCGGGACCGGGGAATTTGTCCGAAGCCTGCCGCGGCGCCGGGCGCGAAAGGCACCAAGGCGCCCGCGCCGGGTCAGCCCCGGCGCACCGGCAGGCAGGCCGCCGCCAGCTGCGCGAAGGCCGCGGCGCGGTGGCTGATCGCGTGCTTCGAGGCCGGCGTCATCTCGCCGAACGTCTCGGCGTGGCCGTCCGGGACGAACATCGGGTCGTAGCCGAAGCCGTTCGCGCCGCGCGGCGGCCAGATCCAGCTTCCATGTGCCTCGCCCAGGAAGCCCTCGGTGTGACCGTCCGGCCAGGCCAGGACCAGCGCGCAGGAGAACCAGGCCCTTTTGTCCGAGGCGTGCCGCGCCAGCCTCTCCACCTTGCCCATCGCCATCGCGTAGTCGCGACCGTTCGGGGTTTCCGCCCAGTCGGCCGTGCGCACGCCCGGCGCGCCGTCCAGCGCGGCCACCGAGAAGCCGCTGTCATCGGCCAGTGCCGGCAGGCCGGCGGCGGTCGCGGCCGCGAGCGCCTTGATGCGGGCATTGCCGAGGAAGCTCTCCTCGGTCTCCGCCGGCTCGGGCAGGCCGAGCGACCCGGCGGAGACGACCTCGAAGCCCCAGGGCGCGAGCAGCTCCGCGACCTCGCGCACCTTGCCGGCGTTGTGGGTCGCCAGGACCAGCTTCGGCCCTTCCAGCAGCCGATGGCTCACGCCCTGACCGCCTCGCGCTGCCTCGCGAACAACTCGCCCGTGCCCTTGCGCGCCAGGCCCAGCAGCGCGGTCAGCTCGGCCTCGCTGAAGGGCGCGCCCTCGGCCGTGGCCTGCACCTCCACCACGCCGCCCGCGCCGGTCAGGACGAAGTTGCCGTCGGTCTCCGCCTTGCTGTCCTCCTCGTAGTCGAGGTCGAGCACCGGCGTGCCCTGCCAGATCCCGCAGGAGATCGCGGCCACCTGGTCGCGCAGCGGATTCTTCTTCAGCACGTTTTTCGCAATGCAATGCTCGAAGGCCAGGTGCAGCGCGACCCAGGCGCCGGTGATGGAGGCGGTGCGCGTGCCGCCATCCGCGGTCAGCACGTCGCAGTCCAGCGTGACGGTCATCTCGCCCATCGCCTTAAGGTCCGTCACGGCGCGCAGCGACCGGCCGATCAGGCGCTGGATCTCCTGCGTGCGGCCGGACTGCTTGCCGCGCGCGGCCTCGCGGTCGCCGCGGGTGTGGGTGGCGCGCGGCAGCATGCCGTATTCGGCGGTCACCCAGCCCTGGCCGGAGTTGCGCAGGAAGGGCGGCACCTTGCCCTCCACGCTGGCGGTGCAGAGCACCTCCGTCACGCCGAAGCGCACCAGGCACGATCCCTCGGCGTGGCGCGCGGCGCGCGGCGTCAGGCTCACCTGGCGAAGCTCGTCGGCCTGGCGCTTGGAGGGGCGGAAGAAGGGCGGCTTGAAGCCGGCGGGAAACTCGATCATGCGCGCCCCCTACCGCCGCCGCGGGGGGCGCGTCCAGCGTTCAGCCGAGGCCGAGCAGGATCAGGTCGGCGATGCCGGTCGCCTCCCAGTCCACCGCCCGCAGGTCGGCGACAGGCGCCGCGAGCATGGCCGCGACCTTCTCCCGCGCGGTCGCGACGGCATGGCGCATCCGGCCGGCATCCGCCGGCGGCGGATCGCTGCGCAGCGCGCCGCTGCCGTCCCAGCGCAGCGTGTCCGTCCAGGCGGCGCGCGCCGGCGTGCCCTGCCAGCGCTGCCCGCAGCTGCCGCGCACCCGCTGGAAGGCGCAGGCCAGCTGCACCGTGCCGCCCTCGCCCGGCTCCAGCCGCCCGGTCAGGCGGGCCTCGCTCTCGCAGCTGCTGTTGTCGCGCGCGTCGAGGTTCTCGAGCCCGATGACGCGCAGCCTGCCCTGGTCGTCGGCGGCGATGACGGCGCCGAGCTGCTGCGCCACCCCGGTGCCGGTCAGCCCGGCCATGTTCAGCAGCACCACCTCCCGGTTGGCCAGCGGCAGCACGCGGGGCGTGCCGGTGCCGCCGTGGCGGACCGGCAGGATCACCTCGCCGGTCACCGCCCCGGTGGCGCGCAGCCGCTGCGCGCGCTCCCGCCCGGCGATGGCGGAGACCTCGACCGGCACCGGCGGTCCGCCGGGCCGCAGCCGGGCTTCGACC
>NZ_JAPSMD010000140.1 GCF_027856955.1 Falsiroseomonas oryzae | reverse complement strand
GCGCTCGCCGTCGCGACGCCCTCGGCCTTCTTCGCGCGCGTCGCGCGGCGCTTGCGCGGCTTCGCCCCGCCATCCGCCGGTGCCGCCTCGGCCGGCGCCGCCTCCGCGGGTGGGGCCTCGCCCGCCGCCTCGAAGCCGAAGGGCTTGCCGTCCTGCAGCTCGGCGAAGACGAAGTCGGCGTCCTCGTCCTCCAGGATCACCACGCCGCGGGAGCGGCCGGGCTTCGGCAGCGCCAGCAGCCGGTTGCGGGTGGAGAGGTCGAGCAGCCCGCGGCGGGCTTCCTCAAGACGTGCGGCGAGTGTCATGGCGTCACCCCCTCAGCTCGGCGCGGCGCCGAGGAGCCGCAGGATGCGCAACTCCTCCAGGTCGATCTCGGCTTCCAGCGCGGCCAGCAGCTCGTCCGTCAGCCCGTCGTCGCGATGATGGTCGAGCAGCGCCGCGCGGCCGGACCGCAGCGCCGCCAGCCTGATGCGCAGCCGTGCCTCCAGCTCCGCCTGGCCGCCGCCATCCGCGACGCCGTGGAAGACGCGCGCGATCTCCCGGTACTCGCCGACGATGTCGCGCGCCACGGCGCCTTCCAGGATATCCTCCGCCCGCCGCTCCACCTCCGCCAGCGTCGCGCGCGCCACGTGGCGCCGCGCCCGCGCTTCCTCCGGCGACATGCCGATGCGGCGGCGCTCCTCCACGCGGAAGCGGCGGATCACCCACTCCAGCGTGGTGCCCTGCAGCACCAGCGTGGCCAGGATGGCGCAGAAGGCCAGGAAGATGAGCAGGTCGCGCTCCGGGAAGCCGAGCGGCAGCGCGAGCGCCGCCGCGAGCGAGACCACGCCCCGCATCCCGGCCCAGGAGACGACGATGATCTCGCCCGTCGTCGGCATCGGGTCGGCGCGCCGCACCGACGGCAGCAGGCGCGGCAGCCAGGTGGCCGGGAACACCCAGAGGAAGCGCGAGACGATCAGCGCGAGCGAGACGGCGAGCGCGAGCCCCGTCAGCTCCAGCACGCCGCGGTCGCCGAGCCTGTCCAGGATGCCGCGCAGCTGCAGCCCGACCAGGATGAAGATCAGGCTGGTCAGCACGAATTCGATGAAGTTCCACACCGCGCGCGCGACCATGCGCGTCTCCGGCGAGATCGTCCGGTGCTGCAGCTGCCCCATCACCAGCCCCGTGGTCACCACCGCGATGACGCCGGAGAGGTGCAGCGCCTCGGCCAGCAGGAAGGACCCGAAGCAGGCGATGAAGCTCGTCGCGGTCTCCAGCAGCGGGTCGTCGAGCCGGCGATAGGACCAGTTCGCCGCCCAGCCGATCGCCCAGCCAACCGCGATGCCGCCGATGGCGACCAGCACGAAGCTGCCGGCCGCCTCGCCCAGCGCGACACCGCCCGCGGCGACCGCGGCGATGGCGAAGCGGTAGAGCACCAGCGCCGTCGCGTCGTTCACCAGGCTCTCGCCTTCCAGCACGGTGACGAGGCGCCGGGGGATCGGCAGGCGCTTGAGCACCGCCGCCGCGGCCACCGCGTCCGGCGGCGCGACGATGGCGCCGAGCGCGACCGCGGCGGCCCAGGGCAGGCCCGGCACCAGTGCCTTGGCGACCACCGCGACGACGGCGGCGGTGAACAGCACGCAGCCGACTGCCAGCAGCAGGATCGGGCGGAGGTTGGCGCGGAAGGCGCGCCAGTCTGTCCGCCAGGCGCTGGCCTGCAGCAGCGGCGGCACGAAGAAGGCCAGCGCCAGCTGCGGGTCGAGCGTGACGGTCGGCAGCCCCGGCACGAAGGCCAGCGCCATCCCGCCGACCACCAAGATCACCGCATAGGGCAGCTGCCAGCGGCGCGCGAGCAGCGCGAAGCCGATGCAGGCCGCGATCAGGGCCAGCACGGCCTCGACGATTGCCATGCGCGGAACATAGCCGCGCAGGCCGGGCCAGGGCGAGGGGACGCTGCGCGCCCCTCCTTGCGCCCCCCCGCCGGTCCGGCGGGGGGGCGCGGCCAGGTCAGGCGAACAGCAGGTTGTCGTAGGTGAGCAGCGGCTGCCCGAACAGGATCGCCACCAGCTCCGCCGCCTCGCCGCCGGCTCCGTCCATGTCGAGCCAGAGCCGGCCATTGGCGGTGGAATAGAGCAGCACGGGGTCCGTGCCGCCGGGCGCGGTCGGCGCGGCGCCGACGATGAAGCGGTCCGCCGCGATCGGGCCCAGGCCGACGAAGGCGATCTTGTCGAGCGCCGCGTCGAATTCATGCACGCGGTCGCCGCCATAGGCACCCGCCTCGTAGCGCAGCACGTCCGCCGCGCCGTCCGCCGCGCCAAGCCGGATCAGGTCGCTGCCCAGCCCGCCGGTGATGGTGTCCGCCCCTTGGGCACCCAGCAGCGTGTCATCGCCATCCTGGCCATAGATGTGGTCGTCGCCGCCATTGCCGGCGGCGTAGTCGTTGCCGCTTCCCATGAAGAACGAATCGGCCTCCTCGCCGCCGATCGCCCTGTCGTCGCCGGCGCCGCCATCCAGGTAGTTCTGGCCGGCACCGCCGATCAGCAGGTCGTTGCCGCCGAAGCCGAACAGGTCGTCGTTGCCGCCGCCGCCATTGAGCGTGTCGTCGAAGCCCACATCGCCGAAGCCGTCGCCGATCAGGTTGTCGCCATCCTCGCCGCCGACCAGCCAGTCCGCCCCGTCGCCGCCGAGCAGCACGTTCCGCCCGGCGTCGCCGAACAGCGAATCGTTGCCGGCCTGCCCGTCCAGCGTGTCGTCGCCCAGCCCGCCGCGCAGCAGGTCGTTGCCCAGCCCGCCGGCGATCGCATCGTGCCCGCCCCGCCCGTTCACCGTGTCGTTTCCGCTGCCGCAGAGCACGGCGTCGGAGAAGTTGCTGCCGAACAGCAGGCCGTCCGCGGTGTTCGCCGAATCCACGGTGAACGTCATCTTCTGCAGAAGGCGACCGCCATCCTCGGTGAACCCCAGCAGGCGGCCCACATAGGTGTCGAGCACCGCGTCATCCACGGCGTAGTTGTGGAACAGATAGAAGCTTGGCTGCGGGCCCATCCCCGCGAACGGGCGCACCACCTCGAAGGCGCCATCGCCCCAGGTCACGTTCAAGCGGATCATCGGCGTCGGCGGGCTGGTCATCGCGATCCCGCCCACCAGCCCGGCGGGCGGCAACCCGCCGGTGCCCGGCTGATAGGTGGCGTAGTGGAACCGGATATCCAGGCTCGGCGTGGCGGCCAAATCGGTCATGTCTGCTTTGTCCCCTGAACGGGCGCGCGCCCCGCGGGCGTCGCCCGGCTCCGCGCTGCGGAAGCCAAACAAAGGATGCGGCCGCGACGGCCTGCTCACATTGATATGCGTCAACAACGATATATCTGCTGCGCCTTGCGGTTGCGGCCCGCTACCGCGGGCCTGTAGCCTCACGCACCGACACGGGGAGGCAGGCGATGGCGGGCACGGTGCGCATCCTCTCGCTCGACGGCGGCGGCATACGCGGGCTGATCCCGGCGGTCGCGCTGGGGCGCATCGCGGCGGCGCTCGGCATCGAGGGCAGGCAGCTGGCGGAGCGCTTCCACCTGATCGCCGGCACCTCCACCGGCGGCATCATGGCGGCGGGACTCTGCGCGCCCGGGGCGCACCGGCACGGCCCGAAGGACCTGGCGGAGCTCTACACCGCGCAGGGCGCCGCCATCTTCCCGCCGGACGCCTGGAGCCGGCGCAACCCGCTTGCCGAATGCAAGTACGAAGCGGCGGCGCTGGAAGGCGTGCTGGCGGCGCGGCTGGGCGAGTTGCAGCTCAGCGAGGCGAAGCCCGAGTTGCTGGTCACCGCCTGGGACCTGGAACGGGCGCGGCCCAAGCTGTTCTGTTCCTGGCGGGCGCGCCACACCTCCTCGGAGGATTTCCGGCTGCGAGACGTCGCGCGCGCCACCTCGGCCGCGCCCACCTACTTCCCGCCCGCCATCATCCACGCGCTGGACGCGAACTACCCGGCCGAGCAGCGGCGGCATGCGCTGGTGGATGGCGGCGTCTTCGCCAACGACCCCGCCGCCGTCGCCCTGGCGGAAGCGCGGCGCATGTTCCCGAAGGCCGACCGCGCGCTCGTGCTCTCGCTCGGCACGGGCTCGCGGATCAACCGGATCGACGGCGACAAGGCCTGCGGCTTCGGCATGGCAGGCTGGCTGCCGGGCCTGATCGACGTCTTCATGGACGGCGCCTCCGCCCTGGTCGAGCACGAGCTGATGCTGCGCCAGGCGCGTGACGAGCTGGCCTATTTCCGGCTGCAGCTGGCGCTCGACCCGCCGCCGCCCGCCTACACCATGGACGACGTCGCCGCGCCGACGATCGCCGGGCTGCAGAAGCTGGGCGACCAGGTCTTCGCGCGCTTCGAGGCCTCCGGGGCGCTGAATGGGCTGCGGATGGAGCTGGCGAAGCCGCTGGCGAGCCCGGCCGCGCTCGGCTTCGACCCGGACGCGCCGGGACCGCGGCTGTAGCGCTACTTGCGGGTGAACAGCGCGACGGCGACCACCACGGCGGCCACGATCGCCACCGCGACCATGCCCTGCACCACGTCGAAATTCGCCGCGTCCGGCGCGACGAACAGCGCGGCGACCGCGCCGCCCGCGACCAGCAGGATGCGGACGATCCAGCCGATCATGCGCGGCCCTCCTCCAGCTTCTCGATGCGCGCCAGCGCGTGCTTCAGCATCTCCGTCATCTCGACCAGCTGCCGTTCGCGCATCAGGTCCAGCTTCTCGTGCAGCAGGGCGATCTCCGCCTCCGACCGCAGGTTCACCTGATAGTCCGCCACCGCGCGGTCGCGGTCCACATCCGCCTGACGGTTCTGGCTCATCATGATGATCGGCGCCGTGTAGGCGGCCTGGAACGACAGCATCAGGTTCAGCAGGATGAAGGGGTAGGGGTCCCAGGCGTTGGCGCCGAACACCGCATTGGCCGCGATCCAGCCCAGCAGCAGCGAGGATTGCACGGTGATGAAGCGCCAGGACCCGACGGTGGCCGCCACCGCATCGGCCAGGCGGTCGGGCAGGGGCGGCAGCTCGGGCTGTCCGCCGCGTCGGCGCTGCCTGGCGCGGGCAATGGTGCGCCGCAGATGCGTCGGGCGGCCGCTCGGGTCATGCGGCGGCGCGTGGTGGTGGGCGGCATGGCTGGTCATTCGGCGTTCCCTGGCGCAGTCCGATGCAGCCTAGCCCCACCGCGCCGCCGCCGCCTTGCCGGACAGCAAGTGCCGGCCGGGGCCACCAGCCCACCGGGCGCCCCACCGCGATGTCGTGGGGAAGCACTCAGTGGCTGTAGCGCCGCGTCCCGCCATCCACATGGATCACCTGGCCCGTGATGTAGCGGGCCCGCGGCGAGCACAGGAAGCACACCAGCACCGCCAGGTCCTCCGGCTCGCCGATGTAGCCGACCGGCACCTCCTTCTCGACCCAGGCGCGCCGCGCCTCCTCGGTCGGCAGGATGCGCGTGTCGATCTGCTCGGAATGGATGCGCCCGGGCGGGATGGAGTTCACGGTGATGCCGTCCCGCCCCAGCGCGCGCGACAGCGCCTTCGCCCAGATGTGCACGGCCCCGTTCGGCGCATTCGCCGCGTTGATCGCCAGCGGCTCGTCCTGGCCGGTGATGTTGACGATGCGCCCGAACTTCTGCGCGCGCATCGCCGGGATCAGCGCATGCGCCATGCGGCGGCCGGCGTGGAAGTTGATCTCCATGCTCTCCAGCCAGGCGGCCTCGGTGCCGAGGTCCTGCTGCGGGCGGCTCGCGCCGGCGTTGTTCACCAGGATGTCGCATCGCCCGAAGCGGCCCAGCACGGCATCGCGCGTGCGCTCCGCCGCGCCGGGGTCCGTCACGTCGTCCACCAGCACCAGCGGCTCGGCCGAAGCCGGCAGGCCTGCGGCCAGCTCCTCCAGCAGGGCCTTGCGGCGCGCCAGCAGCGCGACCTTGCAGCCTTCCTCCGCCAGCATCCGCGCGATGGTCCGGCCGAGCCCGACCGAGGCCCCCGTCACCAGCGCCACCTTGCCCTGAAGCTGCAGGTCCATCGCGTGTCCTCCCGTGCGGCGGCCGCAGCCTGCCCCCGGCGCCGGCCAAGCGAAAGGGGCCGCCCCTTGCGGAGCGGCCCCTGCCGAGGGTCCGGAATGCGGCCCGGCGCTACTCCGCCAGGGCCTCCTCCTTCTTCTTGCGGATGTTCGGCAGCAGCATCGTGATCAGCGCGATCGCGCCGATCGCCAGCAACGTGGCCGAGATCGGCCGCTCGACGAACACCATGACATCGCCGCGCGACAGCAGCATGGCGCGGCGCAGGTGCTCCTCCATCATCGGGCCGAGCACGAAACCGATCAGCATCGGCGCCGCCTCCAGCCGCAGCTTGCTGCAGAGGTAGCCGAACAGGCCGAAGAACAGCGTCTGGTAGACGTCGAAGACGTTGTTGTTCAGCGAATACACGCCGATCGAGCAGAAGATCAGGATCGAGGGGTAGAGGTAGCGGTAGGGCACCTGCAGCAGCTTCACCCACACGCCGATCATCGGCAGGTTGATGACCAGCAGCATCAGGTTGCCGACCCACATGGAGGCGATCAGGCCCCAGAACAGGTCGGGCTGCGCTTCCACCATGCGCGGCCCGGGCTGGATGCCCTGTATGATCAGCGCGCCGACCATCAGCGCCATCACCGCGTTGGCGGGGATGCCGAGCGTCAGCAGCGGGATGAAGCTGGTCTGGGCGGCGGCGTTGTTCGCGGCTTCCGGACCGGCGACGCCCTCGATGGCGCCGCTGCCGAACTCGTGGCGGCCCTTCGAGATGCGCCGCTCCATCATGTAGGCGCCGAAGGCCGCGAGCGAGGCGCCGCCGCCCGGCAGGATGCCGAGCACCGAGCCGAGCGCCGTGCCGCGCAGCACCGAAGGCGTGGCGCGCTTCAGTTCCTCCCGCGTCAGGAACAGGCTGCCCACCTTGGAGGACAGGATGCTCCGGCTTTCCGGCCGCTCGAGGTTCAGGATGATCTCGGCGATGCCGAACATGCCCATGGCGATCGAGACGAAGCCGATGCCGTCCGACAGTTCCGGGATGCCGAAGGTGAAGCGCTGCTGGCCGGTCTGGACGTCCGTGCCGACCAGGCCGAGCGAGACGCCCAGCACCACCATGCCGACCGCCTTGACCACCGAGCCCTGCGCGAGCACGGCGGAGATGATCAGGCCCAGCAGCATCAGCGAGAAGTAGTCGGCCGGCCCGAAGCTCAGCGCCACCTGGGTCAGCAGCGGGCCCGAGGCGGCGACGAGGATGGTGGAGACCGTGCCGGCGAAGAAGCTGCCGAGCGCCGCGGTGGCCAGCGCCGCCCCCGCCCGCCCGTTGCGGGCCATCTTGTAGCCTTCGAGCGTGGTGACGACCGATGACACCTCGCCCGGCAGGTTCAGCAGGATCGCCGTGGTCGAGCCGCCGTACTGCGCGCCGTAGTAGATGCCCGCGAGCATGATGATGGCGGTGGTCGCGGGCTGGCCGAAGGTGATCGGCAGCAGGAGCGAGATGGTGGCCACCGGGCCGATGCCCGGCAGCACGCCGATGGCCGTGCCGATGACGCAGCCCAGCAGCGCGAAGAGCAGGTTCTCGAAGCTCAGCGCGACGCTGAAGCCGTGCGCGAGGTTCGTGAGAAGGAGTTCCATGGTCGTGCTCCGGCTTCGCGCTCTACTGGGTCAGGAACACGGGCCAGAGCGGCACGCGGATGTCGAGTTCGCGGATGAAGACGAACCAACACAGGACGCAGAGGAAGACGATCATCCCCAGCACGCCCTTCACCCGGTGAGTGGGGTCGGCCAGCGAGGCGACGATCACGCAGCCGACGATGCTGACCATCAGGCCGAACTGCTCCAGCATGAGGCCAAACACGGCCATGCCCGCATGCACCAGCCCGAGCGGTCGCCATCCCGGTGCGACGGAGAAGGCGAGGCACCCGGCCAGGGCGCCGAAGCCCAGCGGATACCAGCCGGTGAAGCCCACCATCCCGGCCAGGTAGTAGCCGATGAAGAAGGCCACGACGCCCAGCGGCACCGCGTAGATCTCGAGCGGCGTCCACTTGTCGAGCGGATCCGGGCCGTTGAACAGGCCGGACAGCACGACGATCGCGCCGAGGCCCAGCAGGATCCAGAAGGACAGCATGGGCATGTAGCCCGGACCCATGCGCCGCGCCGTGCCCAGCGTGTGGTCCTGGTTCAGCCACAGCCCGACCACGGCGACGAGGACCAACAGCCCGCCCCCGATCAGGTCTTTCGTGTTGAGTTTCATCGGCCCCTCGTTCCCGCCGGGCTCACGCCCGGATACGCGTCCTTCCAAACACCCGAAAGGACCGCCTGCGCACCGCGCAGCCGGCCAGGGGCAGCCCGGCGATCTCCCGTCGCCGTGGCGCCCGCATCCTGAACCCTAAGCGCGGCGGCCGCGTTCACGCAATCGTGAGCCGCCCGGTTCCGCAGCGATTGTTCCGGCCCGCATCCGTCGCGCGACACCGGCTCAATCCACCGTGGCGCCGGAGGCGCGGACCACCGGCGCCCAGCGCGCGACCTCTTCGGCCACGAAGGCCGTGAACTCCTGCGGCGTCATGTCCCCGGGCGAGCCGCCGAGCTCGGCGAAGCGCGCCCGTGCCTCCGGCGTGCCCACCACCGCCATCGTCTCCCGGTGCAGGCGCTCGGTGATGGCGGGCGGCAGGCCGGCCGGGCCGGACAGCGCGAACCAGGACGTGCTGACCAGGTCGAAACCCTGCTCGCGGAAGGTCGGGACCTCGGGGAAGGAAGGATGGCGCTCCGCGCTGCTCATCGCGATGGCGCGCACGCTGCCCTGGCGGATGTGTCCGGCCGCCGAGGGCAGGCTGTCCGACATCATGGGTACCTGGCCGGCGATCACCGCTGTCATCGCCGGGCCCGCGCCACGGAACGGCACATGGGTGAACTCGATGCCGTTCATCTGCGAGAAGCGCACGATCAGCAGGTGGTTGGAGGAGCCCGAGCCGGAGGAGGCCATGTCGAGCCCGCCGCGCCGCTCCCGCGCCTGCGCCACCAGGTCGCGCAGGTTGCGGATGCCGCTGTCGCGATTCACCACCCAGACCGAGGGGTTGGTGATCACCATCGCGATGTGCGTGAAGGACCGCACGGGATCGTAGCGCAGGTTGCGGTAGAGCGAGGGGCTGATCGCGTGGCTGGCGATGTTGCTCATCACCAGCGTCTGGCCGTCCGGCGCGCTGTCCGCGACCAGCTGGCTGCCGGTGGTGGCGCCGGCGCCCGGCCGGTTCTCCACCACGACGGAGACGCCGAGGCGCTGTGAGAGACCCTCCGCCAGGAATCGCGCCGAGAGGTCGGTGCTGCCGCCGGGCGCGAACGGCACCACGATGCGGACCGGCCCGTTCGGCCAGGCCTGCGCGCGCACCTGCCCGGGCACCGCGGCCGCCGCGGCACCGAGCATCAGCAGACGACGCGGAAGTCCTCTCGACATGCGCTCTCCCGGACGTTGGTCGGGCGTATTGCACGTGGTTTCAGCCACCTGCAAGCCGGGCGCCTTGCCATGACCACTTCTTCACCCAAGGATGGCCGCATGATCGCCAGCGACATCCCCAACGACCCGGCCCGGCGCATCCGCCAGGCCGCGGAAGCCCTCGCGCCGCACCTCGTGGCGATCCGGCGCGACATCCATGCGCATCCCGAGCTCGCCTTCGAGGAGACACGCACCGCGGGCATCGTGGCCGCCGAGCTCGCGCGGCTGGCGATACCCCACCGCACGGGCATCGGCCGCACCGGCGTGCTGGGCGTGATCGAGGGCGGCCGCCCCGGCCCCACGCTGGCCATCCGCGCCGACATGGACGCCCTGCCGATCGCCGAGGAGACGGGTCTGCCCTTCGCCTCCACCGTGCCCGGGAAGATGCATGCCTGCGGGCACGACATCCACACCGCGACGCTGCTCGGCGTCGGCGCGGTGCTGAAGGAGCTGGCGCCGATGCTGGCCGGCCGCGTGCTGCTGGTCTTCCAACCCGCCGAGGAGGTGCTGGAGGGCGCGGCGGCGATGATCGCCGACGGCGCGGCGGAGGGTGTCGATCTCGCGCTCGGCTTCCACAACCAGCCGGACCTTCCGGTCGGCAGCTTCGGCTACGCGCGCGGCGCCTGCCTGGCCGCGGCGGACCGCTTCGACCTGGTGGTGCGCGGCAAGTCGGGCCATGCGGCGCATCCCTACGCCGCGGTCGATCCCATCGTCGCGGCCTCCGCCTTCGTCGCGCAGGTGCAGACCGTGGTCAGCCGGGAGATCAAGCCGATCCATCCGGCGGTCGTCACCATCGGCATGATCGAGGGCGGCGCGACCTACAACATCATCCCGGAGCGCGTGCGCCTGAAGGGCAGCGTGCGCACGCTGCATGCCGAGGCGCGCGACAGGGCCGAAGCGGCGATCCGCCGCTTGGCCACCGGGCTGGAAGCGACGATGCGCGTGCAATGCGCCATCGACTACCAGCGCAAGGTGCCGCCGCTGGTCAACGACGACCGCGTGCTGGAGCCGGCGCTCGCCGCGGTGCGCGCGCAGTTCGGCGAGGTGATCGAGGAAGGCGAGCCCAGCATGGGCAGCGAGGACTTCGCCGAGTTCGCCGCCCGTGCGCCGGCCTTCCAGCTGCGCATCGGCAGCGGCGCACCCGGCCGCGACGACCGGCTGCACAACGCCAACTACCAGCCCGACGAGCGCTGCATCGAGCTCGGCGTCCAGGCGCTGAGCCGCACGGCGCTGGAGATGCTGGCGTGATGCGCATTGCCGTGTATGGCGCCGGCGCCATCGGCGGCCACATCGCCGCCCGGCTCGCCAGGGGTGGCGCCGAGGTCTCCCTCGTCGTCCGCGGCGCGCATCTGGCGGCCATCCGCGCGAACGGGCTGACCGTGCATGCGCATGACGGCACGCACCACTCCCGCCCGCGTGCCAGCGACGATCCCGCCGAGCTCGGCCCGCAGGACGCGGTAATCGTGACGGTGAAGTCGCCCGCGCTGCCCTCCGTCGCCGCCGGCATCGCGCCGCTGCTGCGTGCCGACACGCCGGTGGCCTTCGTGATGAACGGCATCCCCTGGTGGTATTTCGACCGCCATGGCGGCCCGCATGACGGGCGGCGCCTGCCCGAAGCCGATCCTGGCGAGGCGCTGCGCCGCGCCATCGGCATCGACCGCACCATCGGCGGCGTCGTCTATTCCGCCACCGAGGTCACCGCGCCCGGCGTGGTCCACTCCGAGCACGCCAACAACCGCGTGATCCTCGGCGAGCCCGATGGCCGCGTCAGCGACCGCGCGCGCGCCATCGCCGCGGTGCTGGAGGCCGGCGGCATGCCGAGCCCGGTCTCGGCCGACATCCGCAGCGAGATCTGGTGCAAGCTGCTCGGCAACTTGGCGAACGGCCCGCTCTGCGTGCTGGCCGGCATGGGCGTGCGCGACACCCTCGCCGACCCGCTGCTGCGCGACGCCGCGCGCCGCAGCGCGGAGGAGGGCCGCGCTATCGCCCTCGCGCTCGGCCGCGACGTGTCGGAGGCGGTGGTGGACCGCGTCGCCGGGGCGAACATGGCGCACAAGCCCTCCATGCTGCAGGACCTCGAGCTCCGCCGGCCGATGGAGATCGACACGCTCTTCGCCCTGCCGCTGCAGCTGGCGCGCCTGGCCGGGGTGCCGACGCCGCAGCTCGACCTGCTGGTCGCGCTGGTGAAGCAGGCGGCGCGGGCGAGGGGGCTCTACCCGCCGATCGCGTAGGGGATGGGGCGCAGGTCGGGCGCCACCCAGTGGCGCCGCGCCTCCACCGAATGCAGCACGGCGTCCGACCAGTAGCGCGCCATCACCGGCTTCCCGCCGGCCAGCGGCCCCGCGAGCAGCGCATTGACGCGCGCATGCGCGGGCTGCCGCGCGTCGTCCCGCGCCAGCGCGTGGCGGATCGCGGCGAGGAAGAAGATGGTGATCGTCGCGTGGTAGCCGCGCGTGTCGCTGTTCGGCACGCCGTGGCTGTCGTTCAGCCGCCGGATCAGCCCTTCCAGCTCCGTGTCCGGCGCGATGTCCGGGCGCAGCAGGATCAGCCCCGCCGTCGCGGCCAGGTGGCCGGCATGGGTCCAGCGCACCTTCGGCAGCGTGGCCTCCACCAGCCCCTGCACATGCGCGCCCAGCGCCGCGTCGTCCGCGAAGGTCATGTGGCGTCCTTCGGCATGTCGGTCTGCCCGAGCACCCATCCCTCCCAGCGGCGGATCCAGGGATCCTCCGGCACGTGGTCCGGCCGCGCGCCGTCCAGCACGGCGATCATCGCCAGCAGCCCCAGCACGCAGTCCAGGCGGTCCTCGCCCGCCGCATCCGGGCCGAAGCCGTCGCGCGCGGCCTGTTCCAGCGCCGGGGAGGGCACGACGCCCAGCCGCGCCATCGCCGCCAGCAGCGGATCGGCCAGCGCGACGCGCGGCGCGACCGCGCGCTTGCTGCCGGGGATGCGCAGCGACAGCTGCCGCAGCGCCTCGGCCGGATAGACCTCCGCCAGCACCGCG
>NZ_JAPSMD010000139.1 GCF_027856955.1 Falsiroseomonas oryzae | reverse complement strand
CGGGGTCCACCGCACTGCCCTCCGGCGGCGCCGCCGGGATGCCGTCCACCTGCGCCGCCAGGTTCAGGGTCGCGGCCTCGTCCCAGGCGATGCGGACCGGCGCCATCTCCAGCCGGCCGCCGGCGCGCGGCGCGCTGCCGCGCAGCTCGAGCCCGCCCGCCATCTCGCGATAGCCCAGCGCGGTGAGCCACTCGGCCTGGCCGCGCGGCGGCGTGATGCGCAGACCCTCGGCCAGCATGCCGCCACGGGCGATCCCGCCCTCCAGCGACCCCTCGGTGAGCAGGCGCGCCAGCGCCAGGACCGGCTGGCCTTCCAGGGCGGCGTCCAGCCCTTCCAGGCTGACGCGCTGCGGCGTGCCCGGAAACGGGTCGGGCACCTGCAGGCCGCCCATGACGGCCGCCAGCGTCCGCGCGGCGTCGATGCCGCCGGCCTCCAGCCGCGCGAGGCTCACCTCGCCGGCACCGAGCGCGCCGGCGGGGCTGCCGACGCGCAGCGCCTCCACGGCCAGCGCGGTCGGACGTCCGGGCGTCCAGTCCTGCAGCGACAGCCGGCCGAGCGACAGCGACACCTGGCTTCCGGGTTCGCGCAGCTCCGCCCCCTGCAGCGCGATCCGCGCGGCGCGGAAGGCGAGGGGGTCGAAGTCGCCGTTGGCGACTGGCAGGGTGATCGCCTCCAGCGTCACGCCGCCGAGGCGCAGCGCCTGCGGATCCTGGCCGGTGTCGCGGAACTCGAAGCCTTCCAGGCTGCCGGCGGCCAGCGCGTGGGGCCGCCAGTCGCGGGCGGCAAGCCTGGCCAGCCGGATCGCGCCGCGGGCCGGGTCGTCGATCCGCAGTGCCTCCACCTCCACCGCGTCGAAGCTCAGGTTGCCGAGATCGAGCGACTTGCCCGCGACCGGAACCGGCAGCCCGGCCACCAGGATGCGCGCGACCTCGCCCTGCGGGCCGCCCTCCGCCCGATAGGTGCCGCGCAGCAGCTCCGCCCGCCCGATCCGCGTCTCGGAGACGTCGGCCAGGCGGAGTTCCGGCACGGCCAGGCGGTTGCCGCCCTGCGTCACCGCCACGTCGAACAGCACGGCGCGGCCCGTCACCGGATCCACCTCGCGCCGGCCGATCTCCAGCCGCGCATCGGGCCCGATCGCCTGGCGCAGCCGCTCGATGGCGGCATCCAGGCGCCGCTCCGCCTCGGCCTGGGCAAGGGCCCCGGCGCCGGCCAGCGAGAGGACTCCGACGAGGACGATGGCCGGCAGGCGGCTGGTCATGAATGGCTCCCCAGGGTGCGGGGTGCAGGCTAGGGCCAATCGGCGTCGCGCGTCGATGCCCGCGCGGGCCTTGTGGCGAAGGCTCTGGGACGCGATTGTTGCAGCGCAACGCGACGCGCTCGCCCGGGACGCCTTTCCTGATGGACCTCGCCTACCTAGCCGAATGGGCCAACCTGCTGATCCGCTGGCTGCACCTGATCGCCGGCATCGCCTGGATCGGCACCAGCTTCTATTTCATCGGCCTCGACAACCAGCTTGACCCGCCGCGCGACGGCAACCCGCGCGTCAAGGGCGAGCAGTGGTCGATCCACGGCGGCGGCTTCTACCACAAGCAGAAATACGCGGTGGCGCCGGCGGAACTGCCGGAGAAGCTGCACTGGTTCAAGTGGGAGGCCTACTGGACCTGGATCAGCGGCTTCTCGCTGTTCGTGCTGATCTACTGGGTGAATGCCTCGACCTACCTGGTGGACCCGGCGGTGGTGGACATGCCGCCCTGGCTGGCGGTGGCGCTGAGCGCCGCGATGCTGGCGGGCGGCTGGGTGGTCTACGACCTGATCTGCCGGTCGAAGTTCGGCGAGGACGAGACGAAGCTCTCCATCGCGATGGTGGCGCTGCTGGTGGTGGCCGCCTTCGTCGCCTGCCACTTGTTCAGCGGCCGTGGCGCCTTCCTGCAGGTGGGCGCGATGACGGGGACGATCATGGTGGCCAATGTCGCCATGGTGATCATCCCCGGCCAGCGGAAGATGGTGGAGGCGATGCAGGCCGGGCGCGAGCCCGACCCGAAATACGGCCGCTGGGGCAAGCAGCGCAGCGTCCACAACACCTACCTGACGCTGCCCGTGCTGTTCCTGATGATCAGCCCGCACTACCCGATGACCTGGAGCCATCCCTGGAACTGGGTGATCCTGCTGGCCATCGCGCTGGCCGGGGCGCTGGTGCGCCAGTACTTCGTCTCCCGCCAGTTCGGGCGCAATCCGCTGCTGCTGCCGGCGGGGGCCACCCTCGTGGTGGTGGGGTTGATGTTCGCGCTGCGCCCGGCGCCGGCGCCGAGCCTTGCGGGGGTTGAGGTGCCGACGATCGCCGAGGTGCAGGCGATCGCGGCCAGTCATTGCGCATCCTGCCATGCTGCGCGACCCACCTTCGACGGCATGGCCGCGGCGCCGAAGGGCGTGATGCTGGAGACGCCGGCGCAGCTGCGCCGCTGGGCGGCCGCGATGCGCCAGCAGGTCCAGACCGAGGCGATGCCGCCCGGAAACCTGACCGACATGACGCCGGAGGAACGGCGGAAGGTCCTGGCCTGGATCGCGGCAGGGGCGCCCGCACAATGAAAGCTTCCGCGCTGACCACCCACATCCTGGACACCGCCGCGGGCCGGCCGGCGCAGGGCGTGCTGGTGGAACTGTACCGCCTGGATCCCGCGGGCGCGGTGAAGGTGACGGAGCGCGTCACCAACGCCGATGGCCGCACCGACGCGCCGCTGTTGACGGCAGAGAGCTTCGTCGCCGGACGCTACGAGCTGCGCTTCCATGTGGGCGCCTATTTCGGCGGCGCGGGCTTCCTGGACGTGGTGCCCATCGCCGTGCGGCTGGAGGCGGGGCAGGGCCATTACCACGTCCCGCTGCTCTGCTCGCCCTGGAGCTACGCGACCTATCGCGGATCGTAGCCCTCCCCCGCTTGCGGGGGAGGGTTGGGTGGGGGCAGGGTCCCGCCATCCAGCACGGGAGGATCACCGGACATGGCCCTGAAGGTCGCAGTGCTCGGCGCCGGCACGATGGGCCACGCGCTCGCGCTGGTCTATGCGCTGGGCGGCCACGAGGTCCGCCTGACCGACAGCTCCATGGCCATGCTCGACAAGGCGGGCGGGCTGATGGAGACGGCGCTCGCCTCGCTGGTGGAGGCCGGGGAGGCGCCGGCGGGCTGCACGCCCGACTGGCTGCACCACCAGGTCACCCGCCTGCCCACCCTGGCGGAGACGCTGGAGGATGCGGACCTGATCGTCGAGGCGATCATCGAGAACCCGGACGCCAAGCGCGCGCTCTATGCCGAGGTGGACCGGATCGCGCCGATGGCGGCGGTCATCGCCTCCAACACCTCCTACCTCGATCCCTTCCCGCTGATCCCGGAGCGCCGGCAGGCGCGGTCCCTGATCATGCACTGGTACACGCCGCCCTACCTGGTGGACCTGGTGGACATCGTGGCCGGCCCGACCTGCGAGCAGGCCATCGTGGACTGGGCGGCCGAACTGGTCGCCGCGATGGGCAAGGTGCCGCTGGTGATGAAGACCTTCGTGCCGGGCTACATCGCCAACCGCTTGCAGCAGGCGCTGGCCGCCGAGGTCTACCGCCTGATCGACGAGGGCGTGGCGACAGCCGAGGAGATCGACACCGCCGTCGTGCACGGCCTGGCGCTGCGCATCCCGATCGTCGCCATCATGGCCAAGGCCGACTTCACCGGCCTGCCGATCCTGCAGAACGCGCTGCGCAACGCCACCTACCAGCCGCCGCCGCCGCGCACCGACAGCCCGACGCTGGACCGGCTGATCGCCGAGGGCCGCACCGGCGTGATGGCCGGTGGCGGCTACTACGACTGGGGGAAGGACACCGCGAAGCTGTTTGCCGCGCGCGACCGGCGCCTGATGGCGCTGAAGAAGGCGCTGCGCGAGATCGGCACCATGGCCGGCAGCACGCGGCAGATGGATTGACGCGATGATCAGCTACGACCTCAAGGGCAAGGCCGCGCTGGTGACCGGCGGCGCCTCCGGCATCGGGCTCGCCACCGCCACCCTGCTGGCGAAGGCCGGCGCGTCCGTGGCGGTGAACTTCCTGGCCGAGGATCCGCGCGGGCCGGAAGCCGTGGCCAAGCTGCACGCGATGACGGGCGCGCGCATCCTGCCAGCGCCGGGCAATGTGGCCGATGCCGGCGACTGCGCCCGCATGGTGGAGCACGCCGCGGCGGAACTCGGCCGGCTGGACTACCTGGTGAACAACGCCGGCACGCCGGGCACCCGCACCACGATCGCCCCGCATGAGCTGGAGCGGCTTACGGAGGAGCTCTGGCACACGCTGCTGGAGGTGAACCTCCTCGGCGTGTTCCGCTGCACCAAGGCGGCCGCACCGGCGCTGAAGGCGGCGCATGGCGCGGTGGTGTCCATCGCCTCGATCGCGGGCATGAACCATGCCGGCTCCTCCATGGCGTATGGCGCGACCAAGGCGGGCGTGATCAGCCTGACGAAGAACCTTGCGCGCGGCCTCTCGCCGGAGGTGCGCGTGAACGCCGTGGCGCCCGGCGCCGTCGATTCCACCTGGATGATCGAATGGACGCCGGAGCAGCGGAAGAATTCGATCGACAACGCGCTGCTGAAGCGCCGCTGCACGCCGGACGACATCGCGGAGGTCGTGGTCTTCCTGCTGGCCGGCGCGGCGATGGTGACCGGGCAGACTGTCGTGGTGGATGGCGGGCTGACCACCTGACCATGCCGCCCGTCCGCTCGCCCTGTGTGAAGCTCTGCGTGCTGGACGCGGCGAATGTGTGCGAGGGCTGCGGCCGCAGCCTGGACGAGATCGCCGCGTGGCCGGCGGCGGACGAGGCGACGCGGCGCGCCATCCTGGCGCGCGCCGCGGCACGGCGCGACGCAAGGGAAGGGAAGACGGGCTGATGGCGAAGGTCGATACCGCGCGCTTCCTGGCCGACCTGCACGAGCTCCGTCGGATCGGTGCCTTCCGCACCGGCGTGCACCGCCCGACCTACACGCCGGAGGACATGGAAAGCCGCCGCTGGCTGATGGCGAAGATGCAGGAGGCGGGGCTGGAGCCGACGATGGACGGCATCGGCAACGTCATCGGCCGCCACAAGGGCCAAGGCCCGCACCTGCTGGTCGGGAGCCATATCGAGAGCCAGAACGAGGCGGGCTGGCTGGACGGCGCGCTCGGCGTCGTCGCCGGCGTCGCGCTGGCGCGCGCCGGCCTGCCGGTGGATGTCGCCGCCTGGGCCGACGAGGAAGGCCACTATGGCGGCTTCATCGGCAGCCGCAGCTTCATCGGCGACCTCGGCGAGGACGAGATCGACCGCCTCGCCAACCGCTACCACGGCAAGAAGCTGCGCGAGGCGCTGCGCGAGGCGGGGCTGGAGGGACGGCCGCGCGTGCAATGGGAGAAGGGACGCCACAAGGGCTTCCTCGAGATGCATATCGAGCAGGGCACGCAGCTCGAATCCGCCGGCCTGCGCATCGGCGTGGTCACCGGCATCGTCGCGATCCGCCAGTATCGCCTGGTCTTCACCGGCATGCAGGACCATGCGGGCGGCACCACCATGGCGGAACGGCGCGACGCCGGCCTCTCCGCCGTGCGGCTCCTCGCCGAGATCGACCGCCACTTCCCGCTGGTCTGCGGCCCGCGCAGCACCTGGACCACCGGGCGCATCGCGCTCGACCCCGGCGCGGCATCCATCATCCCGGGCCGTGCCGAGGTGCTGTTCCAGCTGCGCGACGTGGACGAGGCGATCATCGCCCGCATGGAGGAACGCCTGCGCGCCCTGGTGCAGGAGAGCAACCGGCGGGAGAAATGCCCCTGCACGCTGGAGCCCGTGAGCCTCTCCACGCCGGCGCTCTGCGACGACGCGATGCAGCAGGCGCTGGCCGACGCGGCGGAGGATCTCGCGCCCGGCGCCTGGCAGCGCATGCCGAGCGGGGCGGGGCACGACGCGCAGTACCTCGCACGGATCATGCCCGCGGCGATGCTCTTCGTCCCGTCCATCGGCGGCATCAGCCACCACTGGAGCGAGGACACGAAGGAGGAGGACCTGGCACTCGGCGTGCAGGTCCTGGCGGAGGGCGCGGCCCGCTACCTGGCGGGGTAGGCGGCGGCTACTGCGCCGCCGGGCCGCGGACGAACAGGCGGGAGAAGGGCGCCGTCCCTTCGATGATGACCTGCCGCGCGGCTTCCGGCTGCGCGAAGGTGGCGAGCTTCGCCTGCAGCAGGTCGAGATGCGAGACGGCGAGATTCGCCGCCACCAGCACGCCCAGGCCGAGCATCGCCCGCCGCGCCGTCGCCTCCCGGACCTGTGCCATGGCCGCGAAGCCGAGCGCGGAACCGAGGACGAGCAGCGGCAGGAATTCCAGGCGATAGCGGTAGTTCATGACGCTCAGCGTCAGCAGCATCGCCGCCATCGCCAGCGGCATGGCGGCCAGCATCAGCAGGCGGCGGCCGCGCAGCGGTGCGGGCAGCGTGCCCCGGAGCAGCGCGACGGCCGCGATCGCGGCCAGGACGAACTGGGCGGTGACCGTGGCGGCGAGGGCGCTGCGCGGCCAGCCCAGGTCGTCCATGATGCGGTCGGACAGGCCGCCGAGCCAGCCGTCGTTGATCAGGCCGAGCAGGTAGTAGCCGAGGCCGACCGGCAGCCGCGCCAACTCGAACACGCCGTATTCCAGGTTCACGCGCATCCGTCGCGCGTCCGCGATGACCTGGACATTGGCGGTCTGCGGCGAGAACTCGAACGGGTTGCCCCACCGCCCGTAATTCACCGCCATCACCAGCAGCACGAGGGGCACGAGGCCGAGCGCGATCCAGCATCCCGTGTGGACGGCGCCGGCCAGCCAGCGGCGCCATGCGCCGGGTGCGGCGTCCGGCGTCAGCGTCGGCAGGACGAGCGTGGCGACCATCAGCGCGAAGGTCATGCCGATGCCCGCGACCGGCCGCGTCAGCAGCGCCAGCCCGGCCAGCACGCCCATTGCCGCCAGCCGGCCCGGCGTCGGCAACGCATGGCCGGTCGCCTGCCGCACCAGCATCAGCAGCAGCAGCATGGCCAGCGCCACGCTCCAGATGATCGGCTCGTTGAAGATATAGGCGGAGAAGGCGAGGCCGAGCATCGGTCCGGTCAGCAGCGTCGCGCACAGCACCAGCCCCAGCAGTGCGCCGCGCCAGCCGAAGCGCGGCAGGCGATCCGCGACCGAGAGCAGGATGGCGGTGGAGGCGGCGGCCGCGATGCAGAGCCCGACCCAGCAGGACAGCCGCGACAGGCTCGGAGGCTCGGTGCCATAGGCCAGCACCAGCGGGACGCGCAGCAGCGCCGGGAAGATGCCGAAATAGGCGTAGGTCTTGCCCTCGAAGACGAAGGCTTCGCGGCCGATGATCTCCGGCTCGATATCGAAGCGCCCGTGCAGCAGGTGCCAGGCCATGCGGTCGAAGACGAAGCCCAGCGCCTCCGGCGCACCGAGGTCGAAGCCGCCATTGGTGATGAGGAACAGGTAGTAGAGGCAGCACGCGCCCGTCGCGACCCAGGCCAGCGTGACCTCCCGGCCCGAGAGGCCGCTGGCGTCGGGCACCGGGGTGGTGCGCATCGCGGGGGCGGCGGCCGCCATCCTCAGCTCAGCAGGGTCGCCGCGACCCGCAGCAGCGAGCCGTCGGGCACGCGCAGCGCCTCCAGCACGCGGAAATGGTCCGCGCCGGGCACCGGCACCAGCGGCCCGGGAGCGTGCGCGGCGCTGCGCAGCGCGTGGAAGTCGCGGCTCTGCCGGCACAGCTCCGGCAGCTCCGCGCTGCCATAGGCGATGGCGAGCGGCTTCTGCACCACGGGGCGGCGCATCGGCGAAAGCTCCGCCACCTCCGCCTCCGTCAGCTTCAGCGCGACGTTCAGGTTGGTGTCGCGGATCGGCGCCAGTTCGAAGATGCCGGAGATGGCGAGCCCCGCGCTCACGGCCGGATGCTCCAGCGCCAGCGCCGTCAGGTGGCCGCCGGCCGACCAGCCGGAGGCGACGATCGGACCGGCGATCCCGAAGGCCGGTCCATGCGCCGAGAGCCAGTCCAGCGCCGCATGGACCTGCCAGGCGATTCGGGTCAGCGACGCCTCGGGCGCCAAGGTGTAGCCGTTCAGCGCGACGCTCCACCCCATCGCCAGCGCGCCCTCCGCCAGATGCGCGAAGTCCTCGCGGCGGTTGCGCTGCCAGTAGCCGCCATGGATGAACACCAGGCAGGGCGCATGCGGGTCCCGGCCGGGGAACAGATCCCAGGCCTCTCGCTCGGTCTCGCCGAAGGCCAGGTCCAGGTGCCCGGCATGCGCCTCGCGGAAGGCGGTGGCCAGCGCGTTGCGCTCGGCGATCAGGGCGGGGCTGTCCTTCACCGCGCCGGCATTGTCGTAGGCCGCGTCGCGCTCCGCCTGGCTGGCCGTGGCCCAGAAGGCGGGCAGGGGCGGGACGGGTGCGGTCACGGCTTCAGCTCCCGGATCGGCGCGCCGGCCAGCCAGGCCTCGATCGCCTCCACCGCGCCGTTGAAATAGGCAGCGTAGTTCTGGGTGGAGACATAGCCGAGATGCGGCGTCAGCAGCGTGCCGGGGCAGCCCAGCAGCGGATGGCCGGGCGGCAGCGGCTCCTGGTCGAACACGTCGAGGCCGGCGCGGATCCGCCCCTCCCGCAGCGCTGCCACCAGCGCGTCGAGGTCCACCAGCGGCCCGCGGCTGGTGTTCACCAGGATCGCGCCGCGCTTCATCGCGCCGAGCTCCGCCGCGCCGACGATGCCGCGCGAGCGGTCGGAGAGGATCAGGTGCAGCGAGACCACGTCCGCGCTGCCGAACAGCGTCGCCTTGTCCACCAGCTCCGCGCCGGCGGCCGCGGCCTTCTCGGCAGTCAGGTTCTGGCTCCAGGCGATCACCTTCATGCCCAGCGCCTTGCCCACCGCGGCAACGCGGGTGCCGAGCTTGCCGAGACCGACGACGCCGAGCGTCAGCCCGCCCGCCGCCTGGCCGACGCTGGTCTGCCAGCCGCCTACCTTCACGCTGTCCAGCTGCGCGGGGATGTCGCGCAGCAGGTTCAGGATGAGCGCCCAGGTGATGTCCACGGTCGGCGCGCCGGCGCTCGGCGTGCCGCACACCGTGATGCCGCGCGCCCGTGCGGCGGGGACGTCGATGCTGAGGTTCCGCTCGCCGGTGGTGATGAGCAGCTTGAGGTTGGGCAGCCGTTCCAGCAGGGCGGCGGGGAAGGGGGTGCGCTCCCGCATCGCCAGGATCGCGTCGAAGGGCGCCAGGCGCGCCACGAGCGCGTCGCGGTCCTTCAGCGTGTCGCGGAACACCTCGACCTGGACTGTCCCGGGCAGCCGCGACCACGGCCCCATCGAAAGCGCGACGCCCTGGTAGTCGTCCAGGATCGCCAGCCGCGTCAGAGCGCCCATCCCGTCTGTCCCCCTCGCCGGCTCCCGCGCCGGCAGGGCGACGCTTTGCGGCGCGGGCCGGCCCGCGTCAACCGGCGGCGTCGGCCGCCGGCACCACCAGCGCCGCCGCTTCCTGCCGCAGGCGGTCAGGCAGCGGGGTGGGGCGGGTCTGGGTGGCGCGATCCACGTAGACATGGACGAAGTGGCCGTCGGCACTCGCCACCTGCTCGTCCTCCCGGAAGATCGCGATCCCGTAGCGGATGGAGGTGGTGCCCAGCCGCTCCACCCGAAGGCCCGCCGTCACCGTCTCCGGGAAGGCGATGGGCGCGTGGTAGCGGCACAGCGTCTCCACCACCACGCCGATCACCGGGCTGTCGGTGAGGTTGATGGCGCCGGAGCCCAGCAGGAAGCGGGCGACGACCGTGTCGAACCATGAATAATAGGTGACATTGTTGACGTGCCGGTAGACGTCGTTGTCCATCCAGCGCGTCGGGATCTCCAGGAAGAAGCGGTAGTCGGCGCGGGTCGGGCGGGCCCTGCTCATGCCAGTGCCTCGTCCACGATCGCGTCGTCCACGCAGGCCGCGAAGCCCGGCGCGCGTGGGATGGCGCCGGCCCCGAGCATCGCCGCCTCCAGCGTCACGAAGGCCTCGGGCGGGAAGTGCGGCGTGGCCGTCCAGATGCCGAGCGAGAGATAGCGGCCTATGGCGCGTTCCAGCACCGCAGGGTCGGTGCCCTCGAAGAAGGGGGCGACGGTCGCCGCGATTTGCGCCGCACCGGCCGCGTGCAGCCAGCGCTGCATCGCGGCCAGCCCGCGGACCATCGCCTGCATCGCCGGGCGCTTCGCCGCCAGCAGCGGGCGGGTGGCGTAGAAGGCGGTGTAGCTGGTCGGGCCGCGCGCCGCCTGGGCATGCCAGACCTGGCCGCCCGCCGCCTCCGCCTGGCTGGCGAAGGGCTCGAAGAGCTGCGCGACGTCCAGCGTGCCCGCGGCGAGCGCCGCCGTGTTCTCCGCCATGCTCTGCCCGGTCACCGTGCGGATGGCGGCCAGCTCCACCCCGGCGCCGCGCAGGTCGTGCTGCAGGCACCACCAGGGCGTCGGCACCTCGCTGACGACGCCGAGCCGCAGCCCGGCCAGGTCGCGCAGCGCGAAGCCGGGGCGCGCGCCGCGCCCGACCAGCAGGAAGGGATCGCCCATCACCACCGCGCCGAAGCTGATCAGCGGGCTCGCCGCGTCCCGCGCATGGTCGCGGATCACCCGCATCGGGCCGCTCCAGGCGAGGTCCGCCGCGCCGGAGAGCAGGTTGGCCACCGCGCGGTCAGGCTCGCCGACCGTGACCAGCTTCACCGCCACCCCTTGCGCTTCGAAGTCGCCGCGCGCCAGCGCCGCGTAGAAGGGCGTGTAGAAGACGGCCCGGAAGGGCTCCTGCAGCGTCAGCGGTGTCACGTCGCGCTCCCGGATTGGCGTGGCCCGCAGATTGCAGCAAGAGGAGCCCGTCCGGGAGACGGGGGAGACCCACGACATGACCATCCATCGCCGCGCGCTGCTGGCCGCGCTTGCCCTGCCGGCGCTCGCCGCGCCCGCCTTGGCCCAGGCGCCGCGGCCGATCCGCGTGATCGTGCCCTTCGGTGTGGGCGGCCTGACCGACGTTGTGGCGCGCATCCTGGCGGACTTCATGTCGCCCGCGCTCGGGCGCCCGATGGTGATCGAGAACCAGGGCGGCGCCGGCAGCACGATCGGCGCGGCCACCGCCGCCCGCGCGGCGCCGGACGGCAACACCATCATGGTCGGGAGCGTCGGCCACGCGGCGATGAAGGCGCTCTACGCCAGTTTCCCCTTCGACCCGATCGAGAGCTTCGCGCCGGTGGCGCTGACCACGCGGCAGCCCTTCGTGGTGGTGGTGCATCCCTCGGTGCCGGCCACGGACGTGCCGGGCTTCCTCGCCTGGCTGCGCAGCCGCAACGGGGAGGCGAATTTCGGCACCGCCGGCATCGGCGCCACCAGCCACCTCTCGGCGGAGCTGCTGCGCAAGATGACGGGCGTGGGCTTCACGGTGGTGCCCTACCGCACCACGCCGCAGGGTGTTTCCGACCTGACCGCCGGGCGCGTGGACTTCATGATCGACAGCCAGACCCTGCTGGCGCCGCTGATGGCGGACAACCGCGTGCGCGGTCTGGCCGTCACCACCGCGCAGCGCAGTTCCATGCTGCCGAACCTGCCCACCCTCGCGGAGGCCGGGGTGCCGGGCTACGACAGCTCCGCCTGGAACGGCATCTACGCTCCGGCTGGCACGCCCGATGCCGCCATCCGGCCGATCGCCGCCGCTGCCGCCGCCGCCACGCGGGATCCGGCGACGCGGGGCCGGCTGGCCACGGCCGGGGTGGACGTCTTCGAGGACACCTCGCCGGAGGCGCTGGCCGCGCATCTGCGGATCGAGGTGGCGAAGTGGAGCGACCTGGTCCGCACGCTGGGCATCCGCGGGGGGTAGGGCCGCGCGCCGCGGCCGAGTCGCGCTTGCGGCCCGGCCTCAGCTTTCCCGGCCAACCCATTCCGTTTCCGAACGATGGCGTCGGCGCGCTTCGCCCTTGCGCGCCGCGCTGCTATGGGGTGCCCTGCCACCGCCGAGCCCCGGGAACCCGCAAGCGCGATGTCTGCCGCGTCCAGGCCCAACGCCCCCTCCGGAGCCCCCAGGCTCGAGCCCTTCCGGCTGCGCGGAGCCAATTTCAATCTTCTGGTGCTGCGCCTGCTGGACCATCGGGCGGAAGCCGTGGTGCCGGCCATCGGCGATCAGTTCCGCCGCGCCCCCGGCTTCCTGCGCTTCGCCCCCATCGTGATCGGGCTGGACGACCTCGCCGCCCGGCCGGAGGAGGTGGATTTCGCCACCCTGGTGCGTGAACTGCGCGCCATCGAGATCGTCCCCGTCGGCACCACCGGCGGCACGCCGGAGCTGCGCAACGCCGCCATGGGCGCCGGTCTGCCGCCGCTGCGCATGGCCGGCGGCAAGGAGACAGAGGTGCCGATGGCGGAGCCCTCCGCCGCCACGCCTGCGCCCGCGGCTGCCCCGGCCGCCGAGCCGGTGCCGGCCCCGCCCGCCGATCCGCAGCCCCAGGGCCT
>NZ_JAPSMD010000138.1 GCF_027856955.1 Falsiroseomonas oryzae | reverse complement strand
CGTCATCGCCGCCGTCGCCGCCGCGCAGCGCCTTGGCCGCGCGGTGCCGCCGGAGATGCAGGCCGAATCGCGCGCCGCGCGCGACCGGCTGGCGCGGCACCGCCGCTTCCAGGCGGCGCTGTGGCACGTCTTCGCAGCACCCCGCCCCGGCCTGTCGCTGGCGCAGCACGACACTGTCGTCTGCCGCTGCGAGGAGGTAACGAAGGGCGAGATCGACGCGGCGCTGGCCGATGGCGGACCCACGCTGGGTGAGCTGAAGCGGCGCACGCGCTGCGGCATGGGCCGCTGCCAGGGCCGCTATTGTGCGCCGCTGCTGGCGGATTACCTGGCCGAGACGCACGGCCGCCCGCTCGACAACCTGGCCCTTTTCGCGCCACGCGCCCCGGTGAAGCCGATCGCCATCGCCGACATCGTCGCGCTGGGCGAACGTGCCGAATGAGTCCGCCGCGTGACGTCGCCGTCGCCGTCGTCGGCGGCGGCATCGTCGGGCTCTGCGCCGCGCTGGAGCTGGCGCGCGACGGGGCGGAGGTGCTGGTGCTGGACGACGCCGCGCGCCTCGGCGGCACCACCGCCAACGCCGGCAGCCTGCACGTGCAGATGCAGAGCCGCTTCATCCGCATGTATCCGGAGCAGGTGGCCGGGCTGGAGCGCTCTCTGCCGTTCTATGTCGCCGCCGCGCGCCGCTGGGCCGATCTGGAGCGCGAGCTCGGGACCAGCTTCGAGCTGAAGGCCTCCGGCGGCCTGATGGTGGCCGAGACACCCGAATCCTACGAGTTCCTTGCCCGGAAATGCGAGCGCGAGCGGCAGCTCGGGCTGACGGTGGAGATGCTCGGCCGCACAGAGCTGGCGCGCATTGCGCCGTATCTCGGCGAGGCGGTGATCGGCGCCGAGTTCTGCGCCGAGGAGGGGAAGCTCAACCCGCTGCTGGCCAACCAGGCCGTGCGGCGCGCGCTGCTCGCGGCCGGCGGGGCGTTGCTGCCCGAAGCGCGGGTGGAGCGCATCGAGCAGGATGGCGGCGCCTGGCGGTTGCACGGCGGCTTCGACGCGATCCGCGCCGGCCGCGTGCTGCTGGCGGCCGGTGCGGGCACCGGCGCGCTGCTCGCGCCGCTTGGCCTGCACGTGCCGACCGTGGCGGAGCCGCTGCACATGAACGTGACGGAAGCCGCGGCGCCGCTGATCCACCACCTCGTGCAGCACGCCGAGCGGATGATCACGCTGAAGCAGCTCTCGGCCGGCCAGGTGGTGATCGGCGGCGGCTGGCCGGCGCGCCTCGACGGTCCGCAGCGTCACCCGACGGTGGAGGCGTCCAGCCTGCTCGGCAACCTGCGCCTAGCCAGCCACATCGTGCCGCGGCTGGCACGGCTGCGGCTGATCCGCAGCTGGGCCGGCGTGAACACCACTGTGGACGGGCAATGCGTGCTGGGCGCGGCGCCGGGTCTGCCCGGCCTGTTCCTCGCCGTGCCGGGCGACGCCGGCTACACGCTCGGCCCGCTCGTCGGCGGCCTGGCCGCCGACGCGCTGCAGGGACGGCGCGACCTGGCTTTCGACATCTCGCCCTTCTCGGCCGCGCGCTTCGGGCGCGCGCCGGTGTCCGCGTAGCTACTCGATCGCCGCCTGGATTCGTGCCGCGGCGTCCAGCAGCTCGCCCAGGAATTGCGTGCGCAATTCCTCCAGCGAGACGCGGGAGGTCGGGCCGCAGACATTGATCGCGCCCACCGTCACGCCGCCCCGCCCGCGTAGCGGTACCGACAGGGAGCGCAGGCCGAGCTCCAGCTCCTCGTCCACGATGGCCCAGCCCTGCACGCGCGCCTGGTCCACCGCGCCCAGCAGCGCGGCCTTCGCCGTCACGGTCTTCGGCGTCCGCGCCTCCAGCTTCGCACTGGCCAGCAGCCGCTCGGCCGCGTTGGGCGTCAGCCCGGCCAGCAGCACGCGCCCGACCGAGGTGCAATAGGCCGGCGTGCGGCTGCCGACGCGCAGGTCCACGTTGATCAGGTGCCGCGCGCTCGGGATGTGCAGGACGTAGAGCACGTCGTGGCCGTCCAGCACCGCCCCGTAGCAGGATTCGCCCAGCCGGTCGGACAGCGCCGCCAGCACCGGCCGCGCGATGTCCCACACCGAAGACGCCGCCATCACCGCATGGCCCAGCTCCAGCAGGCGCGGCGTCAGCGCGAAGCGCTTGCCGTCGGTCTCGGCGTAGCCGGCATGCACCAGCGTCAGCAGGAAGCGCCGCGCGCTGGCCCGCGTCAGCCCGGTGGCCTCTGCCACCTCGGTCAGCGTCATGCGCGGACGTTCGCGGCGGAACGCCTTGAGCACCTCGAACAGCCGCAGGACGGAATGGACCAGCTCGCGGTCCGGCCGCGTGGCGCCGTCCTCCTCCTCGGTGACGGGCAGCTCCTCCGCCTCGATCGCGCCGCGCAGCAGCACATCGTCATCCACCATGGGTCGTCCGTCCTCCGTGCCCGATCCTGTCCCGTGTTCGCTGCGCGAACAAGAGGCCGTGCAGAGTGCGCCCAGCGGATGCCCCCTTGCCCGGATCGGGGCGATCCTGTTCACTCCGCGAAATCCTGTTCGCAGAGCAGCCCGGTTCGCGCAGGCGTGACCGGCACGGGGGAGAGAAGGAATGTCCGACCGCATCATGACGGGAGTGGGCCGCCGCGCCGTGCTGGGCGGCACCATGGCCCTGGGGCTCGGTGCGCCGATGGTCGCGCGGGCGCAGGCGCCGGTGCAGCTGCGCTGGTGGTCGCCGCAGACCGCGCCCGCGCAGCGCGAGGCCTACATGTTCCAGATCCGCACCTTCGAGGAGGCGAACCCCGGCGTGCGCGTCGCCTTCGAGGCGACGAGCGACGAGGGCTACCCAGCGCAGATGGCGGCCGCCTTCGCCTCCGGCCAGGTGCCCTCCGTCGTGACTCACCTGCCCTCCTTCGCGCTGGCGACCTACTGGCAGAACGGCCTGCTGGAGCCGATGAACGACGTGATCAACGCCGTCGGCCCGCAGAACTACTACGACGGCGCCAACCGCATCTACGAGATCACGCAGGGCCAGTACTGCGGCACCGGCATCGGCAACTCGGCTGCCAACATGATGTGGCTGCGCCGCGACCTGATGCAGGCCGCCGGCGTGACGGACGTGCCGCGCACCTGGGACCAGTTGCGCGATGCCTGCCGGCGCATGCAGCGCGGCGGCGTGTTCGGCGCGCCGCTGCCCTATGGCCGCAACTCCATGACCAGTCTGATCTTCATCTGCTTCGTCCACGGCGCCGGCGGGTCGATCTTCACGCCGGACCTGCAGGTGAACGTGGAGAACGACGCGTTCCGCAACGCGCTCGAATTCTACAAGTCCATGCGGGAACTCTGCCCGCCCGGCGCCACCGGCTACTCCTGGGGCGACAGCCTGACCGCCTTCGTCTCCGGCGCCACCGCGACCGGCATCTACACCGGCCGCGTGCTGGCCAATGTCGCGGCGCAGAACCCGCGCATCGCCGACCACATCAGCTGCCATCGCTACCCGACGATCTCGGCACAGGTGCCACACTGGACCTTCAACGACTTCCCCTCCGTCATGATTCCGCGCCAGGCGCAGAACATGGCGGTGGTGAAGCGCTTCGCCGCCCACCTGTTCCGGCCGGACGGCTACATCCGCCAGCTGCACGCCGCGCCGGGCCATGTGCTGCCGGTGCTGAAGACGATCAGCGCGATGCCGCAGTACCAGGAGAACGCGCTGATCAACAAGTATCGCGCGGCCGTGGACCTGATGAGCGAGAGCGCGGCCGCAGGCCACAATCTGGGCTGGGAGACAACGCGCCATCGGCCCAACGTGCATGCCGGCCGCATCATCGCCAGCCATGTCCTGTCGGAGGCGGTGCAGCGCTACGTCATCAACAACGAGCCGATGACGCAGGTGGTCTCCGTCACCGCGACCCGCCTTGCCGAGCTGATGCGCGCCTGACAGCGGGGAGGGGAGCCGCGGGAGCATGTCGTCGAGCAGCCTGCCCGCTGCCCCGTCCCACCCGTCCAGGCGGGCGGCCACCGCCGCGGACCGCGCCGCGGTGAACCCGCTGGACCGCGGCTATGCGCTGCTCGGCGTGCTGCTGATCGCGCCGACGGTGCTGATCTTCTGCGCCGTGATCATCTACCCGCTGGTCTCCGCGCTGTATCTCAGCCTGTTCTCCATCTTCACGCCGACGCTGGCCGGCAGCTTCGTGGGCCTCCGCAACTATGCCGAGCTGGCGGGATCGCCGGAGTTCTGGCGCAGCCTGCTGAACAACCTGATCTGGACGGTGCTGACGCTGACCCTGCAGGTGGTGCTCGGCGTGCTGGCGGCGCTGATGCTGAACCAGGCCATCCTGTTCCGCAGCCTGGCACGCAGCCTGATCCTGTTCCCCTACTTTGTCTCCACCGTCGTCGCCGTGCTGGTGTGGCGCTGGCTGTTCAACGACCTCTACGGCATCCTGAACCACACGATGATGTGGGCCGGCATTCTGGACATGCCGCTGGACTGGCTCGGCGCCATGCCGAACGCCATGGTCAGCGTGGTGCTGGTCGGCGCCTGGAAATACTTCCCCTTCGTCGTCATTGCCGTGCTCGCCCGCCTGCAGACCATCCCCGAGCAGCTCTACGAGGCGGCGACCATCGACGGCGCCGGCGCCTGGGGCCGCTTCTGGGACGTGACGCTGCCGCAGCTGCGCGACGTGCTGGTGGTGGTGATCCTGCTGCGCGCCATCTGGGACTTCAAGGAGTTCGACCTGATCTACCTGCTGACGGGCGGCGGCCCGATCATCGGCACCCAGACCCTGCCGCTGATGGTCTACAAGGAAGCCTTCGGCATGAACGAGATGGGCCGCGCCTCCGCCGTCGCCGTCGCGATGATGCTGGTGATGCTGGTCTTCATGCTGGTCTATTTCCGGGTGCTGAAGGCGCGCGGGGAGGAACCGCGGTGAAGCGGATCGCCGGCCGGATCGCCTTCAACCTGTTCGCCTGGCTGGTGGTGTTCGTCACCGCCTTCCCGCTGGTGTGGATGGTCATCACCTCGGTCAAGCCGCAGTTCGAGCTGTTCCGCATCCCGCCCACCTTCTGGCCGGAGCAGATCACCTTCGAGCACTACGCGCGCCTGCTGTGGGAAACGCCGTTCCTGCTCTACATGCGGAACTCGCTGATCCTGTCCACCGCGACCACCGTGGTCGTCGTGGCGGTCGCCACCCTCGGCGCGCACAGCCTGGTGCGCTTCCGCTATCCCGGGCGGGAGAAGCTGGCGCAGCTGGTGCTGTTCACCTACCTGCTGCCCTCGGTCGTGCTGATCCTGCCGCTGTACCTGATGATGGTCTGGCTGGGCGTGGCGAACTCCCTGCTCAGCCTGGTCATCGCCTACACCACCTTCGCGCTGCCCTATGCGCTGTGGCTGCTGCGCAGCTTCATGCAGGGCATCCCGGACGACCTGGAGAACGCCGCGCTGGTGGATGGCGCGACGCGCATGGGCGCCTTCTTCGACGTGATCCTGCCGCAGGCGCTGCCCGGCATCATCAGCACCTCGCTCTTCACCTTCATCCTGTCCTGGAACGAATACCTCTACGCGCTGGTCCTGGTGAACACCGACGCCGCGCGCCCGCTGACCACCGGCGTGATGAACATGCTGATCAGCGCCTTCAACATCGAATGGTCCCTGCTGATGGCCGCTTCCGTCATGATGAGCATCCCGCTCATCATCATCTTCGCCTTCCTGCAGAAGTTCCTGACGCGCGGCTTCGGCGCCGGCGGGGTGAAGGGATGAGCGACGCGCGCAGCGCCGATGGCGAGGTCCGCTTCGAGAAGGTCCGGAAGGCCTTCGGCACCAATGTCGTGGTCCGCGAGCTGGACCTCGCAATCCGCGGCGGCGAGTTCGTCTCCCTGCTCGGCCCCTCGGGCTGCGGCAAGACGACCACGCTGCGCATGCTGGCCGGGCTGGAGTTCCCGACCTCCGGCAGCATCTCCATCGGTGGCCGCGTGGTGAACGAGGTCGCCCCGGGCGCGCGCGACGTCGCCATGGTGTTCCAGTCCTACGCGCTCTATCCGCACATGACCGTGGCGGAGAACATCGCCTATCCGCTGAGGAAGCGCGGCGTGCCGAAGCCGGAGCGGGAGCAGCGCGTGCAGCGCGCCGCGGAAAGCCTGCACCTGACGGAGCTGCTGTCCCGCAAGCCGCGCCAGCTCTCGGGCGGCCAGCAGCAGCGCGTCGCGCTCGGCCGCGCCCTGGTGCGAGACCCCCGCGTCTTCCTGCTGGATGAGCCGCTTTCCAATCTCGACGCCAAGCTGCGCGCCCATATGCGCGCCGAGTTGATCGAGCTGCACGCCCGCATCCGCCGCACCTTCATCTACGTCACGCACGACCAGCTCGAGGCGATGACGATGTCGGACCGCATCGCGGTGATGCATGAGGGCGTGCTGCAGCAGTTCGGCACCCCGGCCGAGGTCTACAACCGCCCCGCCAATCTCTTCGTCGCCGGCTTCATCGGCGCGCCGACCATGAACCTGCTGCACGGCCAGGCTGCCGAAGGCGCGTTCCACCACCCGGCGCTAGGCCTGCCTTTCGCCGGCGGCAGCCCGCCCGCTTCCGGCCAGCGCCTGGTGCTGGGCCTGCGACCGGAAGACGTGGTGCTGGGCACCGGCCCCTTCGCCGCGCGCATCCGCCTGGTGGAGCCGCATGGCCACGAGCAGATCGTCCAACTCGACATCGAGGGCGGCGACACGCTCACGATCCGCGCCGACGCCGCGCTGCCGCTGGCCGCCGGTGAGGCACTGCGCTGGGGCCTGCGCACCGCGCGCCTGCACCTGTTCAACGCCGAAAGCGGCGGCCGCATCGACGCGGCCTTCACCGCGCCGGCGGAAGCCGCCGCCGCCTGAGACTGCTGCCAGGAACCGGGGCCCAGGGACTACGGAAGGACACACGGCACATGGACCGCAACAGCGTGGACTGGTCGGGCCCGATGCCCGCCGTCACCACCCCCTTCGACAAGGACGGTCGCGTCGATCGCCCCGGCTTCAAGGCGAACATCGCGCGGCTGATCGACGAAGGCGCCACCGGCGTCGTCGCCTGCGGCTGCACCGGCGAGTTCTGGAGCCTGTCGCTGGAGGAGCGGAAGGCGCTCTATGCCGATGCCGTCGCCGGCGCGGCCGGCCGCGGCACGGTGATCGTCGGCACGGGCTGCGTCGGCGCGGCCGACACGATCGAGCTGGCGAAGGCCGCGAAGGCCGCCGGCGCGCAGGGCATCCTGGTGCTGCCGCCCTATTTCGTGAAGCTGACGGATGACGAGATCTTCGCGCATTTCGCCGCCGTCTCCGCCGCCTCGCCGCTGCCGATCGTCGCCTACAACATCCCGGGCAATGCGGTGAACGCGATCTCGCCCGCCCTGGCGTCGCGCTTGGCCGACCTCGACAAGGTGGTGGCGATCAAGGAGAGCAGCGGAGACTGGAACAACTTCTACGCCACGCTGCTGGCCGTGAAGGACCGCATCCGTGTTTTCTGCGGCCCGTCGAGCGTGTTCGGCGTGCCGGCGATTCACGCCGGCGCCGACGGCACGGTGGACTGTTTCCCGAATGTCTGGCGCGGCACGACGGAGCTCTGGTACGCCGCGCGCGACCCGGCCCGCCACGCGGAGGCGGAGGTGTTGCAGGCCACGTCGCGCCGGCTCACCGACCTCTTCGTCACCGGCGGGCGCACGCTCTATCCCGCCACCAAGGCGGCGATGGATCATCTCGGCTTCCCCGGCGGCGGCGTCCCGCGCCCGCCGCTGCAGCCGCTTGAGGGCGAGCCGCTCGAAGGCCTCAAGCGCGGCCTGCGCGAACTCGGGATCGCCTGAGATGGACCTCGGCATCCGCGGCCGCCACGCCATCGTCTGCGCCGCCAGCAAGGGCCTCGGCCGGGCCTGCGCCGAAAGCCTGGCGCGCGAGGGCTGCGACCTCACCATCATGGCGCGCACCACCGGCCCGCTGGAGGAAGCGGCCGAGGCGATCCGCCGTGCGCATGGTGTGCGCGTCACCACCGTGGTCGGCGACGTCAACAGCGACGCCGGGCACGATGCGCTGCTGGCGGCCTGCCCCGCGCCCGACATCCTGGTCACCAGCCCCGGCACGCGCCAGGTGCCCGGCGACTTCCGCGGCTGGGACCGCGCCGAGTGGCAGCGCTGGTGGAACGAGCATTTCTACACGGCGGTCGAACTGATCCGCCGCACGGCCCCCGGCATGTGCGAGCGGAAGTTCGGTCGCATCGTCAACATCAGCGTGTCGTTCATCAAGTTCCCACAGGTCGGCTTCGCGCACAGCCATTCCGCGCGCGCCGGCCTCGCGGCGGCGATCGCCTCCATGGCGCGGGAGCTCATCCCGCACAACGTCACGGTCAACAGCGTCTGCCCCGGCCTGTTCGACACCGAGGCTCTGCGCGTGAACCTGCACGGCCATGCGAAGCGCGGGAACACCACCTACGAGGCCATCGTGCAGGATCGGCTCAAGACCTGCCCCGCCGGCCGCTTCGCCGACCCGATGGAGTGCGGCGACCTTGTCGCCTATCTCTGCAGCGCGCAGGCCGGCTTCATGACGGCGCAGAACATCGTCAACGACGGCGGCGTGTACCAGGGCCTGTTCTGATGGAGGCACTGCTGCCCGCTGCCGGCCGTGTCGTGGCGATCTCCGGCGCCGGGCGTGGCCTCGGCGCGGCGATCGCGCGGCGGCTGCATGCGGAAGGTTTCGCCCTGGCCTGCGGCGTGCGGGATCCCGCGCGAAGGCTCGCGCTGGACGGCGGCGCGCGCGTGACCTGGCACCGATACGACGCGACGCAGCCCGACAGCGCCGCAGCCTGGATAGAGGGCGCCGTCGCGGCGCATGGCCGGCTGGATGCGCTGGTGAACAATGCCGGCATCCTCAAGCGATTCACGCTGGAGGAGGAGGACGAGTCCGCGCTGGACGAGATGTGGGCCGTCAACGTCAAGGGTCCGCTGCGCGCGATCCGCGCCGCCATGCCGCATCTGCGCGCCGCCAGGCACGGGCGGCTGGTCAATGTCGCCTCCACCGACGGCAAGCGCATCCGCGATCCCTCCGCGCCGGTCGGCTACGCCATGTCGAAGCACGCGCTGATGGCGCTGACCCATGCCGCGCGCTTCGCGGGTCATGCCGATGGCGTGCGCGTCACCGCGCTCTGCCCAGGTGCGATCGAGACCGACCTGATCGCCGGCCTGCCCGGTGCAACGCCCGGCCCTGGCCGCCTGAAGCCGGAGACGGTGGCGGAGATCGTCTGCCTGCTGCTGCGCCTGCCGGACCAGGCGCATGTCGCCGAGCTCGTTGTCAACACGCGCCTGGAGGCGATGCTGTGATTGCCGCGAGCTCACGCGCCCGGCGCGAAGCCCGCGATCTCCGGATCGTCGGCGGCTCGGCGGCCCAGCGCCAGCTCCGCGACCAGCCGCGCGACATGCGGCCCGGCGGTGAAGCCCATCCAGGGAAAGAAGCAGAGGAACACGCCCGGTTCACCCGGCAGTTCGCCCAGGATCGGGCGCCAGTCCTGCGTGCCGTTGACGATGGCGGCCCAGCTGCGCACCACGCGCAGGCGCGCCACCGCCGGCACCACCTCGATGGCCAGCCGCAGGTTGGCGACCAGCGAGTCCTCGCTCACCACCGGCAGCCCCGTAACCGGATGCAGCCGCCCCGGCCAACCGCCGCCGATGATCACGCTGCCCTGCGCGGTCTGCTTCAGCGACAGCCGGTCCGCCGCGGAGTAGACGAGGTGCGGCACCAGCGGCTCGGCGCGTTCCGTGACAGTCACCTGGATCGGATGAGCCTCGATCGGCAGGTCGAGGCCGAGCCAGGCCGCGACCTCGCCCGCTGCGGCGCCGGCGCAGTTCACGACGCGCTGCGCGCGAATCGTCCCAGCGCTTGTCGCAACCAGCCAGGCCGCGCCGTCGTGCGTCATCCCCGTCACGCGGCAGCCCCGGCGGATGCGCGCGCCGTGGCGCTGGGCGGCGCGCGCGAAGGCGAAGGTCGCCATCAGCGGGTTGGCCTTGCCCTCGATCGGGCAGCATGTCCCGCCCACCGTCTCCGGCGCGAGATACGGCGCGAGCGAGAGCATCTCCGCACGGTCCAGCAGCCGCACGTCGAGGCCCATGGCGCGCTCGATCGCGGACTTCCGCCGCAGCATCTCGAGCTCGGCCGGCCGGCGCGCGACCATGATCCCGCCCTTCGCCGTCACCTCGAGTTCCGGCGCGCCGAGCTCGCCGGGCAGTTCCATCCAGCGCGCGATGCCGCCCATCATCAGCCGCAGCGTCGGCGCGAATCGGTGCGCCCAGCCTTCGCCCTGGTTCAGGAAGGGCTCGACCGGGATCTGCGCATGGAAGCTGCCGGAATTGTTGCCGGAGGCGGCGGCGTTCAGCTCGCCCTGCTCCAGCACGACGACGTCGGCGCCGCCATCGCGTGCCAGATGGTAGGCCACCGCGCAGCCGGCGAGGCCGCCGCCGATGACAACGAAGTCCGCGTGCTCTCGCACGACCTTATCCGCAGAGGAGTCACCCGCCATGGCTGAACTTCGCGTCGCCGCCTCGACCTTCCCGTTCCTCTATTCGCATTCCGGCGCCGGTGCGCTCAAGCACCTGGCGTCGCAGGGCTACACGAACTTCGAGCTGATGATCTTCCCGCCGCATCTCTGGCCGTTCTCCATGACGCCGGGCGAGAAGAGCGAGCTGAAGGCCTGGCTCGACGGCAACGGCTATCGCATCACCAGCTTCTGCTACCCGCTGCTCGACAACAACCCGAACAGCACCTGCCCGATCATGCGGCGCTACACGCTGGACCGCTACAAGGAAGCGATCGACCTGGCGGACTACCTGAACTGTCCCTTCGTCTGCGCTATCCCCGGTCCGGTGAACTCGCTGATCAACCCGCCCGTGCCCTGGATGCGCGACTGGTTCGTGCAGGGCATGAAGGAGCTGGTGGCGCATGCCAAGGGCAGCCGCACCGAGATCATCCTGGAGAACGTCCCCTTCACCTTCCTGCCCACCGCGAAGGACATGCTGGACGTCGCCAACGACATCGACCCGTCGGTCGGCATCAACTTCGACGTCTGCAACAGCGCCTACATCAAGGAGGACCCGGCCGCGGCCATCCGCATGCTCGGCAAGCGCGTGAAGAACGTGCACATCAGCGACAGCGGCTACGAGGTGTTCAAGCACGACCGCCTCGGCACTGGCATCGTCCAGCCCGGCCCCTCCGGCGCGGCGCTGAAGGAGATCGGCTACGATGGCCTGACGGTGCTGGAGATCATCACCGATGCCTGCCAGCCTGGCACCGACCCGGACGGCGACCTGGCCGCCAGCCACGACATCCTGGCCGCGAACGGCTGGGAGAAGCGCCCGTCCAAGCGCTGAGGAGGAAGTCCCATGGCCAAGCAGTTCCGCGGCTGCCACACCGTCACCGTCACCCCGTTCACCGAGGACGGCAGTGCCCTCGACGTTCCCGCGCTGAAGCGCTTCCTGGACTGGCAGCATGCCTGCGGCGTGCCCGGCGTCATCATCCTCGGCACAACCGGCGAGTTCCTGACGGTGTCCGATGCCGAGCGCGAGCAGTATGTGGCGGAAACCGTCGCGCATTGCCGCGGGAAGATGACGGTGATGGTCGGCGCCACCAACGCCCACACGCCCACCGCGGTGCGCTACGCGAAGATGGCGGAGCGCCTGGGGGCCGACGGGCTGATGATCGCGCCGCCCTACTACTACACCGTCACCGAGGACGAGATCTTCGCCTACTACGCCGCGATCAGCGAAGCCGTCTCCATCCCCATCATGCTCTACAACAACCCCTTCACGACGCATGTGGACATCAAGCCGCACCTGGTCGCGAAGCTGACGAAGCAGCTGCCGAACATCCGCTACATCAAGGAAGCCAGCATGGATGTCGGCCGCGTCTTCGACATCGTGGAGGCGACGGAAGGCGTGATGAACGTCTTCGCGGGCGAACGCGTCGTCGAATCCTTCAAGCTCGGCGCCGTCGGCTACGTGGACCCCTACGGCAACTACGCCCCGCGCGCCTCCACCGCCCTGTTCCCGCTGCTGGAGGCCGGCCGCGTGAAGGAGGCGACGGCGATCCAGCACGTGCTGGACGAGATGACCAACATCATCAAGGAAGGCCACCCGCTCTACGGCCACCAGTGCTACTCCAAGGCGCTTGCCGCCGCGGCGGGCTATCCGGTGGGCGACGTGCGGCCGCCCATCACCACCTTCCGCTCCCTGGGTGAGGAGGGGCGGCAGAAGGTGAAGGTGCTGCACGCGCTGATGCAGAAGCTGGACCGGATGATGGACGAGTACGGAGCGGCGAAGGCGGCCTAGCCATCAGGCAAGCCCGCCATCCACCCGCAGCAGTCGCCCGCTGACGGCGGAGGACAGGTCGCTCGCCAGGAACAGCGCGGCCTTGGCGACCTCCTCCTCCGTCGCCGCGCGGCCGAGCGGCGTCTCCGCGTCGTTCGCCGCCAGCGCCTGCTCCGGGGCGGGGCCGATCCCCGCCGCGGCGCGCGCGGCGACCCGGGCGCG
>NZ_JAPSMD010000137.1 GCF_027856955.1 Falsiroseomonas oryzae | reverse complement strand
TCCGCGCCGGCGTGCCGGCGACGAAGTACTCCAGCAGCCGTTGCTGAACCGAACGCGACAGCCGGCTCCGACGGCGCCTAACCATCTCTCCAACCTAGCCTTTCCACCCTTAGCTAGGTCAGCCCCTCGCACGAAAGCGTCCTCGCTGCCGAACAGCAGCATCCCGGCGGTTTGCCCCGTGCGGATGCAGCGCTCGAGCTCCATCCAGCTTCGCCACATATCCGCATGGCCGAAGAAAAGCACGAGGTCGCGCAGCGAGCCCGGGTTGCCCGCGGGCAAGGTTCGGCCGACGGCGGACAGGGCGAAGGTTCCACTTGGCGCCTCCTCCAGGACGCCGAGCGCGACAAGCGCACGCAGCAGGCGCTTCAGCGCGGGGGCATGCACGTCCCCGCCGATGGCCTCCACGATACCAGGCACCGACTGCGGTCCTCCGTCGAGCGCATCCGCGATGCCGAGCCGTACTGCCGCATGCAGCGCGGCCGAGGCCTGGTAGGCCATCGCAAGCCGCAGCAGGTCGGCGGCCGGTGGTCGCTCCTCCGTCATGGCGGCTGCTATTCGGCTCGGGCGCCGGCTTCGCGCGCCACTGCCGTCCAGCGTTGCGCTTCCCGCGCCACGAAATCCGTAAAGGCGGCACGGGACAGGGCGCGGTCGGGCGCCGAGCCAAGGGCCACGATCCGCTCCATCGCGTCGGGCTGAGTCCGCGCCGCCGTGGCCTCGCGGTGCAGGCGGTCGCTGATGGCCTCGGGAAGGCCCGCCGGGGCGGAGAGACCGATCCAGACTGAGGCGACGAAATCGAGGCGTGCTGCCTCGGCGAAGGTCGGGAGATCGGGCCAACCCGGCAGGCGCGCAGGGGCGGCCACGGCGAGGATACGGAGCCGATCGTTTTGGCCGACCTCGCCGAGCGACGTCATGGTCGCCTCGATATTGCCGGCGATGAGGTCGGTCACCGCGGAAACGCCGCCGCGATAGGGCACATGGATCGGCTCGATGCCAGCCAGCCGGCGGAACTGCTCCAGCGCCACATGTGCGATGGTCCCGTTGCCGGGCGTGCCGACGCGAATGCGGCCGGGGTTGCGCCGCGCGGCTTCAAAGAACTGCCCGAGGTCGCGCAGCGGCGACGTGGCCGCGACGGCGATGGTCAGCGGGATCTCGGCGAGCAGCGCGAGATGCGTGAAATCCCGGACCGGGTCGTAGGACAGCGCGGGGTAGACGCCGGGGGCGACACCGTGCGGGCCGACGAAGGACATCGTCAGGGTTTGCCCGTCGGGTGGGCTCGCGGCTGCCGCGGCCGCACCGATCGTGCCGCCGGCGCCGGGGCGGTGCTCGGGCGTCAGGGGATGGCCCAGCGAAGCGGAGATGTGCGCCCCGACGGCGCGCAGGATGACGTCGGCCGGCCCGCCCGGCGGGGTCGGCAGGATGACCCGGATCGGGCGGGCGGGCCAGGATCCCGCCGCCTGGGCAAGGAGTATGCGCGGCGCTGCCGCGAAGGCGGTGGCCGCAAGCAGGCTGCGACGCTGCATGGTAGTGTTCCTCCCGGCGGCCGCACCACGCGGCCCGTCATGGCGCGATGGTGCCGGCCGGGGACTCACGGATCGGCTACGGATTCGCCCGCCTTCGCGGTCACCCGCACGCTGCCCGGCGCCTGCAGGGCGGCTTGCACCCGCCGGTGCAGGGAAGCCCGCCGCTCCGCGAGCAGCGCCAGCGGATCGTCCGGCAGGAGCGGGCTGCGGTAGAGCCGGCGCAGGGCTGCAGCTGCCTCGGCGCGCTCGACGGGCGGGGCCTGCTCGAGCCGGGCCAGCAGCGCCGCGGCTTCGCGGACGTCGCTCCAGCAGCGTTGGGGGTTGAACTGCAACGTGCCACCGCGCGACAGGATGATGTCGTCGCCATCCAGGAGACGGCGTAGCCGATGGAGGGCGGTATCCAGCGCATTGCGCGCGGCATCGCCGTCGGCGTCAGGCCAGAGCGCGTCGGCGACCCGTTCCTGCGGGACCGGCGAAGCGCCGAACGCTGCAAGCACCCGCAGCAGATCGAGAAGCCGCCGGCTCTCCTTGCGCGCGGCGGGGAGCGGGGCACCCCGGCGCTCGATCTCCAGCACACCGAGCAGCCGAAGCCTGATCGTCCAGGGCCATTCCGCGGCTGCCTCGGGTGGGGCCTTGAGGTCGTTGCGGAGGATAATGTCCCGAGCAACTTCCGGCTCGATTCCATGCCTGAGTGCGAGCGCTGCGAGCCGCGGCAGCAGGTCGCTGCAGCAGAGCAGAATGGGGCTGTGGCGGAAGCCGCATTCCCGCGCGACGGCGAGGGCAACGCGGAGATGGTCCAGCGCCTCCTGCTGCGCCCCCCTGCGCAGCGCTGCATAGGCCGCCACCGCGCCCGCCACCCAGTGGTGCCAGCGGCAGACGGCGTGGAACGGGTGCGCGAAGACCTCGTCGAGGATCGCCTGTGCCTCGTCATGCGCGTCCGCATCGGCAGCGGCCAGCGCGTGAGCAATCAGCGCTATGTGCTCGCGGAGATGGAACCCGCTGGCGCGCGCGCTGGCGACCGCGGCGCGCGACAGGCGCAGCGCGGTGAGAGGGTCGCCCTCCAGCATCGCGAGCATCGCGCGCTGACGCTCATATGCGGTCACCTCCACGGAGCTCTGCGGATTCAGCCCCGCCGCGGCGTTGCGCAGGTGCCGCCGCGCGGTCACCCCGTCGGCGACGGCGAGGGCTGCGAAGGCCGCCATCAGCTCGGCACTCGCGCGCTGCGAGGCGACGGACGGCTCCTTCTCCACAAGGGCGTTGGCCTGTTCGGCATCGGCGCGCGCGGAGTCATGCTGGCCGATCAGCGCCTTGACCGAGACGCTCACATCCCACCACCGCTTCAGCGTTATCGGTGCGGCGTTGCGGCCTACGGACATGGCGTCGATACGCAGAAGCACACGCTCCAGCCGGTCCAGCTGCCCCCGCCAGAGCAGGTGCAGGGTCAGCGGCCCAACCAGGAGGCGCTGGCCCAGCGCCGCATCCAGGTGCAGCAGTCGCTCGGCGCGGTCGGCGAGCGGCTCAGCCAGATCGTGCCATGGCGCGTGATAGACGATGGCGGCGAGCAGCCCCGGCACGAGGCGCATCTCCGCGGCGTCGTCGCCCGGCACCGCGGCGCGATCGGCGTTGCGCGTCAGCACCGCGATCCAGCGGTCGAGTTCGTGCAGCCGTCCGAGCGAGACCAGCGCATTGGCCGCCCCCGCCGTAGCGGCCAGCGACGCTCCGACGTCGCCCGCCGCTTCCGCAGCCTCATGCGCGAGCACGAAGCACGGCAGCGCGGCGGCGGGAGCCCGGTCCAGCAGGCAGAGGCCGTGCCAATAGGCCAGGCCACTGCGCGCTTCCGGCGGGATCGCTTCGATCAGCCGCAGCAGGGCGCCGGTGCGGCCCTCGGCGACGTAGCGCGGTGCGGCGTCGCGCAGCGCCACCTCGGCCTCGGCCCAGGCACCGACCGCGGCGAGAAGACCGATCGCGGCGTCCGTCGCGCCCGTCTCGATCAGCAGGGATGCGGCGTGGCGGTGCAGCGCTGCCACCTCCTCCGGCGCCGCAGTCGCCTCGAAGCGCCGGCGCAGCAATTCGCTGAACAGGGTGTGGAAGGTGTAGGTGGGCTCCGGCCCCTCGCGGCGGTCGGTGAAGAGGTTCGATGACGCAAGGCGTTCCAGCAGGCCCGGGGCGTCCCGGTGGCCGCTGACGCGGCGCGCAAGGCTGGCGGTAGCGCTCGGCAGGTGGGCGATGGCCGCCAGTGCGCGCTGCTCCGCCTCCGTCATGCGCCGCAGCACCTCGCCCGCCAGGAAGTCGAAGAGCCGGTGGCGCGCACCAGGTGCCGGCAATACCGCGTCGGCGGGTGAACCGAGGAGCATCAGGGTGAGGCCGGCAGCCCAGCCCTCGGCGGCCGCGAGTGCCGAGGCCATGGCCTCCGGCCGGCCGTGCAGGCGCACCAGGTCGCGCGTCTCCGCCTCGTCGAAGCGCAACGCCTCGGCGTCGAGGATGGCGAGATGCTGGCGGGCGAGTGCCAGCGCGTAGTCCGGCGGCGGCGGCTCCCGGCTGACGAAGAGCCACTGCACGCCGGACGGCAGTTCGCCGAGGACACGGGCGATCGCCTGGTGCAGCGGGTGATCGGCCGGGAGGTCCTGGTGGTTGTCGAGGACGAGCGTCCAATCGGGCGGCAGGTGGTCGAGCAGCAGTCGAAGCCGACGACTCAGGCTGCCCGCCAGGTCGGGCAGGTCATCCGCGCCGAAAGCGGGAAGATCGATGGACCGGCCCGCCGTGCTGGCCGCCAGGCTGTCGAGCGAGGCGAAGAAGGTCGAAGGGTCAGCATCCGCGCGGTCCACTTGGAACCACAGCGTCCGCCGGCCGCGGGCTCGCAGCCAGGTGGCGACCAACGTCGTCTTCCCGGCGCCGGGCGGGGCGGCGATCCAGACGCCCGCATACCCTGCCAGATCGTCCAGCGCGGAGAACAGCCGCTCGCGGTCGAAGGCCCGGCCGAGCCGCGGCGGCGACAGCTTGCCAAGCGCACCTATGAGGTGGCGGGCCGTCGCACTCAAGCGCGGGTCCATCGGCGCATCCCGTCTCCTGCCCGCTTCCCGATTGGAAAGGCTAAGCGGCAAGGCCGCCTCGCTGAAACCCTTTGGGCGGATGTCGATCGGTGGTGCCGAGCAGCAGGCGGTGCAGTATCGATTCAGATGCAGACGCTGTACTGAAGTGTTCGCTATCAAAGTACGGACTTCGGCCAAGTGGGATGCGAACCAGAGCGAGTGCCGATCGCGCGGAAATCGGCCTTCTGCCTTGCATCTTGGCATCCGTACTAAATCAGGCTGGTCAACAGGTTCGGAGAGAACCGGGCCTGCGGAGACGCGACCGGGGCCGCCCGCGGGCGCGGCAGGTCAACAGGTCAGCCACCGAGCGCCCAGAAAACCTGCCCCTCAGCGCGGCGCTCGGTCAGGCGGAGAGCACGGCTCGTATGGAAACTGGCGGAGGGAGTGCGACCGGATTCGAACCGTCGCCGTATTCTCTCCGCCACTTCGGGGGCTAGTCGGTGCTGCGATACCGCACCAGCGACAGCGAGCTCACCCGCCCCGGCTGCTTGTCGCAGGCGTCGTAGGGCGTCGGCGGCAGGTCATGCAAGCACGCCTGGTCCCGCGCCAGCCGCGCGCCGATCGTCTCCCTCTGGCCGCGCAGCTGATCGCCGAGCCGACGCCGGCAGTCCACCAGCAATTGCTCGTTCAGCGCGGTGAAGCTGACAGCATGCGGGACCGGCACTAGCAGGCTGCGGAAATTCGGCTGTTCAGATCGGTTCCTGCTCACTTCCGGCGATGACGAATGGGCCACGCCTTGTAGCCGTAGTCGTGGGCATCAAGGTGCCGCTTGCAGCCGGCTACGTCGAAACGCACCGCGCCCCGCCACCCCATGGCGCCGACGCACACCCCCGCGTGTTCTTCGAGAAGCGCCTCTAGCGGCGTGCGCGTCTGCCACCTCCGGTCGCTTGACAAATCGATTCTATCCCGAGCTGGATGACCGATGGGGCGTCGCGCACCGGTCCGATTGTACGACGGTTGGGAGGGGAACGTCATGAAATTTCGCGCATGGGCAGCTCTCGTGGGGTTGGGCGCCGTGACCGTGGTCTCTTCGGTGCAGGCGGCACCGTTGCTGACCGTGAGCTACAGCATTGGCTCGCTCTCGCGCGCACTGCAGTTCGTGACCGACGCCGCGACGGGTAACGGCTCGGTGCTCATCGCCTGTGACGGCTCTGTCCTCGTCGCCTGCGACGGCTCCGTCACGCCCGTACCTGGGGCGTCGTTCCGCACGCTCGGCGATGGTTCCGTGCGTGAGGTGACGCCGATTGCGCTGCTCGGCGATGGCTCCGTCAAGCTGGGCGACGGCTCGGTGATCCCGTCCGGTCAGGATGGGATTGCGCTGACTGGCCTTGCCTTCAGCCCCAACCCCTTCATCGACGCTGCCCTTGCTGTCGTCAACAACGGCGCAGCAACCAGTTTTCTGGTCACCTTCGGTGGCCCGCTCGCCCTCGGCGCGAACGCGTTCACCTATGGTCTCACCGGCAACGCGACGCTGGCCGATGGCCGGGACGACGGGGTCTCGATGGGCGCCCTGTCGCAGTTCGGCCTGGCACCTGGGCTCATCGCCGGTGGGGTCGATGGCGTCGGCGTCGCCGCGATCGGCAACACGCTCGATGCCGCAGGGACATACCCGCTCCCGCCCGCGTCCGGCACCGGCAATTGCGTCGCCTGCGGGTTCCAGCTGCTCGCGTTCGGGTTCCAGGGCAGCGGCGATGGCGATCAGTACACGCTGACCGGGCGGTTCGATCTGCAAGAGGCAACTGCCGTTCCGGCTCCAGCGCCGCTTGGCCTTCTCGCCACCGGGCTCGTGCTGCTCGGCCTCGCCCGCCGCCGCGGCTGAGGCTCAGGCCCGCGCGGCGATATCACGCCGGCAGAACCCCTCCGGCCACACCACGCGGTCGACCGCCGCGTAGGCAGCCGCGCGCGCCGCCGCCACCGTGGCGCCGCGTGCACCGATGCCGAGCACGCGCCCGCCATCGGCGACGACGCTGCCATCGACACGCTTCGTTCCCGCATGAAACACGCGCGCCCCTGGCATCGCAGCGGCATCGTCGAGGCCGCTGATCACGCTGCCCTTCGCATAGGTGCCCGGATAGCCGCGCGCGGCCATGACGACGACGACCGACGCATCATCCCGCATCTGCACCAATCCGAAATCGAGATCTCATGTCGCGCAGGCTTCGAGCGTGGCGAGAACGTCGCCCTCCGCCCGCAGCATCCAGTTCAATGAGTCGGCTACCGTTCGCGAGCGAGGCGCTGGCCATGTCGCCCACTCGCGCTTCGGTGGCTGCCATCACGCCCTCTCCACCCTTACCCGCAGCGTGCCGCTACCCAGATCGATCGTGCCTGCCGTGCCGTTCTCAAACCGCACGCTGACTGTAGACGCCTGCGCCAGATCGCCGAAGATCGACCACGGGCGGAACGCTGCTGCGTGCCGGCTCCCAGGCGGGCTAAAACTCAACGGGCACGCCCTTCGCGTTTGCGAGGTGATAGATCGCATCGAAGGTGCCGGGCGAATCCCAGGGTGCGTCGGGTGGCTCGCCGCGGAACTCGCGATAGGCGCGCTCGACGTTCATGTAGAGCCGCGCCGGCGCCTTCCAGTCGCCATAGGGACCAAACTCGATCTTCTTCGCCGCATCCAGCGCGGTCAGCCCGTCATCAAAGCACCGTCGCGATTCCGCCAGCACGTATTCGAGATACGCCTTCATCTCGACCACACCCTCGACGCCGCAGACGGGCCCATGCCCGGGCACGATCGCCTCTGGCTTCAACGCGATCATCAGGTCGAGGCACTCGAACCACTTCGCGTAGGAACCCGTCCAGCCCATAGGCGTGCAGCGCCGGAACAGGACATCGCCCGCAAAGATCACGCGCTCCTTCGGGACGTGAATGATTGTGTCGCCGCACTGGTGGCATGGGCCGACATGCGTCAGGTGGACATGCGTGCCGGCCAGGTCCAGCTCGTGCCGCTTGTCGAACACCGTCGTCGGCAGCACCAGCTCGACCCCCGTGAGGTCGTAGTCCTCCGCCAACTGCCGCCCGGCCGCCACCAGGCCGGGATGCACCTTGCCCATCGCCTCGCAGGTCATGGGGTTCCGCACGCCTGCCAGCAGGTGGCGGGTCTCCTCCGGCTTCGCGACGATCTTCATCCGCTCCGGCACGGAGCTATGGGCGATGATCTCGGCACCCTCGAACAGCTGGTTGCCCCAGACGTGGTCGCCATCCTCATGCGTGTTGATCACGCGCTTGGGCATGCCGGGCCAGACGCGGCTGAACAGGTCGATCATCCCGCGCGCATGGGGCAGGTCCGACTGCGTATCGATCACCACGCCGCCGCCCAGGTTGATCAGGCCGGAATTGGCATCGCAGACGCGATTCTTCTCATTCAGAACGGCAAAGCAGTTGTCGCTGACCTGCTTCATCTCCATCGGGCGCATCCTTCGTGTCGGGCGGGCGTTGAGAAGTGGCCACCGACGGGCCGCGCCATCGCCGCCCGGTGTGCCCTGCTATCCATGGAACTTCCGCAGCGCCTCGCGCAGCGGCCAGCGGCTAGGCAGCAGTCGGCCGGCCGGTTCGGCGAAACGGCACCGCAACGTGCCGAGCTGCTCGAAGGTGATCTCGATGTCTGCGCCTGGATCGACGAAGTCGTTATGGTCGCAACCAGTCGTATCGGGAATGGTGCCGAAACCGATCACCGAGCCCGGCTTCAGCGGTGCGATGAAATTGAGCCAGGCAAACACCGCCTCCGCCTTGTGGCTGATGTCGGAGGTCGACCCCCGATACTTCACCTCGCCGTTAACTCGCACGGTCACCCCGAGGTTGTAGGCATCGCCCACCTCGTCGGCAGTGACCAAGTATGGGCCGAGTTGGTTGCCCTTCGCCATGTCCTTCGTGAGGCAGAAGCCGCCGACGAACTCGGTCGCCTGCACGTCGCGCGCTGAGACGTCGTTGAAGATGCAGAAGCCCGCGACCGGCTGGCGCTCGTTGCCATAGACGACGGCAAGCTCGGGCTCGATATCGAGCCGCGAGGTGTAGGCCGGCCAGGGCACCGTCTCGCCATCCCCGACGATCGAATTCATGTTTCCCTTGTAGTAGGACAGCGGTTCCGGCTGGCCGGGCGCCGCCTTCGGCTTCGGGGTCATCACCGCCTTGGCGAAGGCCTGTAGCAGCGGCGCCGTCTGCGGGTTGTCCTTCTCATACGTCATCATCGTCTCGGCCGAGTTCTTCAGGTGCCGCGGCGTCAGGCCGAAATCATACAGCGCGGCGACCTCCACGGGCTCGAGCAGCCGGACGGCGTCGAGCGAAAAGCGTTCGTCCGGGCCAAGCTCGGCGAGATGCAGCTCGGCCCAGGCGAGACAGTCCTTGGCCATCCGCTCGCTGTCTGGAAGGCCGGTGAGATAGGCCCGGCTGTCCGCCAGATGGGGGTGGGAGGTCCCTGCCTTGGCCTGCAAGACGGAAAATGAAACGGCCCGATCGCGGACCGCCAGGCCGAAGAGGGGGGCGGGCGCGGCCGCGACATGGAAGCGAATCAGTTTCATGGCTCAATGTTCCAATCCCGTTTCAGGGCAGGCAATTACACAGTGACTCAGCGTTGAGTGGCACAACAATCTAACTTCTTCTCAATCGAAGCTCATTGATCTGGGGCAACGCCGAGAAGCGAGTTGCGCTTACCGGCATAGGTGCTTCGTAGGTTGTGTCCACTGATCCGCCGCGGCCAAGAGAGGTCCGGGTCCCGCCACTGCCAAAGCAGGTGGCGGCTGATATAGTTCGGACGTGCGACGTCGGCGACTTGCCCTGGACTCGTCCTGCTCGGCGATGATCGGCGGTTTCTCCTCCGGCCGCCAGCGCCGTCGCCGGAGGGATACGGTCGATCAGCCCGCCAAAGCCGACGACACCGAACGGCGTTGGGTTTGCCGCTCACGGCACCCGCCTCTTCGTGACCTCCACCGACAGCGTCGCGGCCGCCAGGTCGAACGTGGCCGCCGAGATGTTCCGCGCCATCACCCGCACCGTGTTGTTCGACCACACCGCGGCATCGAGCTCGATGAAGCGCGTCGACGACACCAGCGACGCCGACGCCAGGTCGCCCGCGCGTGCCCCGTTCACCGTGACATCGAGCAGCGATGTCGCCCCCGGCGCCAGGCTCGGCCGGCTCCGCCGGAATACCGTAGAGCCGCAGCGTATCGAATTCGATCTGCCCATAGAAGACCACGACCCTGATCTGCGCGAAGGCCACGCTTTAAGCGCACTCACCGACGTGGCCTGCTTCCGAGCTTTCCCTGCTGGCATCCTCCCATCACGAGGCCAGAAGGGAGTCGTCCCGCGTCCGACAATACGACCGTGCCGAAGCCGACGATGACGGCCGCAAGCTCATGCTGTTCTTCGCGCGGACGCTCGCGCGCGATCAGGGCTTGGTGCCGTCGGATACGCCATTGCTAATGACCGATCGCGTATTCTGAATTGGCTACGCCAACCGCCGCTTCGTCACCTGCAGTGCCAGCGGGGCCGCGGCGAGATCCACCGTCGAAGCGCTGATGTTGCGCGCGGTCACGCGCACGCTGTTGTTGCTCCACACGTGGCAGTCCAGAACGAAGGCGATGCTGCTGGTGTCGAGCGTGGGGCGGCGAAGTCGCCCCGTCTCGTGCCGGCACATTGACGTCGACGTTGGCCGTTGCGCCGGAGACGAGGCTCGGCAGGTCCCAGCTGGTCTCCAGCGCCAGCGTCCGCGTCCCGGCCGGCACTGAGGGGCAGCCGTAGAGGATCGCCGGGGCGTCCTCCGGGAGGCCGTAGAGCCGCAGCGTCTCGAGCTCGATCTGCCCGTCGAAGCCGATGATGCCGATCTGCGCGAAGGCGACGCCTCTGCTCACGCCCCCCACTTGACCTGCCCCCGTAGAAGCGGTCCGCCGGTAATGTAATCCGGCGGCAGCGGAGGGGGTGATGGGGATGGCGCGGAAGAAGGCGCACACGCCGGAGGAGATCGTGGCGAAGCTCCGGCAGGCGGAGGTGCTGGTCGGCCAGGGGAAGACGGTGGCGGATGTGGTGCGGGCGATCGGGGTGACGGAGCCGACCTACTACCGCTGGCGGGCGGAGTTCGGTGGTCTGAAGCTGGACCAGGTGAAGCGGCTGAAGGAGCTGGAGCGCGAGAACGCACGGCTGCGGAAGGCGGTGTCGGACCTGACGCTCGAGAAGGTCATTCTCAAGGAAGCTGCCTCGGGAAAGTGGTGAGCCCCGCGCGGCGGCGGACCTGTGTCGAGCATGTCGTGCGCGAGTTCGGCGTGTCGGAGTGGAAGGCCTGCGCGGTGCTGGGGCAGCACAGATCGACGCAGCGGAAGGCGCCTCGAGGATCCGACGACGAGGCGGCGCTGACGGCCGACATCGTCGATCTGGCGAAGCGCTACGGGCGGTATGGCTACCGGCGGATCACGGCGCTGCTGCGGGAGGCGGGCTGGGCGGTGAACCGCAAGCGGGTGGAGCGGATCTGGCGGCGCGAGGGGCTGAAGGTGCCGCAGCGGCAGCCGAAGCGCGGCAGGCTGTGGCTGGCGGACGGCTCCTGTATCCGGCTGCGGCCGGAGCACGCCAACCACGTCTGGGCCTATGACTTCGTTGAGGACCGGACACGGGAGGGCCGAAAGTTCCGGATGCTGTGCGTGGTGGACGAGTACACGCGCGAGGCGCTGGCGATCCGGGTGGCGCGGAGGCTGACCTCGTCGGATGTCATCGACACCCTGGCCGATCTGTTCCTGAGGCACGGGACGCCGGCGCACATTCGCTCGGACCAGGGGCCGGAGTTCGTGGCCGAGGCGGTGAAGTGCTGGATCGCCGGCGTCGGGGCGAAGACGGCCTACATCGAGAAGGCGAGCCCGTGGGAGAACGGCTACGTCGAGAGCTTCAACGGCAAGCTGCGGGACGAACTGCTGAACGGGGAGGTGTTCAACACGCTCCGCGAGGCGCAGGTGCTGATCGAGGAATGGCGGCGGCACTACAACCGGATCCGGCCGCACTCGTCGCTCGGGTACCGCCCGCCCGCTCCGGAGACGGTGCCACTGGCCAGGTCGCAGATCAGCTCAGGAGCAGGCTCGGCTGCGATGGCCCACTAAAATTCCACCCGGACCACTCAATGCGGGCTGGTCACTCGCGCTGCGAGGCCACGCGGCCCGGCTGCACGACGGCGATCATGATGTGATCAGAACTCCCGAATCATAGCAGCAACGCGACGCTCGATCGCGCTTGGCTCAGCCCCCGCCGCAGCGCGAATGGTCCGTCACGCGCGGAGCACCGCGCCGCAGACGGAGAGCACCATGACCGACCGAGACGCCCGCGCCGCGCGCAACCGGGAGCGCAGCCTCGCCGCCTTCCTGAAGCACAAGGCGGAGTTCGACGCCCTGCTCGCCGAGTTGCAGCAGGCCAGCGCGGATCACTTCGGCGCGGATCCCGAGACGGTGCTCTGGGGCGAGGCCGCATGGCTCGCGGACGCCACAGCGAAGCTGAAGGACATCGCCGACCAGCATTTCCGCCGCGGTGAATACGCCGCTTAGCGCGGGCCACTCCCGCACCGCCCCGACCGGGTTCCACCCGGCGGGGCTCCCGGCCGTAGGGGGGCGACGGTCGGTTCCCGGAACCGGAGACCCTGACGATGAAGCTTTCGGACACCCAGCGCGCGATCCTCACCGCCGCCGCTGAGCATCCCGAGCACCTGGCCTACCCGCCCGAGCGCCTGCCCGCAGGAGCGCGGCAGAAGGTGGCGCAGGCGCTGCTGAAGCAGGACCTGGTGATCGGCGTGCACCGCCCCGCCTACGACGCGATCGCGAAGTGGACGGTGGAGGGCGACGAGATGCTGCTCAAGATCACCGACGACGGGCTGCGCGCCATCGGCATTGACCCGAACGCCGGCGACGCGCCGGAGGAGGACGAGCAGAGCGCCGAGGCCATCGCGCGCCGCAACGCCGAGCGACGCGCCACCGCGGAGGCCGGCGCGACGGGCGCGGACACGGCGCCCTCGGGCGGGGCGGAGGAGGCGCCGCGGGACGAGGACGCCCCGGCGCCG
>NZ_JAPSMD010000136.1 GCF_027856955.1 Falsiroseomonas oryzae | reverse complement strand
GCCCCGTCCTCACAGTGCCCTGGGGCACCTGACGCCTCAGGAATTCGCTGCCAAAGCAGCCCGGAAGGGCTGCTCGTGAAGCCTGGAAGTTCTCCCCTCGGGCGGGCCAGTTTCGGGTCCACGGTCAGAAGCCTGGAAGCTCTCCCCTCGGGCGGGCCAGTTTCGGGTCCACGGTCACTGCCGCCGGATTACATTACCGGCGGACCGCTTCTACGGGGGCAGGTCAATGCCGAGCCCGCCCTATCGAGCCCCATCGTCGTGGCTCGAATCAGTGAAAGGCAAGATCACTGGCAGCAAGCATGTGCGCCCCGGTCAGCACGGCAAGACTGGTTGCGACCACGTGCCCACTCCCATCCGGGTCCCAGGACAGCCTGCCCGAGGCCGGGTCGAACAGCAGCATCTGCTGCGTGCTCGCGCTCGGCGGAGCGCCGGAATTGTCGAACACCAGGTCGCCTGGCGCTGAGATTCCGAACCCCGCAAGCGAGAACAGGATGACGTCCTCGCCCGGCGTGAAGTCTAGGATCTCGTCGGTCCCGTCGCCGGGTCCGAGGAAGATGAAGCTGTCCCCGCCGGCCCCGCCCAGCAGCCGGTCGTTTCCGGCCCCACCGGTGAGGCGGTTGGCCCCCTCGTCTCCCACGAGAGTATCGACATGGCTCGAGCCGACCAGGCCCTCGATCGAGACGAAGCTGTCGCCAGCCGCGTCGCCGCCGGTGCCGCCCCCATCCGGAAGACTCGCGGCGACACCTTCGGCAGCCCCCTCATAGCTCGCCACGTCCGCGCCGGCGCCGCCATCGAGGACATCGCCGCCGACACCGCCGACCAGCGTGTCGTCGCCGGCACGCCCGGCGAGAGAGTCGTTCCCCGCAAGGCCGTCCAGCGCGTTGGCGTGGTCGTCGCCCCGCAGCGTGTCCGCCGCGGCGCCACCCTCGACGTTCTCCACGCCGACGAAGCTGTCCCCTGCCGCGATCCCGGTGTTTGCGCCGGGTTGGGCTAGGTCCACCACGATGCCGCCCGACGCCGAGCGGTAGGAGACGAGATCGCGACCTGCCCCGCCCTCCAGCATGTCGGCGCCCCCGCCGCCCTCGAGCACATCGTCGCCCTCGCCGGCGAGAAGCAGGTCGTTGCCTGCGCCGCCCGAGAGCAGGTCGCGCTCACCTCCGCCAGAGAGCGTGTCGTCCTGCAGAGATCCGAACAGGAAATTGCTCGCCGCGTCGCCGGTCACGTGCAAGCCGGCGCCTCGCAGAGCCTGCGCGGAGACTGCGGCGAGTTCGTCCGGGTTGCCTTCGATCGGCACGGGAACGCCGCCCATCAGCACCGTCGTCGCGAGTCCGTTCATCGCGACCTCGATCGGCGCCGTGGCGTCGCCGGCCACCACCAGCGCGCCGTCAGCCGCCAGCGCCTCGACGGCGCCGGTTGCAGGCGTGACCGCGACGTCCGTGTCCGCGAAGCGCAGCAGCTCGATCCGCGACAGGCGGTCCGCGCCGCCCTCGCCGCCCTCCCGGACGTCGATCACGCTGAGCCCGCCGATGCGGCTGATGAGATAATCGATGCGGCTTCCGGCGAAGATCGCGATATCGTATCCATCCCCGCCGTCGATCACGTCGCTCCCGTCGCCGCCGGAGAGCGTGTCGTCCCCGCCTCCGCCCGACAGCCAGTCGTCGCCACCGCCGCCGGTCAGGCGGTTCGCAGCGCCGTTGCCGGTGAGCCGTACCGACGGCGCGACCAGCGCGGTCGCGTCCACGACCTGGATTCCCGTGGCCGTGCCGCCGACGGTGAGGAGCTGAGCGCCCTGCCGGACCTGAGGCGCGCTGACGCCAGGGGAGGCGGCGAGAACGGCGCGAACCTCCTCGGCGGTCGTCCCTTCGAGCAGCAGCGCACCGCCCGCGCCGGTCGCCGTCACGCCGACCGGCTGCGGCGTCACGATGCTGCCGTCCGCGAAGGTGAGGTACTCGATACCAGCGAGCAGATCCTCGCCATCGGGGCTGCCCGGGCGCAGGTCGCGCACGGTGACCGTGCTGCCGTCGTTGACGACGATGTATTCGTCCAGGTTGCCCGAGAAGCGGGCCGCATCCTGCCCCTCGCCGCCCGCCAGGCGGTCGTTGCCTCGCCCGCCCGCGAGGATGTCGTCGCCGCCCTCGCCACGCAGCGTGTCGTTGGCGCGGCCGCCGATCAGCACGTTGCCCGCCGCATTGCCGGTCAGCGTCGTCGTGTGGGCACCGGTACCGGATGCGTCGATCCCGATCAGCCCCGTGGTCACGCCGCGTGGCACGACGGGAGCGAAGTCCGCCGTGACGACCACGCCGCCTCCGGGCTGCAGGGTCGCGGTGAGGACGCCGACGAAGGTCGAGGCGCGCAGCTCCAGCAGCCCGGAGGGCAGCCCGATCGCATCGCTGCTCACCATGTAGCCGACCGGCACCCCGCCATTGGCGAACTCGAGTATCTCGACGTTGTGGAGCAGGTCCACGCCGTCAGGGCTGGCCGGGCGCAGGTCTGTGACGCGGTAGGCGCCACCGAGATCCTCGATGCGATACTCAGTGGAGAGGCCGTCGTAGCGCACCGCGTCCAGCTGGCCTTCGCCGCCGTTCAGGGTGTCGGCGCCGGCGCCGCCGAACAGCGTGTCCGGTCCGCCGCCGCCGTCCAGCAGGTCGTCGCCGGCGGATCCGGCGAGGAAGTCATCGCCGAGATTGCCTTCCAGCGTGTCGGCGCCCAGCCCGCCGAGCAGGACGTCGTGGTCGGCCGAACCGAGCCGCGTCCGCGGTGCAGGATCGGTATCGAAGAGGATGCCCGCAGCCGGCAGCGCGGCTGGATCGAGGGCCGGGATCTCGATCCGGATCGCATGGCCCGCATCCCACAGGGTCATGGTGCGCAACCCGCCGAATCCGAACAGCGCCCGCAGCGTGGGGGCGTCGGCGATGCCGACCTCGCGCAGATCCAGCAGGTCGTCCGGCTGGAAATCGCCGATCAGCAGGCTGCTGGACTGCCCGGCCCCGATGTAGTCGGCCAGCACGAAGCGATCGGTGCCCGCCCCGCCCACTGCATCCCGCGCCGCGACGCCAGGCAGGAGCACGTCGTCGCCCTCTCCGCCCTCGAGGCTGTCGAAGCCCGCGCCGCCGCGGAGCGTGTCCGCCCCAGCGCCGCCGCGCAGCGTGTCGTCGCCCGCGCCGCCATCCAGCGCATCGTCGTCCGCGCCGCCGTCCAGCAGGTCGGTGCCGCCGCCGCCCGCAAGGCTGTCGCTGCCGGCGGCACCGAACAGCCGGTCGCTCCCCTCCCCGCCGTCCAGCAGGTCGGCGCCGAGCGCGCCAAGCAGGTCGTCGGCCTGCGCCGTGCCGGAGAGCTGGCGCGCGGCCAAGGAGGTGTCGAACAGGATCCGTTCGGTCGGCAGCAGGGACAGGTCCGACGCTTCGAAGCTCCAGGTCGTGACCAGGCCGCCCGAGCGCAGCTGCAGGTGCCAGCCCGCCCCCCCGGGGAGGACAAGTGCGGCGAGGACGGCGCGATCGGCGATGCCGAGTTGCGCGACATCGAGAAGATCCTCCGCGCCGAGGTCGAGCACGGTGGCGACGCCGAAGGCCTGCCCCTCCGGCGGCAGGCGGCCGGCGAGGACGAAGCGGTCAGCGCCCGCGCCGCCCAGGGCGATGTCGCCCTGGGGCGCGAGCCGCAGTTGGTCGTCGCCCTCGCCACCGTCCAGCAGGTCCGCATCCGCGCCGCCATCCAGCAGGTCGGCGCCCGCGCCGCCCTGCAGCGTGTCCGCGCCGGCGTCGCCGAACAGGCGGTCGTTCCCGCCGTCTCCCCGCAGCAGGTCATGCCCCGCGCCGCCCTCCAGCAGGTCGGGGGCGCCCAGTCCCGACAGCGTGTCGGCCCCGGCGAGCCCAACCAGCGTGTCCCGGTCGCGGCCGCCCGTGAGGGCCTCGTCGGCGCCGCTGCCCGTGCCGCGGAAGGCGACGGTGCCGGCATAGACCAGCGCTTCCACGCCGGGCACCTGAAGCATGAAGTTCGCCAGCGCGGTGCGCAGCGTGTCGTACCCGCCGCCCGGTGCCTCCTCGACCAGGATGCCGAGGCGCTCGACCAGGTAGACGTCGTCGCCGGAGCCACCGGCGAGGGTATCCGCGCCTGCCGTGCCGCCCGAGAGCGTATCGGCCCCGGCACCGCCGAGGATGAGGTTGTCCAGCTCGTTGCCGGTGGCGGCGATCGCCGACGCACCGGCATAGACGAGCCGCTCGACCGATAGGCCAGCCGCCAGCGTCAGGGCGCTGAGCGTGGTCTCCAGCGTGTCGGTACCCTGGCCGGGCGCTTCGACGATGACGACCCCCGGCCGCAGCACGCGGTAGCGGTCGTCGCCTTCGCCGCCCAGGAGCGTGTCGGCGCCCGACGGCCCGCCATCCAGCGTGTCCGCACCGATGGTGCCGGCGATGCGGTTGGACAGGATGTTGCCGGTGCCCTGCAGCCCTTCGGCGCCGAGCAGGACGAGGTCCTCCACCAGATCGGGCAGGATCCAGCCGATGGTGCTGAGGATGCGGTCGCGACCCGGCCCGCTCTCCTCCACGACGTCGCCCGGATCGTCCACCAGGAATGTGTCGTGGCCGGTGCCGCCGCGCAGCGTGTCCGCGCCGGCGCCGCCGTCTAGCCAGTCGTCTCCGGCCGCGCCGGAGAGCACATCGGCGCCGGCGCCCCCCCAGAGAGAATTCGCGGCCGCGTTGCCGCCCAGCGTATCCGCGTGCTCCGAGCCGTGCAGATGCTCGAAGCCGCCGAACGTGTCCTGCGACGCATGCCCGCCGGCCGCCGCGCCGGTCGCGAGGTCCACCGCCACGCCCGCATCCGAGCCGGCATAGCTGGCGGTGTCGGCGCCGGCGCCGCCATGCAGGAAGTCGCCGCCCGCGCCGCCCGCGATCAGGTCGTCCCCATCAATGCCGCGAAGCGTGTCGTTCCCCTCGGCACCGAAGATGGTATCGGCCCCGCCCTCGCCTGCGGCGCGGTCCGCCGATGCCGCGCCGGTCAACCGATTGGCTTCGGCATTGCCTTGCATGCGCAGGATCGGCGCCGCCAGGCTCTCCGCGTCGAGGTCCGTGACGAGACTGTCGCCGACGATCGCCACGGCACGCGCTCCGGCGAAGACCGTCGCCGATCCGCCGGGACCGAAGGTGACTTGCAGGCCCGAGTTGGAGGGCCCTGCGACATGCAGCCGGCCGCCGGCACCGACAGCCACGAGTTCCTCTGATCCGGCGCCCGACAGGATCGCGTCGGCAAACCGGATCGCCTCGACATTGAGGAGGGTGTCCACCCCGTCGGGTCGCCCCGCGCGCAGGTCGGAGACCCGGATCCCGCTCGCGGTGGTGCGGATGAGATAGTCCGCTGCACGTCCGCCGTAGACGACCATGTCGGTGCCGGCGCCGCCCTCGATGACGTCGCTGCCGCGGCTGCCCAGCAGCGTGTCGTCGCCGCTGCCGCCAAGCAGACGGTCGTCGCCGGCGCCGCCGAACAGGCGGTCGGCGTCGCCACCGCCGGCGATGGTGTCCGCCGCGGCCGTGCCGAACAGGTCGTCTCGTCGTTCCGTGGCCGGCCGCAGCACCGCAGCCGCGCCGTAGGCCACCCGCCCGGCGGCCATCATCTCGGCGACCGACAGGCCCGCGAAGTCGGCCTCCACCCGCACGAAGCTGCCGTCGTAGTGCAGGACGAAACCGCGCTCCGCGCCGAGCACGCGCAGCGCATCCGCATCCGGCACGCCGAGCACGGACAGGTCGAGCAGGTCCTCCGCCGCAAGCCCCTCGAGCGAGAGCGAGGTGTTGCCCGTCGCCGCCGGGTCGCGCGGCAGCAGCACGAAGCGGTCGGCGCCCGCCCCGCCCCGCGCATTGCCCGCGCCGAAGCCGAGCACCAGCCGGTCGTCGCCCTCGCCGCCCTCGACCAGGCTGTAGCCTTCGATGGCGACCAGGGTGTCGTTGCCATCCCCGCCCTGCAGCCAGGCCGTGCCGCTGCCGCCATCCAGCAGGTCGTCGCCCGCCCCGCCCGCCAGGCTGTCGTTGCCCGCCTCGCCCAGCAGCGTGTCGGCCGCCTCGCCGCCCAGCAGCGTGTCGTCGCCGCTGCCGCCAAGCAGACGGTCGTCGCCGGCGCCGCCGAACAGGCGGTCGGCGTCGCCGCCGCCGGCGATGGTGTCCGCCGCGGCCGTGCCGAACAGGTCGTCTCGTCGTTCCGTGGCCGGCCGCAGCACCGCAGCCGCGCCGTAGGCCACCCGCCCGGCGGCCATCATCTCGGCGACCGACAGGCCCGCGAAGTCGGCCTCCACCCGCACGAAGCTGCCGTCGTAGTGCAGGACGAAACCGCGCTCCGCGCCGAGCACGCGCAGCGCATCCGCATCCGGCACGCCGAGCACGGACAGGTCGAGCAGGTCCTCCGCCGCAAGCCCCTCGAGCGAGAGCGAGGTGTTGCCCGTCGCCGCCGGGTCGCGCGGCAGCAGCACGAAGCGGTCGGCGCCCGCCCCGCCCCGCGCATTGCCCGCGCCGAAGCCGAGCACCAGCCGGTCGTCGCCCTCGCCGCCCTCGACCAGGCTGTAGCCTTCGATGGCGACCAGGGTGTCGTTGCCATCCCCGCCCTGCAGCCAGGCCGTGCCGCTGCCGCCATCCAGCAGGTCGTCGCCCGCCCCGCCCGCCAGGCTGTCGTTGCCCGCCTCGCCCAGCAGCGTGTCGGCCGCCTCGCCGCCCAGCAGCGTGTCGTCGCCGCTGCCGCCGAGCAGACGGTCGTCGCCGGCGCCGCCATCCAGCGTGTCGGCCTCATCAAGGCCAAGAAGTGTGTCGCCGCCGGCGCCTCCGGTCAGGCGGTTGCCGAGCGCATTGCCAGTGATGGAATCGTTGCCGCCAAGGGCGTCCAAAACCGTCTGGCGGGTCGTCAGCTGGAGGCTGTCCGCGCCCTCCGTCCCGGTGCGGAAGTTCTCATAGGCGAGACTGTAGGTGACGGTCTGCGTGCCGAGCGGGAGGGCGAAGACATTGGTGAAGAGAGGAATCTCGAGGCCGCCGCCGATCGGCACGCTGCCCTGCGCAAGCGGCCCGAGGGAGATCCCGATGGAGGGATCCCACCCGCCGAGGTTCAGCGAGCCCCAGGCTTCGAGCTCCGCGATACGGAATTCGAGACGACTCGTCAGCACGATGCTGGTGACGGTGCGCAGCGTGCCGCGGACGCTGTAGCTCGCGGTGACGTCGATCGTGCCCTCGCCCTCGGGCGTGTCGAAGGCGAAGACATCCCCCAACTGGCCGGTGAGGACCTGGCCGAGGCTCGACGTCATGACGACGTCCACGGCGGATGGCGTGTACTGGAAACTCTGCTTGAGCGCTGCCTCGCCGACCAGGCCGGCGAAGAGCGTCGTGTAGTCGTAGCCGAGGCTCAGCGGGCCTGCGTTGATGCTCTCGGTGTCCTGGAAGGCCTGCGGCGGGATACCGAAAAGGGCGCCGATCGCGGAGGCGACATTGAACGTGGCGCTGGCGAAGGGATCGGAGCGGCCCTCCACGCGGAGCTGGCCGAGCGGCGTGTCGGCGCCAACGGCTGCCGGGCCGGAGACGAGGGCGATCGGCCCCGGAAACCCGGCGGTGAAGCGGCCGTATTCGTACTCGAGCGTGAGCGGCTCGATGTCGCCGGAGAGGTAGAAGAGGTTCTGCCGGAGGCGGAAATCGGCGAGCTGCGCGCCAAAGCTCTCGTCGAAGCCGATCTTCCAGGTCTTGGTCCTGAACCCGCCGATCCCGACACTGAAGGAGGCATGGGCCGCGACACGGAGGGCCAGTTCCGCCTGCAGCTCGGCGAGGAAGTCGATGCTGAGGAAGCTGTTGGCGAGGTCGAGGCCGGTGGAGGTCAACCCGGTGCGGCCGAGTTGCCACCGCGCCGTGTCCACGAAGGGATCGGCGTTGAGTGCCTCGGCGGCGGAGGAGAGCCGTTCGTCGAGCCGAAGCGCGTAGTCCACGCCGACCTCGCCGGCGCGCAGCTCGATCTGGGCCAGGAAGCCGAAGCCGGCAGTGTAGCCGAGGCCGGCCGACGCCTCGACCTTGCCGCCCACTCTTGCGAAGCCAAGGTCGAGGCTGATCGGGCCGAGCTTGAAGCCGGAGGTCAGGTCGCCGCTGAACGAAGCGTACCAGTCGTCGAAGGTGTAGCTGAGGTCGCCCGGCATACCCGGGCCCCACATGCTGACGCCAGAGCTGTAGGTGAGCGTGGACATCGCGTCACAGACCCTGAGTTCGTACTGGCGCCGGTCCTGGTGCCAATGGCCGCCCGGACGGCTCCCCTGCGCTTCTCACGTTTATATGTTGCGTAATGAAACGCAAAGGGCGAGACAATCTCATCGCTTCGATGAGCCTCTGTACTCCTGACATCTGTGCCGGGTTGGGTCTGATGAAGTGGAAGCGGTTGCCCGAGCATCGGCCCATCGTCGAGCGCACCCGTCAGGGCCTGCCCGAGGCGGCGCTTCTGCGGACAGACCAGCCCCGAAAAGCATCGCCTGCGCCGCGCCGACTTCGAGCCCCGCCCCCGCGAAGGGGCCGACCCGGCCTGCTGACCGACCCGTCGTGCCGACTGCTGGTTCGAGCGGCGCTGTGGGCCCCACGGGCGCCGCATCTGGCGCAGGTGCGGGACGCTCGCGCAGGGCGGTCGGTGCGGCGTCCAGTGCCCAGGGGTCGGCCACGGCGGGCCGGTCCGGGGCGGCTCGGAAATCCTCGGCGTGCCAAGTCGTCTCGGCGGTAGACTCCGGCTTCTGCGAAAAGCTGTTGGCCGGTCTGCGGAGCCAGGACTTCACAGTACCGGCGTGCCTAGGCTTGGCCTGCCAGGAAAGCCAGAGAGAAGTCTCCCGCGTCGCAAGAACAGGCTCCACCACGTGTTGAACCGCATGGTGTGGCCGCCGCGCAGCTATTGCCGTGCATCGTCGCTACCGATTAGCCGACGTAGGAGGCTCCGCTTTCTCGGTGGCTTAGGGCCGCCGCGGAAGGCCTCGAATTCATCAGGCAGCATGGCGACCGCTTCTGCCGGCTCAGCCGTGCGGAGATCGTGTGTCATCGCCAACTGACGAAGCACGGTGGAACGACGCCGCACGCTCCCAGGGCCGTCAGGCGAAGCTGCGCCGCGCTTGGTCGCTCCGGCATCGTCTAGGAACAGCTTCGCCGCCACCACCATCGCAGTGTGGCTACCGAGGATGTCCTGGTATCCCGCGAGTTGCTCCGAAATCTCCCCCCATTGGCCGATCCCCGGCGTCGGCTTCCCCGCCGAAGTGAGCAGTATCTCGCCCTCGGTACCGTGAAGCGCCATCGCATACCAGGCAGCCCGGACAAGGTGCCGATAGTAGCGGTTGAGGCTCACCGGCAACTGCTTCTCACGCGCAGTATCGGCAGCGATCTGCCGCTCACGCAACGTGAGCTTGTTTATTGTATTATCGTAACTATATGCATGGGGCCACGGCGATCTTGTTTCGCCCGTGGATAGCGGATCTGGCCCGAACTGCCGTTCCGCCGTTCCATCAACATCATCAGGATCATCATCATGACCGAAGGCATCCCTGCCGACGGCGCGCCTGCGCGCGTGCCGCCGGAGGACTTCATCGTCGCGCTCGACCAGCTCTTCGCGGTCTGGGTGCGGCTCAACCAGCTCGCCCGTCTGCACGACGACGAGGCCGCGCGCATCCTCGCCGAGTATCGCAGCTTCACCGTGGGTGAGGCTGTCGAGGCCTGGCGCGAGGTGAACCGCAAGATGACCGAGACCGTGCATCGACTCGAGTGGATAGAGACCACGATGCGCGGTCAGCGCGACGGCATCGTCGGCGCGCTCGAGACCGCGGCCCAGAACGAGGAGAACGAAAGCTGACACGAGGCCCCATCCGGTGACGGATGGGGCCTTTCGTGCGTTCAGACCACTGAGGTCAGGACTTCCTGTCCAGATTGGCGGCAGCGAGCCTCGCCAAAACGCCTTCCTTTCGGTCGCTGGTCTTCGTCCGCTGTGGACTGGCCTCCCCCCATTGTGGCGCCGGGCCTCGTCAGGGTGGAGCTGGGTGGAGCACTTTCCGGTTCGGCCGCCCTGCGCGCGCGTGTCCGATTATCCGGATCGACCTCCACCCTCCTCCACCCTCTCCACCCACCGAGCATCCGCGCCTACCCGCAGACCGAGCCCCTTCACATGCTGCGCGCCCCGGACTGTGGCGTAACGGGCGCCGGGTAGCTTCTCGACCGCGCTTCTGAATTGCTGCGCATTGGGCGGCGTTTCCCCGTTCGCGGTTGCCCAGGCGCGGCAGTCCGCGAGGAGTCACCCCGGTTTTTCCTGCAGCTGCGGGTCACGCATGCAGCGCTCGGCGACCCAGCGCCCGATCACGTCCTGGGCTTCGAAGTAATCGTTCGTGACCTCCGCGACGATCTGGGGGCGGGTCAGACCACGCCGCTGCCAGTCGAGGCACCCCTCGATCATCCAACGCAGGATGGCAGGCGCTTCGGCCATCAGCTTCTCTTCCAGCTGACGGTCGGGCCGCTCCGGCTTGTGCAGAAAGGGCACGATGTTGAACCGGCGCCGCGCTGCGCGCTCTACGACGCGCTGTTCGCCGCGCCGATGGCGCCGGAGGCGATGCGATGAACGGGACGCAGCACGAGCGCATCAGCGATGCTCTGCGCCGAGTTGCGCCTGGCGGCGGTGCCGGACCTCTACGGCGCGGCCGCGCAGGCCGCGGCGGCACGGGATGCCAGGCTGAGCACAGCGAGCGATTGCTCATGCAGTTTTTGGCCGATGCAGTCCGAATACCCGCACAGGAGACAGTTGCGTGGCGAGGATCGCTGCCCGAGGCCGTTGCTGCCGTCATGGGTTGCTGGCCTCGCCATGCGGTTTTCGCATTGGCAGTGAATCGCCCTGTGCGTGCATGGCGGGCCCATGCAAGAGAATCAGCCAGTTCTGAGTCGCGACGAGATCATCGCTATCGTCCGCAAGCATGCCGCGCCAGGGACGCAGGCTGCGGTTGTCGATCGTGCCGCAAGCCGCGTGGCGGATGCCCTGCGAGACACCCTGAGGTATGCGGAATATCACAATAGAACCGGCAGAGGCGCGGACCGTCGCGATGACTTCAAGCTCGCGGCCGAGTGCGCCCGGGTCGATTTAGAGCAGATGAGCAAATTCACCGATGTCGATCTTGCCAATCTGTTTTTGCGCTCTCCTTCGCCTATCACACCAAAGAACGTCGACGATTTGGTGCGCGACGTGCACAAACTGTACGACGACATAGATAATGGACGGGCAGCGGACTGGCCGGACGTCACCCGCTTCGATCGAAGAGACGCGCACATCGCGGCGTCGCAGTTGCGCAACTTGCTCGAGACGTATCGAGCTCGCGCGGAGGCCGCCGCGGCGGCCGAACCGGTCAAGCCCAAAGGACGGCACGGAAGGCCAGATCCCCTCATATTCGCGGTGAAGAACTTAGCCAGCATCTGGAAGAGTACGCTGAAGCAAGATCTTCGTCTGAGCAGGAATAACAGGGGATTTGTTAACTTCGCGGAGGATGTTCTGCGTGAATTGATGCGCACGCACATGCGCGGGTGCTCGGTTCGCAACGCGATCAGGGCCGGCCTCAGAGAGCACCTCCCTAAAGGAACAACGAGACCGGGGGGCAAGAAGGCCCCGTTTTCCGGCGATTGACGGCCAATTTCTGGACCAACCGACTGTCGATCGGGTGGGCAGTGATCCATAGAAGAGGTGCTCGCGATGCGCGAACACCCCTTTTCGATCCGGGCGATCGCTGGTCACCCCGAGCCCAGGACGGCGCCCTCCGAGCAGCCGGCAGCGAACACAGCGCTGACGGACCTCGTGCGAAGCCTCGCCCGCCAGGCGGCGCGCGAGGCTTTCGCCGTGAAGGCGCGAACGACAGCGGCGGAGGGCGAGAGCGATGGCCCCGCCCGCTTCTGACCGCCTGCTGAACCACGCCGAGGCGGCTGCCACGGTCGGCCGCAGCACGCGCACCATTCGCCGCTGGATCCGGCAAGGGAAGCTGCCGGCCGGCGGCTTCGGCCGCGCCGCCTTCATCCGCGAGAGCGACCTGCTGCGCGCCCTCGGCTTCGCTGACGAGCCGCCGACGGTGCCGGCCGCCGACACCGAAAAAGATGAGCCCTGATCAGGCACTTGCGGCCTCTCGTGCAGGCTCTGCGCAGCAAATGCCGGTGAAGAACCCTGCTACGCCCTCACGAATGGCCGCCACTGGCCGCGCCTGTCCAACCGCCGAGGTTCCGATGCACACCGCCCCCATCCAGCCCGAACTGCCGCTGCAGAGCAGCCGCCCGGCGCCGACCTTCGCCGAGGCGCTCGCGGCCATCTCCAACTGGACCGACCTCGACGAGACCCGCCGCCGCGACCTGGCCTCGGCGCTGCGCTCGGCGGCCCGCATGCTCTCGCTGCCGCCCGCGGCCGTGCCCTGCGATCCGGCCTGGCTGAACGAGCGGCTGTTCCAGCACACCCCGGCCACCTTCGGCATCACCCAGGGGCGCTTCCGCAACGTGGTCTCCGGCCTGCGGGCCGTGCTGCGCCGCCTCGGCACCCATGCCCCGGACCGCCGCACGCACCGCGACCTGCCGGGCGAGTGGCAGGCCCTCCTGGCCGCGGTGCCGGAGGCCCGCCAGCGCGGCGCCCTCGCCGCCCTGGCGCGCCACTGCGCCATGGCGGGCAT
>NZ_JAPSMD010000135.1 GCF_027856955.1 Falsiroseomonas oryzae | reverse complement strand
TGGCGACGGCGGCGGCCTGCGGCGCGGCGGGCGCGGAGGCGGCGGGCGCGGTGCCGGCCTGCTGGTCGGCGCAAGCCACGAGCGCGGCCGCGCAGAAGGCGGCGGAGAGGAGGCGTGCTGTTTTCATCCTGGTCGTTCCCCAAACGGGGCCCCTCATGGGCCCTGCGGCGGAGTGTCGCGTGATGCGCCCGGCAGCGCAACGGCGCCGATCACGACGCCGGCACGCGCCCCGTCCGCCCCGGTCAGGGCCGGGCCGACCCGTCCTGGTGGTCGAAGTGGCGCTTCACCAGGAACAGCGCGAACAGCACGCCGAAGCCGAACAACCCGTAGCCGAACAGCATCAGGCCGAGTTCCTGCGCGGCGGAGATCGCGGCGAGGCCCAGCACGGCCAGGATGGCGCCGAGAACGACGAAGTAGATCATCGGGATTGGTCCTTCCGTGGGATGTCGTCGAACAGGATGCGGGACGCCGCGCCATCCAGGTCGTCGTACTGGCGCGACTTCAGCGTCCAGAGGAACAGCGCCAGCCCGAGCAGGCCGAGCACGAGGGCGGCCGGAACCAGGAACACCAGGGCGTTCATGCGCCCACCTCCTTGCCCGCGCGCAGCGCGTTGAGGATGACGATGATGGAGGAGCTGGCCATCACCACCGCCGCGATCAGCGGCGTGACGAAGCCCAGCACCGCCAGCGGCACGGCCACCACGTTGTAGGCCAGGCTGAAGGCGATGTTCTGCTGCGCCAGGCGCTGCGCGCGGCGCGCGACGCGGATGGCCAGCGGCAGCACGGTCAGCCGCTCCGCCCGCAGCACCACGTCGGATGCCGCCTGCGCCAGGTCCGTGCCGCTGCCCGGGCTGACCGAGACATGCGCCAGCGACAGCGCCGCGGCGTCGTTGATTCCGTCGCCCACCATCAGCGGGTGGCGGCCGTCGGCGCGGAGCGATTCGATCCGGTGCGCCTTGTCGGCGGGCGTCGCGCGGGCCTGCCAGGGGCCGATGCCCGTCGCCGCGGCCGCCGCCTCCACCGCGCCGGCGCCGTCGCCGGACAGCAGCTCGGTCTCCAGGCCGAGGGCCTGCAGCGCCTGCACCGCCTCGCCGGCATCGCCGCGCAGCCGGTCGGCGAAGCGGAACACCACCGGCGCCTCGCCGGCCACGCAATAGACGAGCACCATGCCGGAGCCCGGGTCGTCGCACATGCCGCAGAAGGCGGGGCTGCCGAGCCGCAGGCTGCCACGCACCAGGCCCTTGCCGGGGATCTCCCGCACGCCGGACAAGGCCGGCGCCTCGGGGCAGGCGCGCACCAGCGCCTGCGCCAGCGGGTGCCGGCTGGCGCGCGCCATCGCCGCCGCCTCGCGCAGCAGCTCGGGGTCGATCGTCTCGTCCTCGATCAGCTCCGGCCGGCCCTCGGTCAGCGTGCCGGTCTTGTCCAGCACGGCATGGTCGGCGGTGGCCAGCCGCTCCAGCGCGGTGGGGGAGGCGACGAGCACCCCCTTGCGGAACAGCGCGCCGACCGCGGCGACCTGCACCGCCGGCACGGCGATGGCCAGGCCGCAGGGGCAGGTGACGATCAGCGCCGCGACGGCGGGCACCAGCGCCGCCTGCCAGGCGACGCCGACGCCGAGCCACCAGCCCAGGAAGGTCGCGAGCGCGATGACATGGACGACGGGCACATAGAGCCGCGCCGCCTTGTCGGCGATGGAGACGAAGCGGCCGCGCGCACCCTCCGCCCGTTCCAGCAGGCGGCCGAGCTGCGCGAGGGAACCGTCGCGCGCGGCGGCGGTGACGGTCATCAGGAAGGCCGGGCCCATGTTCACCGCGCCGGCCGGCAGGGCCTCGCCCTGCGCCATCTCGCGCGGCAGCGATTCGCCGGTGGTGGCGGAGGTGTCGAGCGTCACCGCCTCCTCCGCGGTGCCGTCCAGGCGCAGTCGCTCCCCGGCCGCGACCAGCAGGACATCGCCGGCGCGCACGCTCTCGGCCGGAACGCCGCGGGTCGTGCCGTCCGCCAGGCGCAGCGCGACGGTGCCTTCCTGCAGGGCCAGCAGCTCCGCCACCGCTTGGCGCGCCTTGCGGCGCATGCCGCGGTCCAGCACACGGCCGGCCAGCAGCAGCGCGAGCAGCGAGGTCGCACCGTCGAACCACGTGTAGTCGCCGTTGCGCAGCGTCTCGCTCAGCGACATCAGCGTGGTGGCGATCACGCCGATCGACACCGCGAGGTCCATGTTCACCCGCCCGGCGCGAATCGCGTCCCATGCCGAGCGGTAGAAGGGCATCCCGGCCACCAGCACCGTCGGCAGGCCGATCAGCGCCGCCAGCCAGTGCATCATGTGCCGCGTCGCGGGCTCCATGTCGGAGCCGACCCAGACCGCGACGGAGACCAGCATCACGTTCATGCTGCCGAAGGCGGCGACGCCGAGGGCGCGGATCAGCGCCCTGCCTTCCGCATCCTCCGTCGCGCGCAGGCAGGCGGGCGACCAGGGCGCCACCTTGAAGCCGAGGCGGGCGACGAGCCCGGCCAGGTCGCGCGCGCGCGCCGCATCGCCGCGCCAGGCGATGGTGAGCCGCCGCGCGGAGAGGCTGGCGCGCGCCTTCAGCACGTCGGGCTCCGCGGCCAGCGCTTGTTCCACCAGCCAGACGCAGGCGCCGCAGGTCAGGCCACTGACCATGAGCTCGAGTTGCATCGTCCCGTCGCGCTGCGGCACCGCATGCGGCGCGAAGTCGGTTGAGACGCTCTCCGGGGGGCGCAGGGTCCCGGCCGCCGTCTCCTGCCGCCGGTAGAAGGCATCGAGGCCGAGGCCGCGCACCAGGGCATGCGCGCCGGAACAGCCGGTGCAGCAGAACTCGCCCTGGCCGGGCGCCAGCGCCGTGCCGCAATGCGCGCAGGTCGCGCGGGAGAAGCCTGCCTGGCCGGGTGCAAGGCCTTCGGGAAGGCCAGCTGCGACGGTCACGGGGCGACCATCCGCTCACGGATGTCGAAGCGTTCGCCGCGCTCCCCGGTCAGCGTCAGTCGCGCCTCCCACTGCCCGCGGCCGGGCAGCGGGGCGAAGGCGATGAAGCGGCCGGGACCGGCGGCGGCGAAGTCCAGGTGGAGTTCGGCGCCTTCGAGCGGGCGCAGCAGCACGCCTTCCACGCGCCCGCCGACCGGCAGGCCCTCGCGGTCGGCGACCGTGACGAGGACGACCCCACCCTCCAGCGCGACGCGCGCGCGCCAGCCCAGCGCATCCTGCCGCGCCGCTTCCGCCAGCACCTGATTGTAGGCGCGGCCGCGGTCGTAGGACTTGCCGGTGGTGACGCCGGTGAAGGTGGACAGCGCCGCATAGACCATGCCCAGGTTCACCACGACGACCAGCAGCATGCCGCCGACGAAGGCCCAGGGGATCCAGTTGCTCCGCTTCGGGTCGAAATCGGCCCCGCCGCGGGTGAACGTGCTGTCGCTCATCGGTGGCCCTCCCCATGCGGACCGAGGAAGACGCTGTCGGTGCGCACGACGGTCCGGCCGCGCGCATCGAGCAGGCGGAAGGTGACGGGCGTGGATTCGCGCGTCCGCTCGCCCGGCGGCAGCGTCGCCAGGACGCGCCACTGCGTGATGCCATCGCCGCGGGTGGTGACGCGGAAGCGGTTCGGCCCGGTCTCCTGCGCTTCCTGCACGGTCATCTGCAGGCGCGCGGGGCTTTCCAGCACCAGGGTCAGCTCGCCGCCGTCGCGCGCCTTGTTGGCGATCTTCAGCGTATAGGCGTTGCGGATGCCGCCATCGGCCAGGCTGACGAAGAGCGGCGCGCGGTCGCGCAGCACGGCCAGCGTCACCTCCTGCCGCAGCATCCACGTGCCGAGCATCACCGCCATCACCGAAGACAGCACCGCGGCGTAGAGGATCGTGCGGGCACGGATGAAGCGCGGCACGTGGCGCACGCCCATGCCGGTTGCGGTGCGCGCGGCGCAGGGCGGCATCGACCGCGTCGCGGTCTCGGACGCGGCGATGTTCTTCAGCGTCTCGAAGGCGATCAGCCCCTTCGGCCTGTCGAGCTTCGCCATGATGTCGTCGCAGGCGTCGATGCACAGGCCGCAGCCGATGCATTCCAGCTGCTGGCCGTCGCGGATGTCGATGCCGGTCGGGCAGACATTCACGCAGGCCATGCAGTCCACGCAGTCGCCGTGGCCCTCGCCCTTGAGCTTGCCGCGCGGCTCGCCGCGCCAGGCGCGGTACGAGACGACGAGGGAGTTCTCGTCCAGCATCGCCGCCTGGAAGCGTGGCCAGGGGCACATGTAGGTGCAGACCTGCTCCCGCGCCCATCCGGCCAACACGTAGGTGGTGGCGGTGAACAGGCCGAAGAAGAAATACACCTCCAGCGACGCCTGGCCGGTGAACAGCGCCACGGTCATGGTCGGCGCATCGTTGAAATACATGATCCAGGCGCCGCCGGTGGCCGCGGCGATGCCGAGCCAGGCGGCATGCGTCACGATCTTCTTGCGCCACTTCGCGGCGGTCCAGGGTGCCTTGTCGAGCTTCATGCGCTCGTTGCGGTCACCCTGGATCAGGCGCTCCACCCACATGAACAGGTCCGTCCAGACCGTCTGCGGGCAGGCGAAGCCGCACCAGACGCGGCCGAACAGGCTGGTCGCGGCGAACAGCGCGATCGCGCCCAGCACCAGCAGGCCGGTGAGGTAGTAGACCTCCTGCGGCCAGATCTCGAACCAGAAGAAGTAGAGCCGGCCGTTGCCGATATCGACCAGGATCGCCTGGTCGGGCTGGTTCGGCCCGCGGTCCCAGCGGATCAGGGGCGCGAGGTAGTACAGCGCGAGGCAGGCGACCAGGACCGCCCATTTGGCCCGCCGCACCGGCCCGCTCACCGCCTTCGGATAGACCTTCTGGCGGTTCGCGTAGAGCGGCTGGTCGGCGGCGGCGACCGGCCCCGCCGACTTCAGCTTCCCGCGTGCCGTGACGTCGTTCATCTGGGCGGTCTCCCCGGACCCGCGCGTAGCCTGCCTCAGTTCTCGCCGCCGCCGAGGGCGTGCACGTAGACGGTCAGCATGTTGACGGTCGCCGGATCCAGGCGGCCGCCCCACGCCGGCATCACGCCGAGCCGCGGGTTGGCGATGTAGCGCGCGATGGACGCCCGGTCGGAAGCGTGCAGCCAGACCCGGTCGTTCAGCCGCGGCGCGCCGACGTCGCGGTTGCCCTCGCCGTTCTCGCCATGGCAGGAGACGCAGTTCTCGGCGAAGAGCGGCTTGCCGCGCTCCACCGCCGCCTGGTCGGTGGCCCGGCCCGACAGCGACAGCACGAACTCCGCCGCGTCGGAGGCCTGCGCCAGCGTCAGCACGCCGTCAGCCACGAAGCGCGGCATGACGCTGACGCGCTCCTCGTCGCTCTCGCCGGCGCGGATGCCGTGCTGGATGGTGGCGCGGATCGCGTCATGCGTGCCGCCCCAGATCCAGTCGTCATCCGCGAGGGAGGGGAAGCCGCCGACGGCGCCCTGCCCGCCCGCGCCGTGGCAGCCGGCGCAGTTGTTGGCGAAGGCGATGCGCCCGCCGGCCATCGCGAAGCTGCGAAGCTCCGGATCGGCGGCGATCTGCTGGGGCGTCGCTTCCCGGATACGGTTCATCATCGGCGCCATGCGGGCATTCGCCGCGGCGACGTCCTGCACCACCGCCTCCCGCGCCACCCAGCCGGTCACGCCGGTCCAGCCCTTGAAGGGGAAGGCCGGGTAGAGCACGACCCAGACCGCCGAGAAGGCGATCGTCACGTAGAGCAGGTAGAGCCACCACTTGGGCAGGGGCGTGTTGAGCTCCTTCAGCCCGTCCCATTCGTGGCCGGTGGTGTCGGTGCCCGTCAGGGCGTCCTTCTCGATCTTCGTCGGCATCGCGGCCGGCTCCTCAGCGTCGCGCCGAAGGCGCGCGGGACGTGGGTCGCGCCGAAGGCGCGCGGGACGTGGATTGGGCCGAAGGTGGCTCGTCACGCAGCGGGATGTCGGCCGCGCGCTCGTAGCCGCGCTTCCGCCAGGGGGCCATCACGTAGAGGATGATCCCCGTGAACAGGACGAAGAACCACACCACCCACAGCGTGGAGAGCGTGGACTGCATGGAGGCCAGGGTCTCGAGCATCGCCGTCCTCCTCACTGCTGCCGCAGCTGCTCGGGCGTCACGTCGCGGAACTGCACGAGCGTGCCGAGCATCTGCAGATAGGCCACCAGCGCATCCATCTCCGTCACGCGCGCGGGGTCGCCGTCGAAGGCGGCCTGGCGGGCGCGGGCGTAGCGGCCCTGGAACCCGGAGGCATCGGCCTCTGGGCGCGCCTGCGCCTCGAGGTCGGCGCGGGCGTTGGCGATCATCTCGTCCGTGTAGGGCACGCCGATCGCCCGCTGCGCGCGCAGGTGGTCGGCGATGTCCGCATAAGCCAGCGGACGGTCGAGGAAGGCGTAGGGCGGCATGATGCTCTCCGGCACCACCGCGCGCGGGCTGCGCAGATGCGCCGCCTGCCAGTCATCGGAGTAGCGGCCGCCGACGCGGGCGAGGTCGGGCCCGGAGCGCTTGGAGCCCCACTGGAAGGGATGGTCGTACATGCTCTCCGCAGCGAGGGAGAAGTGCCCGTAGCGCTCCAGCTCGTCGCGGAACGGCCGGACCATCTGGCTGTGGCAGACGTAGCAGCCCTCGCGGATGTAGATGTTGCGGCCGGCGAGCTCGAGCGGGGTGTAGGGGCGCACGCCCTCCACCCGCTCGATCGTCGTGGCCACCGTGAACAGCGGCACGATCTGCGCGAGGCCGCCGATCGAGACCGTGATGAGCGTGAGCACGCCCATCAGGATCAGGTTGGTCTCGATCTTCGCGTGGTTGAACCACTTCATCTTCCCGCCCTCCTTCACTCGGCGGCGGCCGGCACGGCGGCGCCAGGCGCGGAAGCGGCGACCGCCTCCGCCTGCTCGCCGCGGGTGACGGTCATCCAGAGGTTGTAGACCATGATCAGCGCGCCGCTGAGGTAGAGCACGCCGCCGAGGGTGCGGATGACGTAGTAGGGGTGCATCGCCGCGACCGTCTCGATGAAGCTGTACTGCAGGAAGCCGTTCTCGTCGTAGGCGCGCCACATCAGGCCCTGCAGGATGCCCGACACCCACATCGCGGTGATGTAGAGCACGATGCCCAGCGTCGCGATCCAGAAGTGCCAGGAGATCAGCTTCTCGGACCACACGCCCTTCTTGTTCCACAGCCGCGGGAACAGCCAGTACATCGCGCCGAAGGTCACGAAGCCGACCCAGCCCATCGCGCCGCTATGGACGTGGCCGATGGTCCAGTCGGTGTAGTGGCTCAGCGCGTTCACGGCCTTGATGGACATGACCGGCCCTTCGAAGGTGGACATGCCGTAGAAGCCGACCGCGGTGACGGAGAAGCGGAGCGACGGGTTGGTGCGCAGCTTGTCCCACGCGCCCGACAGCGTCATCACGCCGTTGATCATGCCGCCCCAGGACGGCATCCACAGCATGATCGAGAACACCATGCCCAGCGTCTGCGCCCAGTCAGGCAGCGCCGTGTAGTGCAGGTGGTGCGGACCGGCCCAGATGTAGAGGAAGATCAGCGACCAGAAGTGCACGATCGACAGGCGGTAGCTGTAGACCGGCCGCTCGGCCTGCTTCGGGATGAAGTAGTACATCATCCCGAGGAAGCCCGCGGTCAGGAAGAAGCCCACCGCGTTGTGGCCATACCACCACTGGATCATCGCGTCCTGCACGCCCGACGCCAGGCCGTAGGACTTGGAATGGCCCAGCGTGATCGGCAGCGCCAGGTTGTTCCCGATGTGCAGCATCGCCACCGTGACGATGAAGGCCAGGTAGAACCAGTTCGCCACGTAGATGTGCGGCTCCTCGCGGCGGAGGATCGTGCCGCCGAAGGCGACGAGGTAGTGCACCCACACCACCGTCAGCCACAGGTCCACGTACCACTCGGGCTCGGCGTATTCCTTGCCCTGCGTGACGCCGAGCACGTAGCCCAGCGCGGCGGCGACGATGACGAACTGGTAGCCCCAGAACAGGAACCAGCCCATCGGCTCGCCGCCGAACAGCCGCGCGCGGCAGGTCCGCTGCACGACATAGAGGCTGGTGCAGAACAGCGCGTTGCCGCCGAAGGCGAAGATCACGGCGCTGGTGTGCACCGGGCGCAGCCGCCCGAAGGTGGTCCATTCGAGGTCGAGGTTGAGCAGCGGCCAGGCAAGCTGGGAGGCGATCAGCACCCCCATCAGGAAGCCCACCACGCCCCAGAAGACGGTGGCGATCGCGAAGGCGCGGATCGGCGCCTCCACATAGGCATCGACCCGCACGGCACTCGGCGTGCCCGTCGCGGGTGCGGCCAGCCCTGCGGCATAGCCAGTTGCTGACATGAGGTCGGATCTCCCCTCCGCGCGCCGAGGTCGCGGAACCGACCGGCACGTGCGCGTGAAGAGACCTCCAATGGCGGGAACCGTCCTTGATCAGGATCAAGTCCTGCTGCGCTGCACCGATCCTATAGTCGGAAGCAGGGGTCGCCCCGCTGGGGAGGCCTTTTGGGGAGGATTGCCGCGATGACCACCGACGTCGCCGAGCCGGTTGCACGCCCGCGCATCCACATCGTGCCGAATGACCGCCCCTGGGCCTGGCTGGAGGCCGGGTGGCGCGACCTCATGGCCACGCCGCATATCGGCTTCTTCTACGGCGGCGCGGTGGTGGCGGCGGGCTGGCTGCTGGTGCTGGCGCTGATCGCCGTCGATGCGCTCTGGGCCGTGCTGCCGGCGGTGGCCGGCTTCTTCCTGGTCGCGCCGCTGATCGGCGCCGGCCTCTACGAGACCAGCCGGCGGCGAGAGCGCGGCGAGCCCGTCTCGCTCGGCACGGCCTTCGCCGCCTTCCGGCGCAACGCACCGCAGCTCACGCTGATGGGGGCCGTGCTGCTGGTGATCAACCTGTTCTGGGTGCGCATGGCCGGGCTGATCTTCATGGTGTTCTTCGGCCTGAACTTCAGCCCGACGCTGGACAGCCTGCCGATGGCGCTGCTGCGGTCGGAACAGCTGCTGCCCTTCCTGATCATCGGGACCGGCGTCGGTTTCGTGCTGGCCTCCATCGCCTTCGCCGTCTCAGCCGTGTCGATTCCGATGCTGGTGGACCGCGACATCTCCGCCATCGAGGCCGTCGTGATCTCCATCCGCGCGACGCTCGACAACTGGCGGGCCATGGCCTTCTGGGCCGGGCTGATCGTGGTGTTCACGGCGATGGCGCTGGTTCCCTTCTTCCTCGGCCTGGCGCTGGTGCTGCCGCTGGTTGGCCACGCCACCTGGCACGCTTATCGCGACCTGGTGCGGTAGGCGCGGGCGCGCTCAGCCGAGCAGGATGTCCTGCGTGCGCAGCGCGCCGATCCACTCGAAGATGATCGAACCGCCGGCGGGGAAGACCAGCTCGATGCCGCCCGTCACAGGCCGGATCGCGCCGAGTGCCGCCGCGACGCTGGCAAAGCCGCTGCTGCCCAGCAGCACGGCGTCCTGGCCGATCGCGAAGTCGGTGACTCGGTCACGCCCCTGGCCGGGTCCGAAGACGAACAGGTCCTGGCCCGCGCCGCCAATCAGCGTGTCATCCGCGCCGCCGCCGAACAGCGTGTCGGCGGCGTCGCCGCCGAACAGCAGGTTCGCGCCCGCATTGCCGACCAGGGAATTGGCCAGGGCGTTGCCGACGACACCCTGGCTGCCCTCGGCCAGGGTGGCGTTCTCGATGTTGTCAGGGAGCCGGAAGGCGCTTGCGGCAACCGCCAGCAGCACGGTGTCGATCCCCGCGCCCGGTTCCTCCAGCACGAGATCCGCCGGCGAATCGACCACGTAGAGATCGTCCCCAAGCCCGCCGATAAGCAGGCTCCCGATCCCCTCACCCGCGACGGCGACGAGGCTGTCGTGGCCTTCACCCCCGCGCAGTTCCGATCCAGGGTCGGGCCCCGCGACCAGCAGGTCAGCCCCCGCGCCGCCGTCCAGCAGATCAGCGCCGGGACCGCCTTCCAGCGTATCGGCGCCGCGGCCGCCGAGCAGCGTGTCGTTGCCTTCGCCGCCGCGCAGCAGGTCATTGCCCAGATCCTCCCAGAGCAGGTCCGCTCCCGCGTCACCATCCAGCGTGTCGTTGCCTGCTCCGCCCGCCAGCAGGTCGTTGCCGGTGCCGCCGAGCAGCACGTCGTCGGCCTCGTCGCCGAGCAGCAGGTCGCCATCTTCCCCGCCGTCCAGCACGTCCCCGCCGAGCATCCCGCGCAGCAGGTCGCGTCCCGCGCCGCCGAGCAGGTAGTCCTCGCCGTCGCCGCCATCGAGCGAGTCGTCACCCGCCTCGCCGCGTAGCGTGTCCGCCTCGGTGCCGCCGGCCAGCGAATCGGCGCCCGGCCCGCCGAGCAGGCTGTCGCTGCCGCTGCCGCCCAGCAGCGTGTCGGCGGCCTCGCCGCCCTCCAGCGTGTCGCCGCCGGTGCCGCCATCCAGGCTGTCCGCGCCCTCCTCGCCGCGCAGCAGGTCGGCGCCATCACCGCCCAGCAGCGTGTCGCCCTCCGTCCCGCCGGCCAGCGTGTCGCCCTCCGTGCCGCCCTCCAGCCGGTCGGTCCCGGCGCCGCCCGACAGGCTGTCGCTGCCGCTGCCGCCCAGCAGCGTGTCGGCGGCCTCGCCGCCCTCCAGCGTGTCGCCGCCGGTGCCGCCATCCAGGCTGTCCGCGCCCTCCTCGCCGCGCAGCCGGTCGGCGCCATCACCGCCCAGCAGCGTGTCGCCCTCCGCCCCGCCGGCCAGGATGTCGGCCTCCGCGCCGCCCTCCAATCGGTCTGCCCCGGCGCCGCCGAGCAGGCTGTCGCTGCCGATGCTGCCGAGAAGCAGGTCGGCGCCCTCGCCGCCCTCCAGCGTGTCGGCGCCGGCGGCCCCGTCCAGCGTATCCGCGCCTCCCTCCCCCACGAGGCGGTTCGCGCCCTCGTTGCCCGCCAGCACGTCATCCGTCTCCGCGCCGAAGCCGGCCAGGTCGCCGGCCCCGGCGCGGATCAGCAGCCGCTCGATGTTCGGCAGGATGGTGGCCACGACGCGCACGGCCAGCGTGTCGAAACCCTCCTCCGGCAGTTCCATGGCCAGGTCGGCCAGGTCGTCCAGCAGATAGGTGTCGTCGCCCGCGCCACCGGCCAGGCTGTCCGTGCCGGCAGCGCCATCCAGCGTGTCCGCGCCATCGCCGCCGAGCAGCGAATCCGCGGCGTCCCCGCCCCAGAGCGAGTCGTTGCCCGCGCTGCCGTCCAGCAGATCGGTCTCGGTTCCGCCGTCCAGGGTGTCGTTGCCGACGCGGCCTACCAGCGTGTCGGCGCCGGCGCCGCCGAACAGCAGGTCGTCGCCCTCTCCGCCATCCAGCAGGTCGAGCCCGTTGCCGCCCTCCAGCTGGTCGCGCCCGGCCTCGCCCTCCAGCGTGTCGTCGCCGTTGAAGCCGCGCAGCGTGTCGTTGCCGTCGTCGCCGCGCAGGATGTCGCTGCCGCTGACGCCGACGCCGCCCCCCAGCAGGTCCGCGCCGGTGCCGCCATCGATGGTGTCGTTGCCCAGCCCGCCATCCACGGTGTCGTTGCCGGCACCGCCTTCCAGGATGTCGTTGCCGTTCAGGCCGGTCAGCGAATCATCGCCGCCCTGGCCGAGCAGCAGGTCGGCCGCCGCGCCGCCCGTCATGGTGTCGGCCCCGGCGCCGCCCTCGCGAAGCTCGAGCGTCGGGCCCGGCGCCAGCACCTGCACGGTCAGCAGGAAGGCCGCGGCCTGCAGCCCGTCCCAGGCCTCCACCACCACCTCGCGCACGCCGCCGGCGAAGGCGCGCAGATCCACGCCGTCGCGCAGCTTCAGCACGTCGCCGACCACCTCGAAGAAGGCGGAATCGGGCCAGGGGACGCTGAACTGCAGCGGCGTCGCGGTGTCCGGGTCGTCGGCGACCAGCGTGCCGACCGGCGCGCCGGGGTCGTTCGCCAACACCACGCCGCCGGACAGGAAGCGCAGCGCCTGCGGCGGAGTGTCGTCCAGGTTGACCAGCGCCACCTGCCACGCCTGCGGCAGGTCCTGCCAGCCGGCGGCGGTGCGCACCGACAGGCCGAAGCTGACGACGGAAGGCCCCCCTGACTCGGCGTCGAAGGCCTGCGCCGGGGTGATGGTCAGTGTCTGCCGGGCCCGGTCGAAGGCCGGTTCGAAGCGGTTGGCATCCGGCCCGGTCAGCGCGACCTCGAGCACCCCGCCGGAGAACACCAGCACGGCGTCCCAGTCGCCAGGGCGGGCGTTCTCGAGGATGGCGTCCGGCACCGTGCCGGAAACCGCGACGGACATGCGGGCACCGTTCTGGAGTCAGGACCTGCGCTAGCGCGGCTTTGGTTGCGCTGCGGTGAAAGGGCGGCCTGCGCCGCGAGGCGCCGTCCGGCTGCCGCTCAGGCCACCAGGCGCCAGGCCATCCCCGCCAGGACGGCCGCGTTCAGCGCGAAGAGCGCGGCGCCGGCCAGTTGCAGTCCCGCCCCGGCGCGGCGCAGGAACAGCCGGCCGAGCAGTGCCACGCCGACCATCGCCGGGACCGTACCGGCGACGAAGGCGGCCATGGCGATCGCCCCAGCCAGCGCACTGCCGGTCGCCGCCGCGCCGGCCAGGGCGGCATAGAGCAGCCCGCAGGGCAGCGCCGACAGCGCGAGGCCCAGCACCACGCCGCGCCAGCCCGTGGGCGCGGCGAGCAGCGGCG
>NZ_JAPSMD010000134.1 GCF_027856955.1 Falsiroseomonas oryzae | reverse complement strand
TGAACCACGAGCTGACCGGGCGCGGCGGCGTGCTGGACCGCGCGCTGCGCACCGAGCCCTGCTACCGCCTCTTCGCCCTGGCCGGCGGGCCGCCGCGGCGGCCCGGCCTGCTGCGCGTCGCGCCGGGCGAGGGCCATGCCATCGCCGCCGAGGTCTGGGCGCTTCCGCCCGAGGGATTCGCGCAGTTCGTCGCCGCCATCCCCGCCCCGCTCTGCATCGGCACGCTCCGCCTCGAGGACGGGACGACGCCGAAGGGCTTCCTCGTCGAGCCGGAAGGCCTCGCCGGCGCCGAGGAGATCAGCCGCTTCGGCGGCTGGCGCGCCTTCCTGCAGTCGCTGGCGCCCGCGCCCGCCTGACCCGAACCCAACCGCCAACCGGGAGACCGAAGATGATCCGCCGCCGCCACCTGATCGCAGGAACCGCAGGCCTCGCCCTCGCCGCGCCGCATGTCGCCAACGCCCAGGCCCCGCGCACCGTGAAGATGGGCTCGCTGCGCCTGATCCATTCGATGACGCCGCACTTCTACGAGCGGTTCCTGCCGCCCAACCTGCGCGTCGAGATCACCACCTTCGACAGCCCGACCGACGGCAAGAACGCCGTCGTCACGCGGTCCGTGGATTTCGGCGGCTTCGGCATCGCGGCGGCGATCCTCGGCGGCGCGGCGGGCGAGCCGGTGGTCGTCGCGGGCGCCTTCTGCAACCGCGGCATGGGCGTGGTCAGCCGCGCCGGCTCCGACGTGCGGAGCATCGCCGATCTGCGCGGCAAGCGCGTCGGCATCTGGCCGGGCTCGACGCAGGAGGTCTTCATCCTGGAACGCCTGCGCCAGTCCGGCATGACGATCCGCGACATCACCTCGGTCCGTGTGCCCTTCGGCGAGATGCACGCGATGCTCTCGCGCGGCGACATCGACGCCTATGTCGGCGCGGAGCCCGGGCCGGGCCTCTCCATCTCCTCCGGCGTCGGCCAGCTGGTCGAGTACCCGTACGGCACCGCGATGGGCGGCCTCAACATGATCTGGGCGACCAGCGAGCAGATGGTCGCGCAGGACCCCGCGCTGATCCGCGCCATGCTCGGCGTGCACCGCCGCGCCAGCGAATACATGATGGCGAACCCGCGCGAGGTGGCGGACGCGACGGTGCGCATCCTCGGCGCGCCGCGCGCGGCGGTGGAGCAGGCGCTGGGCGCCGGCAACGTCGAGTACATCTGGCGCCTCGACGAGACGGTGATGACGCAGGCCCGCACCTATGGCCAGCACATGCAGGAACTGCGGCAGATCCGCCAGCAGCCGAACTGGAACACCTTCCTGAACCCGCGCTTCTCCAACGAGGTCGCGACCTCCTGATGAGCGAGGCGACGGCGAGCGGCGCGGTCCCGGCGCCGGCGGCCGGCCAGGGCGGGGCGAGGCTCCTCGCCCGGCTCCGGCCTACGCTGCTGGCGCTGATCGTGCCGGCGCTGCTGCTGCTGTTCTGGCACCTGGCGGTGAAGGCGGGGATGACCCGCCTGATCCCCTCGCCGGCCGAGGTGGCGGAATACATGGTGGATTTCGCGGTGGGCGGCATCTGGGACGATGCTTTCTCCGCGACGCTGCACCTGCACCTCCTGGCCTCCATGCAGCGGGTCTATGGCGGCTTCGCTCTGGCCGCGCTGGTCGCCGTGCCAATGGGCCTGCTGATCGGGCGCATCCCGCTGGTCGCGCAGCTCTTCGACCCCTTCTTCCAGCTGATGCGGCCGATCCCGGTCACGGCCTGGCTGCCGCTGTCGATGATCCTGTTCGGCCTCGGCCCGCGGTCGGCCTTCTTCCTGGTCTTCCTCGGCGCCTTCTACCCGATCCTGCTGAACACCGTCTTCGGCGTGCGCAGCGTGGAGCCGCGGCTGTTCGAGGCCGCCTCGATGCTTGGGTGCCGTGGCAACGCGCAGTTCTTCAAGGTGGTGCTGCCGGCCGCGCTGCCCTCGATCTTCACCGGGCTGCGCCTCGGCCTCGGGCTGGCCTGGTTCGTCATCGTGGTAGGCGAGATGACCGGCGTGCCGCAGGGCCTCGGCGCGGTGATCATGGATGGCCGCACGCTGTCGCGCACCGAGCTGGTGATCTGCGGCATGATAGTGATCGGCATCGCGGGCTTCCTCTCCGACCGGGTCGTGGTCCTCCTCATGAACCGCCTGCTGCGCTGGAGCCCGTTGCACCGTGGCTGAGCTCCCGATCCTCGACATCCAGGGGGTGGGCAAGACCTACACCCTGGGCGACCAGCGCATCGAGGCGCTGCGCGACGCGAACCTGACCGTGCGCAAGGGCGAATTCGTCTGCCTCATCGGCGCCTCGGGCTGCGGCAAGTCCACGCTGCTGCGCATCGTCGCCGGCTTCGAGGCGCCGACCGCGGGCTCCGCCCTGATGTGGTCGAAGCCGATCGGCGAGCCCGGCCCCGACCGCGGCATGGTGTTCCAGGACTACGGCCTGTTCCCCTGGCTGACCGTGCGGGAGAACATCGGTTTCGGCCCCGCCAGCCGCGGCCTGGGCAAGGCCGAGGTGCGCGACATCGTGGAGCGCTTCGTCGCGCTGGTGGGCCTCACGCGCTTCGCCGATGCCTATCCGCACCAGCTCTCCGGCGGGATGAAGCAGCGCGTCGCGATCGCCCGCGTGCTGGCGAACGATGCCGAGGTGGTGCTGATGGACGAGCCCTTCGGCGCGCTGGACGCGATGACGCGCGAACGCCTGCAGGACGAGCTGCTGGACCTGTGGCAGCGCACCGGGCTCACCGTACTGTTCGTGACGCATTCGATCGAGGAGGCGATCTTCCTCGCCGACCGCGTCGTGGTGATGGAGCCCGGCCCCGGCCGCATCGCCAGCGAGCACCGCATCACCCTGCCCCGCCCGCGCGACGTCGCCTCGCCGGAGTTCAACGACGTCCGGCGCGAGTTGGGCGCGCGCCTGCACTCCCATCACGCCAAGAAGGCGGCATAATGGGCGCCGGACGTCCCGGCGCCTGAACCACCGGGACGCGCACGCCAGGAGACCCCATGCGCCCCGAGCAGCGCCTGCGCTACACCGCCGCCATCGACCGCCCGCGGATCGAGCTGCCGCACGGCAAGCAGCTCGCCGTGTGGCCGGTGGTGAATGTCGAGCACTGGCTGATCGACAACCCGATGCCGCGCCAGGTGCTCTCGCCGCCGACCGGCGTGACCATGCTGCCGGACGTGCCGAACTGGGCCTGGCACGAATACGGCATGCGCGTGGGCTTCTGGCGCTTCGCGGAAGTCTTCGGGAAGCTTGGCATCCGCCCGACGCTCTCGGTGAACGGCTCCGTCTGCACCGCCTATCCGCGCGTGGCCGGTGCGGCGCGCGATGCGGGGTGGGAGTTCATGGGCCACGGCTTCGTGCAGGTGCCCACCCACAAGGTCGCCGACCAGCGCGCCATGATCCACACCACCGTCGAGACGATCCGCGGCTTCACCGGGGACCCGGTGGTCGGCTGGCTCGGGCCCGGCCTGACCGAGACCTTCGAGACGCCCGACCTGCTGGCCGAGGCCGGCATCCGCTACATCGCCGACTTCGTCGTGGACGACCGCCCCGCGCGGCTGGCGACGGCGCATGGCGAGGTGCTGACCATGCCCTACACCGTGGAGCTGAACGACATCCCGCTCAGCATGATCCAGTTCCACCCCTCGGAGGAGTTGCTGCTGCGCGGCCGGCGCCAGGCAGCGCGGCTGATCGCGGAGGCCGCCTCGCCCGGTCCGCTCGGCGGGGCCAAGGTGATGTGCGTCGCCATCCACCCCTACATCACCGGCGTGCCGCACCGGATCGAGGCGCTTGCGACGCTGTTCGAGGAGCTGGCCGCGAATCCCGCCGTCACCTTCATGCAGGGGCGCGAGATCCTCGACTGGTACCTTGCCTCCGGCGACCCGACTTAGCGGACGCTCAGCGCCCGCGCCGCCAGCGCGATGCAGCGCGTGAACACCTCCAGGCTGTCGAAGGGCAGGTCCGCGCCGCCCTCCGGCAGCAGGATGGGATGGCCGCCGGCCTCGACCGCGCCCGGGATCATCAGGTTGTCCGGCAGCCCGAAGCCGCTGACAGTCAGGCCGGGCATCGGGTCCGGCCAGCGCGCGACCAGCGCGGCGTTGCGGTCGTCGAAGAGGGTCGCGCTGTTGGAATAGCCGAAGATCGGCCGCCCGCGGCCGAGGAACCAGCCGAGTTCCACCAGCGTCCCCGCATCGGCCGAGGCGCCGCGGAAGGGTGTGAGGTTGGCAATGACCAGGTCGGCCTGCTCCATCATCGCCAGGTCCTTGGCGAAGATGGTGCGCCAGGCCTCCGCCTCGGTCATCGCGGCGAGCGTCGCGACGTCCTCGTTCAGCGGCGGCAGCGCCTCGATCCCGTGCGCGGCGCAGATCGCCGCCTTGCGCGCGGCATGGGCCGGCGCATCCGGCAGGAAGACGTCGGGCCCGGCGAGATAGGCTTTCGGCATGCGGCCAAGCTGACCACCGCCGGGGCAGGCTGCGCAAGGCCGCGGCAGGCGGCGCCACCCGGCCGGCCGTGCGCCGCATATTCCGCTCTCGACGCCGGCGCGGCTTCTGCCAATCTCCGGGCGATGAGGATGCACGCGTGAAGCCCGCGCCTTTCGAATGGCATGCGCCCGCCAGCGTCGCGGAAGCGCTCGAGCTCAAGGCCCGGCACGGCGACGACGCCCGCTTCCTGGCAGGCGGGCAGAGCCTGGTGCCGGCGATGAACTTCCGGGTGGCGCAGCCCGCCGTGCTGGTGGACCTGAACCGCGTGGCCGGGCTCGACGCCATCGCGCATGGCGCCGACGGGTCGCTGGCGATCGGCGCCATGACCCGCAACGCCCGCATCGAGCGCGACGCCGCCGCCGCGCACAGCCATCCGATCCTGGCGGAGGCGCTGCACGAGGTGGCGCATCCGCAGATCCGCAACCGCGGCACGCTGGGTGGCAACCTTTCCCACGCCGACCCGGCCTCCGAGATGCCGGCGGTGATGCTGGCGCTGCAGGCCAGCTTCCTGCTGCGCAGCCGGCGGGGCGAGCGCGCGGTGGAGGCCGCGCGCTTCTTCCTCGGCCCGCTGGCCACCGCTCTCGCGCCCGACGAGATGCTGGCGGAGATCCGGATCCCGCCCCTGCCGGCGCGCACCGGCACGGCCTTCCTGGAAGTTGCGCGGCGGCGCGGCGACTACGCGATGATGGGCGTCGCCGCAGTGGTGACGCTCGATGCGGGCGGGGTCTGCACGGCGGCGCGGCTGGCCTGCTGCAGCGCAGGCCCGACCCCGATGGGCGCGCCCCGTGCCGCGGCCACGCTGGTCGGCACGCGGCTCACCGAGAACGACATGACCGCGGCAGCCGCGCTGCTGCGCGAGGAGGTGGACCCGATGGGCAGCGTGCAGGCCAGCCCGGCCTACCAGCGCCACCTGGCCGGCGTGGTCGCAACGCGCGCGCTCCGCCTGGCGCGGGGGCGCGCGGCATGACGCAACGCATCCCCGTCGCCGTCACCGTCAACGGCACGACCCATCGGCGAGAGGTTGAGCCGCGGCTGCTGCTCTCCGACTTCATCCGCCACGAGCTCGGCCTGACCGGCACGCATGTCGGCTGCGAGCACGGCGTCTGCGGCGCCTGCACCATCCGCCTGGACGGCGCAGCGGTGCGGTCCTGCCTGATCTTCGCCGTGCAGGCCGACGGCCACGCCATCTCGACCGTGGAGGGGCTGGCGCCGGAACGCGGCCGCCTCTCCGTGCTGCAGCAGGCCTTCCAGGACGCGCATGGGCTGCAATGCGGCTACTGCACGCCGGGCATCCTCATGACCGTCTCCGCCTTCCTGGAAGACAACCCGCAGCCGAGCGAGGCGGAGGTGCGCCACGCCCTCTCCGGCAATCTCTGCCGCTGCACGGGCTACCAGCACATCGTGGACGCCGTGCTGCTGGCGGCGCAGCGCCTGCGGGAGGCAGGCTGATGGAAACCCGCCACGTCGGCCGCCCCGTCACGCGCAACGAGGATCCGCGCCTGCTGACCGGCCGCGCGCTGTTCGTGGACGACGTCGAACTGCCGGGCCTGCTGCACGCGGCCTTCCTGCGCAGCCCGCACGGCCATGCCGACATCCTCGGCATCGACACGGCAGCGGCGAAGGCGCGGCCCGGCGTGGTGGCGGTGATCACGGCGGAAGACCTGGGCGAGTATTGGCAGCCCGGCCCGCTGCTGGTGCCGCCGCCTCCGATCCCCGGCATGACCTTCCGCCAGCGCTGCCAGGTGCCGCTGGCCAGGGGCGTGGTGCGCCACCTCGGCGAGCCGGTGGCGATGGTGGTGGCGGAAAGCCGCTACGTCGCGGAAGACGCGGTCGGCGACATCGTCGTGGACTACGCGCCGAAGCCCGTCGTGGGCGGGCTGGAGGGTGCGGTCGCACCCGGCGCGCCCCGCGTGCATGACGACCTGCCCGACAACATCGCGGCCGAGGTGGTGCAGCGGAAGGGCGACTATGCCGCGGCGCGCGCCAGGGCTGCGCATGTCGTGCGACGGCGCTTCCTCTACGATCGCGGCGCCTCCATCCCGATGGAGACGCGCGGCATCGTCGCGTCCTGGGATGCCAAGGCCGACCGGCTTACGGTGTGGGACACCACGCAGGCGCCCGTCGTCATCCGCAACGGGCTCGCCGCCATGCTCGGCCTGTCGGAACGCCAGGTCCGCGTCGTGGCGCCCTTCATTGGCGGCGGCTTCGGTCCGAAGATGATGATGTTCTACCCCGAGGAGGTGCTCGTCCCCTGGATCGCGCTGCGCCTGGAGCGGCCGGTGAAGTGGATCGAGGACCGGCTGGAGCACTTCGTCGCCACCACCCACGAACGCAGCCAGATCCACGAGGCGGAGATCGCGCTCGATGCGGACGGCCGCATCCTCGGTGTGCGCGACGACTTCCTGATGGATACCGGCGCCTACAATCCCTACGGCCTGACGGTGCCGCTCAACAGCCAGTGCACGCTGCTGAACTGCTACGACGTGCCGGCCTACGAATCGCGCTTCCGCGCGATCTACACCAACCGCACGCTGGTCACGCCCTATCGCGGCGCGGGCCGGCAGCACGGCATCTTCGTGATGGAGCGGCTGCTGGACGCGGCGGCGCGCGAGATCGGCCTGGACCGGGTCGAGATCCGCCGGCGCAACCTGATCCCGCCCGGCGCCTTCCCCTATCGCAACGAAGTCATCTACCAGGACTTCGCCCCGCTGACCTACGACAGCGGCAACTACGGCCCGATCCTCGACAAGGCACTGAAAGCGATCGGCGCCGAGGGCTTCGCGCAGGAGAAGGCGGCGGCGCGCGCGGAAGGCCGGCATCTCGGCCTCGGCGTGGTCTGCTACGTGGAAGGCACGGGGATCGGGCCCTACGAAGGCGCGAAGGTCCGCGTGCAGTCCAGCGGCAAGGTGACGCTCGCGACGGGAATCGGCACCCAGGGCCAGGGCCACTTCACCGCCTTCGCGCAGGTGGTGGCCGAGCAGCTCGGCGTCGATGTCCGCGACGTGGAGGTGACGACGGGCGACACTGACCAGTTCGACTGGGGCGTCGGCACCTTCGCCAGCCGCGGCGCGGTGGTCGCCGGCGCGGCCTCGCACGAGGCGGCGAAGGCGGTGCGTGCCAAGATCCTGAAGGCCGCCGCCGAGCACTTCGAATGCGCCGAGGCCGACCTCGAGATCGCCGACGGCAAGGTGGCGATCGCCGGCGTGCCGGAGAAGCATGTCACCCTCGGCACACTGGCGCGCATGGCCAACCCGCTGCGCGGCGCGGTGAAGCCCGGCACCGAGCCCGGGCTGGAGGCCACCAGCTATTTCGGCCCGGAGATGGGCGCGACCGCGGCCGGCGTGCACGCCATGGTGATCGAGATCGACCCCGACACGCTGCGCCTGGATATCCTGCGCTACGTCGTGGTGCATGACTGCGGCACGGTGCTGAACCCGCTGATCCTGGCCGGCCAGATCCAGGGCGGCGTGGCGCAGGGCATCGGCAACGCCTTCTTCGAGCAGCTGGCCTGGACCGAGGAGGGACAGCTGCTCAACGCCTCCCTGGCCGACTACCTGATCCCCACCGCGCTCGACGTGCCGCGCATGGAGCTGCTGCACACCGTGACCCCCTCCCCGCTCAACCCGCTGGGCACCAAGGGCGCGGGCGAAGGCGGCGCGATCCCGGTCGGCGCGCTGTTCGCGCAGGCCATCGAGGACGCGCTCGACCTGCCGGCGCGCGGCATCGAGATCACGGAGATCCCGCTCTCGCCCAGCCGGCTTTGGGAGATCGTGCATGGCGGCGATTGAGGCGAAGCGCCTCTCGCTGACCTACAGCACGGAAGACGGCCCGCTCCAGGCGCTCAGCGACATCGACCTGGCCGTCGCGCATGGCGAGTTCGTCTCCCTGATCGGCCCTTCGGGCTGCGGCAAGACCACGCTGCTGCGCGTCATAGCCGACCTCGAGCAGCCGACCGGCGGGGAGATCCGGGTGAACGGCACGACGCCCGGGCAGGCGCGGCTGCGGCGCGACTACGGCTACGTCTTCCAGGCGCCGGCCCTGCTGCCCTGGCGGCGCATCGCGGCGAACGTCACCCTGCCGCTGGAGATCATGGGACTGCCGCGCACGGAACGGCGCCGCCGCGCGCAGGCGCAGCTGGATCTGGTGGAGCTGGCGGGCTTCGCGCACAAGTTCCCCTGGCAGCTCTCCGGCGGGATGCAGCAGCGCGCCTCCATCGCGCGCGCGCTGGCCTTCGACCCGGCGCTGCTGCTGATGGACGAGCCCTTCGGCGCGCTCGACGAGATCGTGCGCGACCACCTGAACGAGCAGCTGCTCAGGCTGTGGCGGCGGACCGGCAAGACGGTGGTCTTCGTCACGCATTCCATCCCCGAAGCGGTGTTCCTCTCGACGCGCATCGTGGTGATGTCGCCGCGGCCCGGCCGCATCGCCGACATCGTGCCCTGCGACCTCGGCCCCGACCGGCCGCTCGAGATCCGGGAAACGCCGGAGTTCCTCCGCATCGCCCAGCGCGTGCGGGAAGGGCTGCGCGCGGGACACGCCTATGCGGGCTAGGCAGGCGGCGCTGCCCGTGCTGGCCGTCGCCGCGGCGCTCGTCGCGCTGTGGTATGCGGGTGCCGTCGCGCTGAACTGGCAGGTGGTGGCGGAGGGCCGGGCCCGCGGCGGGATGCCGCCCGATGCCTGGCAGACGCTGGCCGGCACCATGTCCTTCGCCCGGCCGCTGCTGCCGGCGCCGCATCAGGTGGCCGAGGAGGTCTGGCGCACCGCCTTCGCCACACCCCTCACCTCGCGGCGCAGCCTGCTGCTGCACGCCTGGATCACGCTCGAGGCGGCGCTGGCCGGCCTGGCGATCGGCGTCGCCGCCGGCGTGCTGGTGGCGGCGGCCATCGTGCATGTGCGCGCGCTGCAGCGCAGCCTGATGCCCTGGATCATCGCGAGCCAGGCCATCCCGGTGCTGGCGCTGGCGCCGATCGTCATCGTGGCGCTCGGCACGCTCGGGCTGGAGGGGCTGCTGCCCAAGGCGATCATCGCCGCCTATCTCTGCTTCTTCCCCGTCACCATCGCCATGGCCAAGGGGCTGGAGGCGGCGGATCCGCTGGCGCGCGACCTGATGCGCACCTACTCGGCCTCGCGCGCGCAGGTCTTCTGGAAGCTGCGCCTGCCGGCCTCGCTGCCCTTCCTCTTTGCCAGCCTCAAGGTCGCGGCGGCGGCGAGCGTGGTGGGGGCGATCGTGGCGGAACTGCCGACCGGCGCGCAGGCCGGGCTCGGCGCAAGGCTTCTGGCCGGGTCCTATTTCGGCCAGCCGCTGCAGATCTGGGCGGCGCTGGTCGCGGCGGCGGTGCTGTCCGCCTCGCTGTTCGGCGTCCTGGCGGCGACGGAGCGGCTGGTGGCGCGACGCATGGGCATGCGCGCGTGATCACGGCGGGACTCGCCCTGCTGGTCGCCGCGGGATTCGCGGTGGCCATCGCGGCGGCGCATGCCGGCGGCGGCGCGCTGCTGCTGCCTGGGCTCGTCGTGCTGGTCGGGCTCGCGGCCTGGCTCGTGCAGCGCCTGACGCGGCTCGGCGAGGGGCGCGGCTGGCGGGCGCGGGCCATCGCGCTGCTCGCCCCGCTGGCTTTCGGTGCCGTGCTGCTGGCGCTGTGGGAGGCGCTGGTGGTCGGGCTGGCGGTGCCGATGGTGCTGCTGCCGGCACCCTCCGCCATCGCGGCGCGCATGGCGGAGTCGGCCGGGCTGCTGGCCGAGGATTTCGTGCAGACCTTCCTGCGCGCGGTGCTGGTGGGCTACGCGCTGGGCGGGGCCCTCGGCTTCCTGACGGCGCTGCTGGTGGACCGCGTGCCGTTCCTGCGGCGGGGGCTGCTGCCGGTGGCGAACCTGGTCTCCGCGCTGCCGGTGATCGGCATCGCACCGATCATGGTGATGTGGTTCGGCTTCGACTGGCCGTCGAAGGCGGCGGTAGTGGTCGTCATGACCTTCTTCCCGATGCTGGTGAACACGCTGGCGGGGCTGGCGGCGGCCGGCGCGCTGGAACGCGACCTGATGCGCAGCTACGCGGCGACGCATGCGCAGACGCTGCGGCTGCTGCGCCTGCCGGCGGCGCTGCCCTTCGTGTTCACCGCGCTGAAGGTGAATGCGCCGCTGGCGCTGATCGGCGCGATTGTGGCGGAATTCTTCGGCTCGCCCACCGTCGGCATGGGCTTCCGCATCACCACGGAGGCCGGGAAGCTCGCGCTCGACCTGGTCTGGGCGGAGATCGTGGTGGCAGCGGCGGCGGGTTCGGCCTTCTATGGGCTGGTCGCGCTCGCGGAGCGGGCAGCGACCTTCTGGCATCCATCGATGCGGGCATGAGGAGAAGCGCATGAAGCGGTGGCTCGGGGCTCTGGTGGCGCTCGGCCTGGTGGCCGGGGCGGGTGCGACGCAGGCGCAGGCCCAGGGGGTGGAGCGCGTGACGCTGCAGCTGAAATGGGTCACGCAGGCGCAGTTCGCCGGCTACTACGTGGCGCAGGCGCGCGGCCTCTACCGCGCGGCCAACCTCGATGTGCGCATCAACCCGGGCGGGCCCGACATCGCGCCGCCGCAGGTCATCGCCGGCAACCGCGCCGACGTGATCGTGGAGTGGATGCCGGCGGCGCTCGCCAGCCGGGAACGCGGCGTGCCGCTGGTGAACATCGCGCAGCCCTTCAAGCGGTCCGGCATGATGCTGACCTGCCGGGCGGAGACGGGCATCCGCACGCCGCAGGACCTGCGCGGGCGCACGCTGGGCGTCTGGTTCTCGGGCAACGAATACCCGTTCCTGGCCTGGATGGCGCGGCTGGGCTACCGCACGGATGGGTCGCCGCAAGGCGTGCGCGTGCTGCGCCAGGGCTTCAACGTGGACCCGCTGCTGCAGCGCCAGGCCGACTGCGTCTCCACCATGACCTACAACGAGTACTGGCAGGTGATCGATGGCGGCTTCCGGCCGGATCAGCTGACCGTGTTCCGCTACGAGGAGCAGGGCGTCTCCACGCTGGAGGACGGACTGTATGTGCTGGAAGGCCGGCTGAACGACGCGGCCTTCGTGGCGCGCATGGCGCGCTTCGTGCGGGCGTCGATGCAGGGCTGGGACTGGGCGCGGCAGAACCCGGATGCGGCGGCGCAGATCGTGCTGGATAACGACGCTTCCGGCGCGCAGACCATCGCGCATCAGCGCCGCATGATGGGCGAGATCGCGCGGCTGCTCGACACCTCGGCGGGCGGGCGGCTGGATCCGGCCGACTACGAGCGCACGGTGCAGACGCTGCTCTCCTCGGGCGGCGAGAGCCCGGTGATTACGCGGGCGCCCAGCGGCGCCTGGACGCACCGGGTGCTGGACGCGGCGCGCTGACCTGCCGCCCCGGCGCCTGGCCTTCGGGCGGGCGCCGGGGTGCTTTGGTGCTTTACGGCTTTACCGCTTTGGCCGGTGGCGTGCCGGCCGCTTCGGACAAATGCCGCAGTGGGGCACAGGATTGGCCGACCGGCCGGTCGGTCATCGGGGCAGCGGCGGAACGCGCATCGCGACTTCGGACAAATTCCCCTGCCCGGGCCGCAGCGGAGAGTGAGGGGACGGATGGCCGCCGCGCGCCGGGCCGCGGCGATGTCAAAGACCGGCCGCCAGGTTACCAGGAACATCGTCCTAGATTGAGGGGAAACGGCCTACCCACCCTGACGCGCGAAGACGCAGACCAGCCCGCCCCCCGGCGGCCCCTGGTGCTCCGCCCCGCCGCTGACGAAGACCCGGCCGTCGCCCGCCACCGCCGCCACGATGGCGCCCAGCGCGCCGCGCAGGTGGCGCTGGGCATCCAGGTCGGTGTCGCCCAGCATGGTGTGGCGCTGGCCGCGGATGGCGCCCGTGCGGTCCGGCTCGCCCTTCGCGATGACGCCCAGCACCTCGCCGGGCGCGGCGGCGAAGGCGGCCTGGACGCCCGCCAGGTCCAGCAGGTCGGCCATCGGCGCGACGCCGGCGACGATCCCCTCCGCCCAGCCCGCTGCGCGACCGAACACCACCACCTCGTTGCAGGTCACCTCGACGCCGGAGGAGATCGAGGCACGGTTCGAATACAGCGAGAAATCGGCCAGCAGCGCGGCCTCCGTGGCGCGGTCGGCCGGGATCTCGCCCAGCGCCACGCCGACGCCGAAGGCGGCCGCGGCGCGCGAGAGGGCCATCAGCGCCTTGGCGTCCTGGCTGCGCGCCGCCGGGTCCGGCGCGGGCGGCGCCGGCGCCTTCACC
>NZ_JAPSMD010000133.1 GCF_027856955.1 Falsiroseomonas oryzae | reverse complement strand
GGCATCGGCGCCGCCACCGCCGCGCGCCTCCTGGCCGATGGCGCGCGCGTGCTGCTGGTGGATCGCGAGGCGGCGGTGGAGGCGACGGCGGCCAGGCTCGGCGGGGTTGCGCTGGTCTGCGACGTGGCCGCGCGCGGCGCCGGGCTCACCATCGCGGACGCCGCCCTCGCCGCCTTCGACCGCATCGACATCCTGGTCAACAACGCCGGCATCGGCGGATCGCGTGCGCTGGCGGAGTCCGACGACGCGCTGATCGCCCGCTTCCTGGAGGTGAACCTCGCCGCCGTGCTGCGCGTGACGCGCGACGTCATGCCGCACCTTCCGCGGCCCGGCGGGCGCATCGTCAATGTCAGCTCGGTCTTCGGCCTCGCCGGGCATCCCGGCACCACGGCCTATGCGGTGGCCAAGGGCGGCGTCGCGCAGTTCACCCGCCAGCTCGCGGGCGAGCTCGCGCCGCAGGGCGTCACGGTGAACGCCGTCGCGCCTGGCGTGATCGAGACGGCGATGACCGAGGGCCACCGGCGCAACCCCTACTACCGCCGCGCCGTGCTGGACCCGACTCCGCTGCGCCGCGCCGGACGGCCGGAGGAGGTGGCGTCGGTCATCGCCTTCCTGGCCTCGGCAGAGGCATCCTACGTCGCCGGCCAGGTGATCGCGGTGGATGGCGGCTGGCTCGCCGCGCGCCATCCGCCGCCGGACTGAGGAAGGAGAACGTCGCATGGACATGAGCGTGCAATGGCCTGGCGGGGCCCGCGTCGCGGTGATGCTGACCTTCGACTTCGATGCGGAGACGCTCTGGCTGGCGCGCGACCCGGCGAACGCTCAGCGCCCCGGCACGCTGAGCCAGGGCACCTACGGCGCGCGCGTCGGCGTGCCGAAGATCCTGGAGACGCTGCAGGATGCCGGCGTGCCCGCCACCTTCTTCATCCCGGGCTGGACGGTGGAGAATCACGCCGACCGCGCCGAGATGATCCTGCGCGCCGGCCACGAGATCGGCCACCACAGCTATTCCCACGCCTGGATCGAGCCCGGCTTCCCGGAGAAGGAGACCGAGGAGATGGAGCGCGGCCTCGAGGCGCTGAAGCGCGTGCTCGGCGTGGTGCCGCGCGGCTACCGCTCGCCGGCCGGCGAGACCAGCGACAACACCATCCGCCTGCTGGCGAAGCACGGCTTCCTCTACGACAGCTCCATGATGGCGGACATCAACCCCTACCGCATCGCCACGGCGGACGGCGCCAGCGTGATCGAGCTGCCCTGGCACTGGAGCCTGGACGACGCGCCCTTCGCGCTGTTCTCCATCAAGTCGCCGCGGCCGATCTTCACCAACAGCCACGTCCGCGAGGTCTGGCAGGAGGAGTTCAAGGAGATCCACCGCTGGGGCGGCACCTACAACCTGGTCATGCACCCCCAGGTGACCGGCCGCCCCAGCCGCATCGCCCTGCTGCGCGAGATGATCGACTTCATGCGCGGCTTCGAGGGCGTGTGGTTCGCGACCTGCACCCAGGTCGCCGAGGCCTGGGCCGCGACGCAACGCTGAGAGGAAGGAGAAGACCGATGAGGATCACCCGCCGACAGGGCCTTGGCGCCGCCGCCGCACTGCTCGCCGCGCCAAGCATCCCGCTGGCGCAGTCGCGCGAACGCCCCTTCCGTTTCGTCGTCAATGTCGGGCTGCAGAACCTGGATCCCATCGCCAGCCCGTCCTTCGTGACGCGCAACTTCGGCTACCTGGTCTTCGACAACCTGGTGGGCATGGACAGCCAGGGCCGCTATCGCCCGCAGATGCTGCAGGGCTGGGAGGTCAGCGCAGACCGCCTGACCTGGACCTTCCGCCTGCGCCCCGGCCTGGCATTCCATGACGGGTCGCAAGTGACATCGGAGGACGTGGTCGCTTCGCTCCGCCGCTGGGGCAACCGCGATTCCATCGGCCGCCGCCTGATGGCCGCGACCGCGGAGATGACCACCGCCGGCGCGGACGGCTTCGTCATCCGGCTCGCGCGCCCCTATGGCGGCGTGATTGAGGCGCTGGGCAAGCCTTCCGTCCACACGCCCTTCATCATGCCCGCACGCATCGCAAACGCCACGCCGCCCACCCAGGCCGTGCGCGAGATCGTCGGCTCCGGCCCCTTCGTCTTCCTGCGCGACGAATGGATCCCGGGTGAGCGCACCTTCTTCCGCCGGAACGAGCGCTACGTGCCGCGCGACGAGCCGGCGGACGGCCTGGCCGGCGGCAAGGTGCCGAAGGTGGACCGGGTCGAGATGATCACCATGCCCGACATCGCGCTGCGCGCCGCATCGCTGCAGCAGGGCGAGGTGGACTACCTGGAATACGCGCCGGTGGACAACCTGCCCATGTTCCGCCGCAACCGGAACATCGTGATCTCCGAGGCGAGCGGCATCGCGGAGATGATCTACTGCGTCAGCATCAACCACGCGCAGCCGCCCTTCGACAACGTGCTGGTCCGCCGCGCCGTGCAGCAATGCCTGGACCGCGCCGAGATCCTGGCCGGCGCAGGCTTCGCCGAGCTCGGCCGGCCGGACTGCACGGCGATGTTCATGTGCGGCACCCAGTTCACCAGCGACCGCGGCAGCGAGGCGATCGCCCGCCCCAGCCTGGACCGCGCCCGCGCCCTGCTGCGGGAGGCCGGCTACAACAACGAGCGCGTGGTGCTGATGCACCCGCTCGACTCCGCGCTGCTCAATCCCTTCGGCCTGGTGCTGATCGACCGGCTGCGGCGCGCCGGGTTCAACCTGGATGTCCAGGGATCCGACTGGTCCTCCATCGCGCAGCGCTGGGTGCAGCGCCAGCCGCTGGACCAGGGCGGCTGGAGCGTGGTGCCGGTGGTCTATACCGGCTTCGACATGTCCGACCCGCTTTCCAACCTCGGCGTGGGCTTCAACTGCACCGGCAACCAGCCCTGGGGCTATTGCGAGGCGGAGATGACACCGCTGATCGAGCGCTTCGAGGCGGAGGGCGATCCGGTGCGCCGGCGCGAGCTGGCGGCGGAACTGAACCGCGTCGCCATCGACCGCGCCACCTTCCCCATCGCCGGCCAGTTCCGCGCCCCGGCGGCCTGGCGGCGGGAGCTGCGCGGCGTGATCGACTTCGGCTTCCCGGTGATCTGGAACATCGAGCGCGGCCGCGCGTGACCTGGGACGGCGGGTGCGCCCGCTGAACGGGCCGGGGAGACGAGGATGCCGGATGCGGCGATGACGGCGCGGCTGCGGGCGGCGGTGGAAGCGGGCTTCGAGCGGCAGGTGGCCTTCCTGCAATCGTTGGTCCGCTTCCCCTCCACGCGCGGCAACGAGGCGCCGCTGCAGGACTGGATGCACCGGGAACTCGCCGCCCGCGGCTATGCGGTGGACCGGTTCAGCCTGGCCGAGGTGCCGCTCGCCGCGCATCCCAAGGCGAGCCCGATGGTGGAGGCCGACCCGGCGCGCAGCCTGCAGGTCGTCGCCTCCCACCGGCCGGCGAACCCCGCGGGCCGCAGCCTGATCCTGCAGGGCCATATCGACGTCGTGCCGGAAGGCCCGGTGGAGATGTGGACCCACCCGCCCTATGCCGCCGTGATCCGCGACGGCTGGCTCTACGGCCGCGGCGCGCACGACATGAAGGCCGGCGTCTCCTGCATGGTCTTCGCGATGGACGCGCTGCGCGCCGCCGGGCTGGAGCCCAACGCGGACATCCACATCCAGACCGTGACGGAGGAGGAGAGCACCGGCAACGGCGCCCTCGCCACCCTGCTGCGTGGCTACCGCGCCGACGCCGCGCTGATCCCGGAGCCGACCGGCCACACCATCACGCGCTGCCACACCGGCACGCTGTGGTTCCGCATCCGCGTGCAGGGCGTGCCGGTGCATGTCGCCGTCGCGGAGACCGGGACCAACGCCATCCTCTCCGCGCTGCACCTGGTGCAGGCGCTGCAGGCGCATACGGCGGAACTGAACCGCGCAGCGCGGGCGCATCCCTGGTTCGGCGCCGTGCCCGATCCCATCAAGTTCAACCCGGGCATCATCCGCGGCGGCGACTGGGCCAGCTCGACCCCTGCCTGGTGCGAGGTGGATTGCCGCATCGGCCTGCTGCCCGGGACCGAGGTGGCCGAGGCCATGGCCGGGGTGGAGCGTTGCATCACCGAGGCCGCGCGCGGCGACACCTTCCTGGCCAACAGCCCGCCGCGGCTCACCTGGCACGGCTTCCAGGCCGATGGCTACGTGCTGGAACCCGGCACCGAGGCCGAGCGCGTGCTCGCCGAGGCGCACCGCAGCGTGCATGGCGGGGAGATGCCGGAGCGCCGCAGCACAGCCGTCAACGACACCCGCTTCTACGGCCTGTATTTCGGCATCCCGGCGCTGTGCTACGGCCCGAAGGGCGAAGGCGCGCACGCCTTCGACGAGCGCACCTCGCTGGCCGACCTGAAGACCTGCACGCTGACCATCGCAAGCTTCATCGCGGAGTGGTGCGGCGTTCGGGAGATCGGCTGAGGGAGTCTCGGGGGGGTGGAGATGGTCGGAGCGGCGGGATTTGAACCCACGACCCCCAGTCCCCCAGATTTAAGCGCGCCCATCCCGACCCTGCCTAAGGTCTTGATTTCGCGTAGGGAGCATAAGAACGCATGTTCCCCTTCATCCCTGCTTTGCCGGTGAACACACCGTGAACCTGCACACATCCTGCACACACACCTAGGGCGCCGATGAGCGATTCCGTTCGGTTTCCAGACGATGTGTATGGATAGCCTCGAAGCGAGGCTCCCCTATGTTGCCTGACAATATGCTATCGGCTCTCCAGCGGCTACGCGTGGACGCTCCTGCCCTCCGCGACCTAGAACCCCACCTCGGCCACAGCATCGTAGCAGGCTTGAGTGATTGGGATGCTGTGATCTCGGCGCTACAAGCTGCCCCTCCGCACCAACGGGCGGCTCTGGCTCAGCGTATTCTTGATGAGCTGCTCAGGTCTCGAAGGGTGCGGGAAGATCGGCTCGCTAGGCACCCGTTCATGCCACGCCCGCTGCCATCCGTCGATGATGGCTTGGAAAGTGTCCTCCGCCGTGTGCTCGGCATCGCCCTCGGCGCATTTAGGTGGCTTGCAGATCGCCATGGGTGGGTTGCCCTGCCTGTGCCTCCGCAATGGTGCCTTTTCCAGGCAGTCGAGGCCGGAGAGCCTGCCAAGGTCTGGGCAGCGACAGAGCGCATGTCCGACTACGTGCGCGCTGCTGCAGATGACCAGGAGCGCAGCTACTCGGACACATTTCGCCAGGGGCTAGTTGCCCTCTCAGATATGCTCGACAGCTTGAGCCCTCATAGAGCGGCGGAGGGTGAGACATGGCGGCCCGATCCGGCAAAAGGGATGTCCGCCGCCGTGCTCCAAATCACCTATATGCTGGCAGTTGATCTCGGCCTGCAGCTTGAGATGCCGGGCAACGAGTGGGCGGAGGTCAGCCTCTCAGAGTCAGCGGCGATCGAAGACCTGGAGCTGGAGTTGCCACGTCAGCGCCAAGCGTAAAGCTTGACCTCTATCTCAGGTTTTCCGGTGCAACTCTTGCAGCGCAGCTTCGCTTTCAGATCGGCAATCGAGGCCGCCTGAGAGATGCCGGGAAAGAAAACGAGGGCCGCAAAAGACACGGTGCGCCGCTTTCCACAGGCTTTGCACTCACAAACCAACTCATGCCCACGGCGGAGCGCGTCGGATGGGCGTTCATTGTCATGCATCGGAAGCTCAGTAGCTTTATGCGCAGAACCGGGAACCGCGCCCCATCTCCAAGAAATGGGGAAGCGAGCAAACCCATTCCGATCAACGGATGGGGCCTCCGGTGTCATGTCTCGAACAGTGGAATTCATCGCCAGTCCCTCCGCGAGATCATCATCTCACGCGGAGGGGTTTTCCGATGAAACTCAGTGCATGGCTCCAGGGCCACGCTCCGCCGATGCGGCCAAGAGCCTTTCCGTCAGCTTTCTGAGGTGGCGAGCGCTGCCAGAACCCTGCCATCGCTCCAGCAGCCACTGACTCTCCGCCTCAGTCAACTCCGGCAGCAACCTGGCATCAGGCACTCCATATTCCGCCGCCAAATCGCTGCGCACGTTGGCCATAACAATCTCGAAGGTCTGCCGATCAACCGGCAGAGGCTCCACATTCACCACGCGGCAGCGAGACAGCAGTGGCGCAGGAACCTTTCGCAGATCATTGGCTGCCAGGATGTGCGACACACGCGAAAGATCTAGAGGTCCATCTAGCTGCGGGTCAGTCGCGCGGCACGCGGTGGAAGGCTCAAGGTACTGCAGCAGCGGATCATTCGAACGCCCAGCGCTCGAACTCATCGCTTTGTCCACTTCATCCCATAAGATCACGGGCCCCGCGTGCCCCAGCCTAGCTAGCATGTCCAGGAGCCATGAAGGATGCGAGCTAGACCACGTTTTGGAGCTGCCTTGCACATAGCCGACATCGGTAGCCGCGAGATCGAGGCTGGCAAAAGGCATTGCCAGCAACTCCGCCAGCCGCCGCGCCCACCTCGTTTTTCCGCTCCCCGGCGCACCAACGAGCAAGAGAGGCCGCAGACGAATGGATGCGCTGCCGGCCGCCCGAAGGAACGCTAGCTCCGCCCTCACGCGTGCCGTCGCAGCCGAGAAATTGGGAGCTTCCCTGTCTAGCGTTTCGATAGCACGCGCAACCACTTCTGCTGCCGGTAGCTTGGCAAGAGGCAACGGCTTAGCCAGCTTTCTGAAGCCCGACATACGCGCTCTGTCGTTGCTGCCTAGCCGGTCGATAGCGTCGGCAACCCCTGCCCCCACGATGTGATGTGGCACGGAGGGTGGAGGCTGAGGCTCGCCCGGTGTCTCGGGCTGATCGATGCCCAAATTCCGGTTATGCTCGTGCTCTCGATCTGCCTTGCTCCTTTGCAGACGATCGTTGATCAGCGCGGCTCCAGCTTTGATGCTAGTAGCTGCCTCAGAGACACCAGACGAGACACCCTCCACAGGCGGCGCAACCACCTCTTTCTTCAGGGCACCCGTTGCTTGCTGCGAGGCTTCAGACAACCGAATGAGGTTATCGAAAACATCTTGCCACGCGTCGGCGTCGATCTGGTAGGCAATGTGGTTCAGCATGTGCATGACCACTCGCGCCTGCGTCAGACGCGGCCCGCGCATGGCGATGTCGCGCGCCTTCCTGTCTGCTTCGTTGATGCCCGTAGTGCACCAAACGTCATCGACGCGCTTGGCTTCTACGCTCAGGCGCGATGACGCGTAAGCAGTCAGCTCCAGCAGCGCGGCAGTGCCGGCCTTCCCTTTTCCAGCGAATGCTGATTGACCGGGCTCGACGGACAGATGCACTTCCGCGTAAGCGAGCCAAAGCAACGTGGGGGCAACACGCGCTTCGCCCGCACGGTCTACGATGCGCGCGAGAAAGCGTCCGGCGTGTGGGTCACCTGACAGCAGCAACGAAGCTAGCCGCGGCCAGATCTTGTTTTCCGCCGCCTCCGCCCACGTGAGCACGGCTTCACGCACCGCTCGGCGCGCGTTGAAATCGCGCCAAAGCTCCGGCCGGAGCCACACGCTCCACGGATCGATTGCTAGCGGCTGGTGCTGCACGCGGCGCCCGACGATCCGCGCCATTCAGAAACCGCGCAGCCGCCGCAGCTCGTCCCGCAGGCGGCAGGCTTCGAGCTGCGCGATGACCGCCTCACTGCGTGCAGCGTCACGCTCGGCTTCCAGCTTGGAGGCATGCGCTTTCCAAGCCTCAATGACTGCCTGAGCCTTCTGGAAAGAGATTGCCTGCATCCCACCCCCCCTGACGGCGCGAGTATAGTGAGCATCTACATACGAAGGAATGGGGACGCGATTTCAGATTATCAAGAGGCTCGGCATGCCCTCAGCTGGTCGCGCAATACAGCGTAATCCGACATCATGCGAGCCAAGGTGCCCCCCTCCGGCAGAGAGGAAAGATCGTGATCGGCCGGCCTCTGTACCTTCCGCGGGTGTTCCGTGGTCGGAGGGCATGTGGTAGGCAGCGCCGGGGCGGCGCAGCAAGCGGAACGAGCCAGAATGGAGAGAAGAGTGAGTGCCATTATCGACTTTTGTGACTATTCTGGCACGACCCGCGTGGCCGACTTCAAGACAAGCTTCTCGGACGGCAAAAGCCGCGCTTTCAGTGTAAATGCGATGAGAATCTTGCTCATGGCAGAAAAACGGCCGGTAGGCGTCGGATCCTGATGTAAACGGCATCGGCCGAGCGCTACCGAGTGCCTTGGCGAAAACTGGCCTATCGGGTTCGCCGCACCGGCTCAGCTTCGGGTGCCTTGCCGCGTGCGCGCGCACCAGCCGAAGGGCGCGCCGAAGGTGTTCAGGCCACCGCGCCAAGTTCATCCGGCAGAGCGACCCCGCACCAGGCGCGCCAAGCCTCTACCACCATTGCCATGGCTAGCGTGTCCAGCTCGCAATAGCGCTTCAGCGCGCGCTCGATTGCGTCGCGCGTCGCGGGCTTCAGCTCCTCGTCCTGCAGCCGGGCATAGGCTGCGGCGGCAGCGCCACCGGAGGCAATGGTCGCCTCGTCGTCGTCATCAGCGATCTCGGGCAGGTCGGCGAACATGTCGCCGAGAAGGTCGTATGGATCCGCCGCGCCGCCGTCCTCCTCCCGCCACCATGCGAAGCTCCGGAAGTTCCGGCTCGGGATGCCGCCCGGCGCGCCGTAGATCGGACTGGCATAGCGGGCGCGGAGCCAGTCGGACGAGCCGAGCACCGCCGGCAGCACGACCTTGATGGAACAGCGCGCCTTGGTCGCCGGATGGAAGAAGGCCCGCTCGGCCAGCTTCGCGAGGTCGTAGAGCGCCCGCGGTCCTTCGAGCAGCGTGCCGATGAAGGCGGAGAGCTCCTCCTTGTCGGTCGGCGGCGCCGCCATCGCATCGAGGTCGTCCCGCAGGTCCTTCAGCACGGTGCGCTCGTGGTGGGACCACATAAACACCGTGCCCACTTTGCCGAGCGTGTCGCGGAGCCGACGCAGGAATTCGATGTTGGGATCGAAGCCGGGCGCCGCGAGCAGCGCCTCCTCAGCATGGCGCAGCGTGCCGTCCGCCTCTAGGATGTGGTGCGAGAGCTGAAAGGCGACGAGGCCATAGGGCCGCCGCCCTTTGTGGAAGGGCAGCGCGGGCCGCGCCGTCTCGAAGTCGATGAAGTGGAGTGGCCAGGTCCATTTCGCCATCTCACGCCGCATCAGGTCGCGGTCGAGGTGGAAGGGCTCGCCGCCCGGCAGCGCTCCGTCCGCCTGCATGCGCTGGCGCTGGCTGCGGCTGAGGCCGTCCTCGCCGGGCTTAAGATTCAGGTCGTCGTCGGTCACGTCCGACAGGCGCCAGCGGCGCTCGTCGATGAGACGTGCCTTGCCCTTGAAGTACCAGAGGTCGAGCACGGTATCGCCGGCGAGTTCCTCCGGCGTGACGTCAAGCGCCTCGGTCCAGCAATCGACGAAGCCGCTCCGCCGCGGTGGCTCAGCGTCCCGGACGCGGAACTCACACTTGGCGCACTGTTCGCCGATGGCGGGGCCGAGCTTGCGCCCCTGCTTCCAGGCCGCTGCAAGGTCGTTGACGCACTCGGTCCAGGCGCCTGCCATCCCCGGCAGGACGAGGCGGCCGGACAGCACCTGCGCGACCAACGCGGACACGTCCAGCTCGACGAGGAGCGGCGCGCCGAGCTGCGCGGCGCCGGTGCCGGGCGCCACCTCGACCACCGGCCGGCCGTCCGCGTGCCGGATGCGGAAGCGGGCATGAAGGCCATCCACCGTGGCGACGGCGTCGGGATCGGGCAGCATGAGCAGCGACCGCAGCTGCAGCCCCGGCACGGCTTGGCGCAGCACATGCGTCTGGAAGGCGAGGTCCTGCACATAGGGCAGCCACTCCGCCCGGATGGCGCGCCCGTTCTCCGTCACGACGCCTGCCGCGCCCCCTTCGGGCGCGCTCTTCGACTTGACCTCGATCAGGTCCACCTGGTTGCCGCGCTTGCGCAGAATGTCGGCGCGGATGAAGAGGTCGCCGGCTGCGAAGGTCGCCTCGAAGATTGTGACCGTGTGCTTCGCCATCAGCTCGGCGGTGCGGGCGAGCTGCGCGTCGTGGCCGCGGTCCGTCACCTCCTCGCCGTCCGCGTGCATGCGCTTCGCCAGCTCGCCCACCTGGAAGCCGCTGGCGGCCAGCGACTTCAGGAATTCGTCGTCGGCCTTGGTGCTGGGATAGGTGCCGGGCCGGGCGGCGTAGTGCAGCTTCGTCGGGCATTCCAGCGCGAGGCGGAAGCGCGACTTGGTGAAGGGCAGATCCATCCGGGCCGGGCTCCCCGCGCGCGGCGCGCGGGGCACCGCGGCGCGAGCGCGCGGCGCAGCCTAGCCGATATCGTTACGATCCTCAAAGCCGCTACGGTCGCGAGACGGAGACCATGCTGGTCAGTTCCAGAGCCGCCTTCGCGCGTTCCAGGAAGCAAGTCTCGTCCACGGTCAGCAACGCCGCGGCATCCGCGTCCGGGGACCAGCGCGTCTGCCAGTTGCCGCAGGGCTTCAGGGCCGCGATGAGCTGGTCCTCCGCCTGGCTGACCTGGCGGCGGATGGCGGGCGCCAGGTCCACCGCGCTGCTGCCGGGCGGAACCAAGCGGATATAGGCGAAGCGGAACTGCTCCAGCAGCACGTCGGCGGAGACGGCGTGGAGCCGGTCCCAGAATGTGCCCGCGAAGCGAACGCGATTGAGGCCTGCACCGCAATTGCCGCGCCGATTGACGAACTTCTCCAACGAGCGGCAGCCGAGAATGCGGAGCGGCGAAAGCCGCGCCTCCTCGCCGGCCCGGCACGCCTTAGACGTGCGCCTCGCGACGTGCACGCGATGGTCGCGCATGGTGAAGGACGCGGCGTGCGTCCACCACCTGGCGTGGCGGACATCGCCGGCGAACATATTGTACTCTTCCCCGTAGAAGCGGCCGACATAGATCAGCCGGAAGTCCTCCGACGTGCCGCCCGGCATCCGGAAGAACAGGCCGTAGATCCCGGGCCCCGCGAAATCCTCCCGGATGTCGGTCCGCTTCGGCTCGAAGGCCAGGTTGAGAAAGCCCAGCCCGTCCGGCGGGGGGACGGATCTGTGCCGCAGGACACGGGCCGCGGGCCATGACGTCACGACCGCCGTCCCGAGCGTCCCCGTGGGCTGCGGAGCGGCCGGCCCCGCGCCACCGGCTCCGCCCTGCGAAGGCGCCCTGGGCCTGGTGGGACCGCCGCCGCGCTGTGCGGCGTCCTTGCCCGGCTTGCGCAGCCACTCCGCGATGGCCGGCGTGATCAGCCCGCCACATTGGTCCCGCCCTTCGGCGGACAGGTCGGTGGCGGCGGCCTCGACGAGCTCACGCAGCGCGTCGCCGCCGCGGGTGGGCAGAGCCGCGTCCTCGACGACGTCCATGACGGCGCGCAGGAAATCCCTGGCCAGATCATCGGGACAGCGCAGCGCCGCGAGGCGGATCCAGGTCGGCTTGCCGCCGCGCCACCGTGCCCAGCCGGCCGTGTCGCCCGGTGGCGTCGCGGTCGCACTCGGGGTTGGCCACCCTGCCTTCCGCAGGGTCTCTTCATCCGCCCAGAGATGGAGCGCCGCCGTCTCGCCCTGGCCTGCCACGCAGATCCCCGCGCGCGGCCCATGGATCGAGATGCAGCCGTCCTTTTCATGCGCCACAGGCTTGCCGAAGACGACGAGGGGATCGGGCGAGCCGGTCCAGGTCGAGGTGACCGCCGGATCCAGCTTCTCGACCTTCCAGCCCGGAGTGGCTTGCGCCGCGCTCGGCGCCGCGGTGGTCATCGTTCTGAGGATGCGCCTCGCCAGATCGGCGAGAGCGGGCGGCAGGCGCGCGAGGGTACGCGCGGCGCAGTAGCGCTCCGCGAAATGCGTGTCGGAGCCGAAGTAATTCTCCAGGCACCCGGCCCGGTCGTCGGGACTCATGTCGTCACTCATCACGCGTCTCCGTTTGCGCTTCCCGGGCGCCGATGGACACAGGCCGGCACCATCATGGCCGTCAGCAGGCTGACGGTCATCGGCATCCGCGTCCGGCTGGCGCTCTCGTCGCATGACACGCGGCAGTCGGACATGGCGCTCTCTCCCTCCGCGTGGATGGATCAGGCGCCGGCGCGGAAGCCGATGGCGCGCGCCGCACCCGGCTTGGCCTGCTGCTCACGCACCAGCGCCGCGAGCAGCGCCGCCGCGTCGTCCAGCCCGCCCTGCAGCGCGGCCACGCGCCGCACCACCGCGAAGTCGGCCGGCGTCAGGCGGTCCAGCGCGGCGAGCCCCGGCGGCGGCTCCAGGCCGAAGAAGCTGCGGAAGGCGGCCGCGGCCTGCGCCGGCGTCAGGTGGTCGAAGCGCAGCTTCAGGAGCACGCGCCGCATCACCGCCGGGTCCAGGTGCTCCGCGAAGTTGGTGGTGAAGGCGAGCGGCCAGTCGTGCCGCTCCATCCAGGTCAGCATCTCGTTCACCTGGCTCACCTGCCAGGACTGCTGCGCGCCCTCTCGCGCGCCGAGCAGGCTGTCCGCCTCGTCGAACACCAGGAAAGCGCGCGCCGCCGCGGCCTCGGAGAAGGCCGCGGCGATGCGCTGCTCCGTCTCGCCCACATAACGCCCCAGAAGGTCGGAGGCGCGGCGCTGCAGCACCGGCAGCCCCATCCGCTCCGCCAGGTGCCGCACATAGGCGCTCTTGCCCGTTCCCGGCGGGCCGCTCAGCAGCAGCGAGACGTCGCGCGGCGCGCCGGGCGCGGCAAGCCGGTCGGCTAGCGCGGCGAGATCGGCATCGGCGCGCAGCAGCCCGGTGTCGAAGCGCTCCGGCGGCGCCTCGCCCGGCGTCGCGCGGCCCTCGCCCATCGC
>NZ_JAPSMD010000132.1 GCF_027856955.1 Falsiroseomonas oryzae | reverse complement strand
CAGCGGCCCGAACGGGCGGATCGTGAAGGCGGATGTCGAGGCGGCCCTGGCCAAGGGGCCGGCGCCGAAGGCCGCGCCCGCGCCGCAACCCGCTGCCGCCGCCCCGGCACCTGCCGCGGCACCGGCCCCGAAGGCGCCCGCCGCGCCCATCACGGCCCCGCACCAGGCGGTGCCGCACAGCACGATGCGCAAGGTCATCGCGCGTCGGCTTTCCGAGTCCAAGGCGACAATCCCGCATTTCTACGTCACGATGGATATCGAGCTGGACGCGCTGCTGAAGCTGCGCGGGCAGCTCAACGCCGCCTCGCCCAAGGACGGGCCCGGTGCCTTCAAGCTCTCGGTCAACGACCTGGTCATCAAGGCGGCCGCGGTGACGCTGCGGCGCATCCCGAAGGTCAACGCGTCCTGGACCGACGACGCGACGATCCTCTACGACGACGTGGACATCTCGGTGGCCGTCAGCATTTCGGACGGGCTGATCACGCCGATCATCCGCAAGGCCGACCAGAAGGGCCTGGCGGCGATCAGCAACGAGATGAAGGACCTGGCCGCGCGCGCCAAGGCCGGCAAGCTGAAGCCCGAGGAGTTCCAGGGCGGCGGCTTCAGCATCTCCAACATGGGGATGTACGGCGTCAGCGACTTCAGCGCGATCATCAACCCGCCCCAGGCCGGCATCCTGGCGGTGTCCGCGGGCACGCAGCGGCCTGTGGTCAAGGATGGCGCGTTGGCGATCGCGACGGTGATGACCTGCACGCTCTCGGTGGACCATCGCATCGTGGACGGCGCGCTGGCCGCGGAGTGGATGCAGGCCTTCAAGGGCATCGTCGAGCAGCCGCTGTCGCTGATGCTGTAGGATGGGGCTGCGCCTGCGCGACGCCGGGCCGGGCGATCTCGGCCTGGTCCTGGACTTCATCCGCGCGCTGGCGGAGTACGAGCGCCTGTCGCATGAAGTCAGGGCCGACGAGGCGACGCTCGCGCGCTTCCTGTTCGGGGAGCCGCGCCGGGCGGAGGCGCTGATCGCCGAGTGGGATGGCGCGCCGGTGGGCTTCGCCGTCTGGTACTACAGCTTCTCGACCTTCCTCGGCCGCCCCTCGCTCTATGTGGAGGACGTGTTCGTCCAGCCGGCGATGCGGGGCAGGGGGATCGGCAAGGCGATCTTCGCGCATCTCGCGGCCCGCGCACTGGCGCAGGGCTGCGGTCGGATGGAATGGTCCGTGCTGGACTGGAACGCACCCTCCATCGCCTTCTACCGCAGCCTGGGCGCCAAGCCGCGCGAGGGCTGGGCGCTGCAGCAACTCACCGGCGAGGCGCTCTCGGCGCTCGCCTCACAGCAGGGGTGACATCGATGGCCGAGAGCTTCGACATCGTGGTGGTGGGCGGCGGGCCCGGCGGCTACGTCGCGGCGATCCGCGCCAGCCAGCTCGGCATGAAGACCGCGCTGGTGGAACGCGAGAACCTGGGCGGCATCTGCCTGAACTGGGGCTGCATCCCCACCAAGGCGCTGCTGCGCGCCAGCGAGATCAACCACCTGCTGCACAGCCTCGACCAGTACGGTTTCGCCGCCGACAACATCCGCTTCGACTTCGCGAAGGTGGTGAAGCGCAGCCGCGGCGTCGCCGGCCAGCTTTCGGGCGGCGTGAAGCACCTGATGAAGAAGAACAAGGTCACCGTCTTCGACGGTCACGGCAGGCTGGCCGGGCCGGGGAAGCTCTCCGTCAGCAAGGACGGCAAGCCGGTGGCGGAGATCACGGCAAAGCACATCATCCTCGCCACCGGCGCGCGGGCGCGCGTGATTCCGGGCATGGAGCCCGACGGCAAGCTGATCTGGACCTACCGCGAGGCAATGACGCCGACGGCGCTCCCGAAGTCGCTGATCGTCGTCGGTTCCGGCGCGATCGGCAGCGAGTTCGCCAGCTTCTACCTGAACATGGGCGCCCAGGTGACGCTGGTGGAGGTGATGGACCGTATCCTGCCCGTGGAGGATGCGGAGATCAGCGCCTTCGTCGCCAAGTCCTTCACCAAGCAGGGCATGAAGCTGCTGACCGGCGCCCGCGTGCAGGGCGTGCGCAAGAACGCCGACAGCGTCACCGCCGTCATCGAGGCCGGCGGCAAGGTGCAGGAGATCACGGCGGATCGCCTGATCTCCGCAGTCGGCATCGTCGGCAACGTGGAGGACATCGGCCTCGAGGGGACGAAGGTGAAGGTCGAGAAGACGCACGTCGTCACCGACCCCTACGGCAACACCGGCGAGCCGGGCATCTACGCCATCGGCGACCTGACCGGTCCGCCCTGGCTGGCGCACAAGGCGAGCCACGAGGCGATCATCACGGTGGAGGCCATCGCCGGGAAGCACCCGCATGCGATGGACGTGCTGAACATCCCGGGCTGCACCTATTGCCGCCCGCAGGTCGCGAGCGTCGGCCTGACGGAGGCGAAGGCGAAGGAACTCGGCCACGAGGTGCGGGTCGGCCGCTTCCCCTTCATCGGCAACGGCAAGGCCATCGCGCTGGGCGAGCCGGAGGGGCTGGTGAAGACCGTCTTCGACGCCAAGACCGGCGAGCTGCTGGGCGCCCACATGGTGGGGCCCGAGGTGACGGAGATGATCCAGGGCTACGGCATCGCCCGCACCCTGGAATCGACCGAGGCCGAGCTGATGCACACCGTCTTCCCCCACCCCACGGTCAGCGAGACGATGCATGAGGCGGTGCTGGATGCTTACGGCCGGGTCATCCACATCTGATTGACGGGCCCCGCCCCAGGCGCCACATCCCCCGCATGACCACGCGCGTGGAAATCGATCACCGGCGAAGCGCCGGGGAGGGGCCGCTCCGAGGTGCCGACCGGCACCCGGAGAAGGCGCATCGCCCCGACAACCCTATTCAGCGCAAGCCCGCCTGGATCCGGGTGAAGGCGCCGACCAGCCCGGTCTATCGCGAGACCCATGCGCTGATGCGTGCCAACGGCCTCGTCACGGTGTGCGAGGAAGCGGCCTGCCCGAACATCGGGGAATGCTGGTCGCAGCGCCACGCCACCATGATGATCATGGGCGAGACCTGCACGCGCGCCTGCAGCTTCTGCAACGTCGCGACCGGCATCCCCAAGGCGTTGGACACGGACGAGCCTCGCCGCGTCGGCGATGCGGTGGCGAAGCTCGGCCTGCGGCACGTCGTCGTCACCAGCGTGGACCGCGACGACCTGGCCGATGGCGGCGCGGCGCATTTCGCGCAGACCATCCGCGCCATCCGCGACGCAGCCCCCGACACGACCATCGAGATCCTGACGCCCGACTTCCTGCGTAAGGACGGCGCGCTGGAGATCGTGGTCGAAGCCCGGCCCGATGTCTTCAACCACAACCTGGAAACCGTGCCGGCGCTGTACCCCACGATCCGGCCGGGCGCCCGCTACTACCACTCGCTGCGCCTGCTGGACCGCGTGAAGCAGCTCGCCCCCTCCATCTTCACCAAGTCCGGCCTGATGGTCGGGCTGGGCGAGAAGCGGATCGAGGTGCTGCAGGTGATGGACGATCTGCGCAGCGCCGACGTGGACTTCCTCACCATCGGCCAGTATCTGCAACCGACGGTGAAGCACGCGGCCGTCGACCGCTTCGTCACGCCGGACGAGTTCGAGGACTACGCCAAGGTGGCGCGCGGCAAGGGCTTCCTGCTGGTCTCGGCAACGCCGCTGACGCGCAGCTCCTACCATGCCGACCGGGACTTCGCCGCGCTGCGGGCCGCGCGCGAGGCCCAGCTGGCAGCCAGGGCCGCCTGAGGCCGCCGCGCGCATGCCGACCCATGCCGAGAAGAAGGTGCTGGCCTACACGCCGGAGCAGCTCTTCGACATGGTGGCCGATGTGCGCCGCTATCCCGAGTTCCTGCCCTGGTGCGTCGGCGCGCGGGTTATCTCCCGAACCGAGAACGAGCTGATCGCGGACCTCACCATCGGCTTCAAGATGTTCCGCGAGACCTTCCGCAGCCAGGTCACGCTGGAGCGCCCGCACCACGTGCATGTGCGCTACCTCAACGGCCCCTTCCGCTACCTGAACAACCACTGGCGGTTCAATGCCGTCGCCCCGGCGGGCGGGGACGGCCACGGCGCCGCGACCGAGGTGGACTTCTTCGTGGACTTCGAGTTCAAGTCGCGCCTGCTGCAGGCGGTGATCGGGACCGTCTTCAACGAGGCCGTGCGGCTCATGGTCCGCGCCTTCGAGCGTCGGGCGATGATCCTCTACGGCCGCACGCGGCCGCAGCTGGGGCCGGCGCGGCCCGCGCCGTCCACCCCGGGCTGAACGGGCGCGCCCCCGGCGCGCGCGATCAGCGCCGCTGCTGGCCGCCATCAACCGAATGCACTGGCGATCCACCCGCCGGCCGCGCCAGGCTTGGCGGATGGGATATGTGCTCTACGGCGATGCGGGCTCCGGCTCCGCGATGGTCGAGATGGCGCTGGCCGAGGCAGGCCAGCGCGCGGAGTTGCGCGCGGTGCCACTGGAGGGCGACCACCAGCTTCGGCCCGACTACCTGGCGATCAATCCGATGGGCCGGCTGCCCACGCTGGTACTGCCGGATGGCCTGGTGATGACCGAGCACCTCGCCATCCTCCTCACCATCGCGGACCATCATCCGAAGGCGGCGCTGCTGCCCGCATCCGGCGATCCGGCCCGCGCCACGGCGCTGCGCTGGATGGCGCTGATGGCCGGTGAATTCTACCCGCATGTGACGCGCTGGGACTATCCTGGGCGTTTCACGCCCGATCCCGCCGCGGAGCCCGGCATCCGCACGCGTGCCGAGGAGATGGGGCATGACGTGCTGCGCGTCGTGGAGGCGCATGCCGAGCTGAGCGGCGATCCCGCATCCCCCTTCCTGCTCGGCGCGCGCTTCAGCCTGGCGGACATCCCGCTGGCCGTCATGTCGCGCTGGTGCGGAGGCCGCGCCTGGACACCGCGCAACTGCCCGCGCATCGAGACGCTGGCCCGCGCGGTCGCGGCCCGGCCCGCCATCGCGCCGCTCTGGGAACGACACCGCCTGTTCGGCTGACCGCGGCGTCCGCCGGCGGGTTCACGCCGCGCCGCAACCCTGGCAGGTTGCGGCGCGAGCGAACCCAGGATCGCGAGGGAACATGGTCCACGCCCCGCAGCGCCCGCCCGTCGGCGCGCCGCCCGTCCGCATCAATCTCTATTCCGACACGCAGACGCGCCCGACGTCCGCCATGAAGGAGGCGATGATGCGGGCGCAGGTGGGGGACGAGCAGCATGGCGACGACCCCACCGTGCACGCCCTCTGCGACCGCATGGCCGCGCTGATGGGCAAGGAGGCCGCGGTCTTCATGCCGTCCGGCACCATGTGCAACGTCGCGGCGACACTGACGCATTGCCGCCCGGGCGAGGAGATCATCGCCCATGAGACGGCGCACATCCTGACCAGCGAAGGTGGCGCGCATGCCGCGCTGGGCGGGTTCCAGATCCTGCCGCTGAAGGGCGCGCGCGGCATGTATTCGCCTGACGAGCTGCGCGCGCATATCCGCGGCAAGTCGCGCCACACCCCCACCCAGCGCCTTGTCGAGGTGGAGCAGACCGCCAACATCGGCGGCGGCGCCGTCTGGCCGAAGTCGGTGCTGGACGAGATCGCGGGGATCGCGAAGGAGCACGGGCTCGCCACCCACATGGACGGCGCGCGGCTGATGAATGCCTGCGTCGCGTCTGGCTGCTCCGCCGCCGACATGGCGGCGGGGTTCGACAGCGTCTGGCTGGATTTCACCAAGGGGCTCGGCGCGCCGCTGGGCGCCGTGCTGTGCGGCTCGGCGGAGTTCATCGACGAGGCCTGGCGCTGGAAGCAGCGCCTGGGCGGGGCGATGCGCCAGGCCGGGATCTGCGCGGCCGCCTGCCTGTATTCGCTGGACCACCATGTGGACAGGCTGGCGGAGGATCATGCGAACGCGAAGGCGCTGGCGCGCGGCCTGGCGCAGATCCCCGGCATGAAGGTGGAGGAGCCGGACACCAACCTGGTGTTCTTCGACCCCGCCGGCGCTGGCATGTCCGCCGCTGCCCTGGTCGGACGGCTCAGGATGGAGGGCGTGCAGCTGTCCATGCTCGGCGGCCGCATCCGCGCCTGCACGCATCTCGACGTGACGGCGGCGATGATCGAGGAGACGCTGCAGCTGCTGCGCGCCGCGGTGGCGCGCGGCTGACCGCCGCGCCGCCGCCTTCCGGGCAGACGCCTCAGCCGCCGAACATCGGCTCGGCCAGGCCGTGCACGCCGAGGCCGCGGATCTCGATCACGCCGCCCTCCATCTTCTGCACGCGGCGCTGCCAGCCGTTCAGGAACTTGCGGGCGGAGGTGACGTAGAGCACGTCGTGCTCCGCCCCGCCGAAGCTCGGCATGGTCGGGCAGGAGACCGGCATGCGCCAGCACTGGTCCACGCGGCCATCCGGCGCGTAGCGCATCAGCAGCCCGTCATAGGGCACGGCCGCCCAGTAGAAGCCCTCCGTGTCCACCGCCGCGCCGTCGATCTTGCCGGTGTGCCCCGGCGTGTTCGCCGAGGAGAGGAAGACGCGGCGGTTGGCGATGGTGCCGGCGTCCAGGTCGAAATCGTAGGCCCAGACCGTCTTCGCGCTGCTGTCGGAGAGGTACATCGTGCGGTCGTCCGGGCTGAAGGCGATGCCGTTGCCGACGATGATGCCGGTCTCCATCCGGTGCACGCTGCCGTCCGGATCCAGCCGCCAGAGCGAGGCGCTGGGCGCGTAGGTCTCGACGAAGCGGGCGTTCATCCCGCCACACCAGAAGCGGCCGCGGCGATCCACCTTGCCGTCGTTCATGCGGTTGCCGAGCGCCAGCGGCTCCGGCTCCGCGATCGTCTGGTAGAGGCCGCGCTCCGGCTCGATCACGGCGAAGCCGCGCAGCGTGCCGGCGATCAGCCCGCCCTGCGCGCGCAAGCCGATGGAGCCGACGAACTCCGGCAGCGGGAACTCGCCATGCGCGCCGCTGGCCGGCACCAGGCGGTGCAGCGCGGGCTTCAGGTTGTCCAGCCACCACAGGCAGCCCGCGCGCGGGTCCCAGACCGGGCTTTCGCCCAGCTCGTCGCCTGTGTCGGCGACGAGGCGCATCTCCACCATCGGCTCAACCCTCCTGGGCACCGGCGGCGGCGACGATGGGGCGCCATTTCTCCATCTCGGCCACCACCAGCGCGCGCAGCGCCTCGGGCGTGGAGGCCATGGCGTCGGCACCGAGGCCGGCCGCGCGTGTGCGGAACTCGGGCCGCGCGACGATGCCGGCGACCGCCTCGTTCAGCCGGGCGACGATCGGCTCCGGCAGGCGGGGCGGGCCGAAGATGGCGTTCCAGGTATAGGCGTCGTAGGGGCGGATGCCCGCCTCCTCCATCGTCGGCAGCTCCGGCAGCGCGGCGATGCGGCGCGGCGTGGTCACGGCGAGTGCGCGCACCGCGCCGGACTGGATCAGCCCCATGGCCGAGGGGACGGCGTCGAACATGAAGGTCAGCCGGCCGGCCTGCAGGTCCTGCAGCGCGGGGGCCGAGCCGCGATAGGGCACGTGCACCGCCTGAACCTGCGCCACCTGTTCCAGCAGCACCGCCGAGAGGTGGATCGGCGAGCCGACGCCGGCGGAGCCGTAGTTGTGCCGCCCCGGCTCCGCGCGCAGCAGCGCGACCAGCTCGCCCGCGCTGCGTGCCGCGACGGAGGGATGCACCATCAGCACATTGGCGATGGTCGCGAAGAGCGAGACGGGCGTGAAGTCGCGCCGCGGGTCGTAGGCCGGCGTGCGCGCGATCAGCGGCTGCAGCGCGTGCGAGCCCAGCGTGCCCACCACCAGCGTGTAGCCGTCGGGCGGCGACTGGATCACCGCCTGGCTGCCGATGGCGCCCGTGGCGCCGGCCCGGTTCTCCACCACGAAAGGCTGGCGCAGATCCGCCTCCAGCTGCGTCGCCAGCAGCCGGCCCATGATGTCGGTGGGGCCGCCCGGCGGGAAGGGCACCACCAGGCGCACGGGGCGTGTCGGCCAGGCCTGCGCTCGGGCCAGCCGCGGTACGGCGAGGGCTGCTGCGATCAGTGCGGGCATGGATCGGCGGGACGGGGTCATCGGCTACTCCCTCGGCGGCGGTGGCCGCAGCGCATGCCACGCGGTGGCGGATTGGTAGGCCTCGGCCAGCGCCAGCAGCTGGTGGTCCTCGCCATAGGGCGCGACGAGCTGCAGGCCGACGGGCAGGCCGGTCTTCGTCAGGCCGCATGGGACGCTGATCGCGGGCCAGCCCATCGCATTGGCGAAGGCGGTGAAGGCCACCGCATCGGGCGGCCCGGCGGGCATGCCCGGCGCGCCGCCGGCGGTCGGCGCCTCGATCGGCCAGGCCGGCACCGGGCAGACCGGCGTCGCCAGGATGTCCACGCCCTGCATCGCGGCCGCGGTCGCGGCACGCCAGTCGGCCAGCGCATCGAGCGCCGCGACGTACTGCGCGGCGGGGATGCCGAGGCCCTTCTCCGCCGCCGCGCGGATCGCGGGTGTCACCAGCCCCTCCCAGCCCGGATGCGCGGCGACCACGCGCGCCACGCCCGCCGAGCTCAGCACGGAGCGGATGGAGACGAGGGAAGCGCCGTCATGCGGCATGGGTCCCTCCGCGACGCGATGGCCGAGGCCCGCCAGCACGCGCGCCGCGTCATGCACCAGCCCCGCCACCTCCGGATCGACGGTCGCGCCCGGCGCGCCCAGCGACAGGCGGATGGCGAGCGGCCCGGGCGTCGCGGCGCGCAGGCCGCCGAAGGCCAGCGAGGCACGGTCCCGCGCATCCGGTCCGGCCAGCACCTCCATGGCCATCCGCACGCCGCGCACGCGGTGCGTCATCACGCCTATGGCCTGGAAGTCCAGCGCCAGCGGCGGGAAGCCGTGCAGTCGCGGGATCAGCCCGACACTCGGCCGGAAGCCCGTGACGCCGCAATGCGCCGCAGGCAGCCGGATGGACCCGCCGGCATCGGTGCCGAGTGCCAGAGGCGCGATGCCCGTCGCGACCGCCGCCGCCGCCCCGCCGCTGGATCCGCCCGGCACGCGCGTCGCGTCCCAGGGGTTGCGCGTGGCGCCGAAGATCTCGTTGCTGGTATGCGCGGCCAGCGCGAATTCCGGCGTGTTGGTCTTGCCGAGCATCACTGCCCCCGCCGCGCGCAGCCGCGCAACGCAGAGATCGTCCGCCGGCGCGACATGGTCGGCAAACAGCCGCGAGCCCCAGGTCGCGCGCATCCCGCCGACGAACAGGTTGTCCTTCACCGTGAAGGGCACGCCGTCCAGCGGGCCGAGGGCAGCCCCCGCGCGCCGCCGCGCATCGGCGGCATCCGCGGCGGCCTCCGCGCCCGGCAGGTCGGTGGTGACGACGGCGTTCAGCCGCGGGTTCTCTGCTTCCAGCCGCGCGACGCAGCGCGCCAGCAGCTGCCGCGCGGTGACGGCGCCGGTGGCGAGCGCCGCGACGGTGGCCTCCAGCTCCTCCGTCACTCGAAGATTGCCACGGCGCGGATCGGGCTGGCGGTGCCGCCGCGGATCTTCAGCGGGAAGCCGATGAAGCGGAAGCGGCCGCGGCCGACCAGCTTCTCCAGGTTGGCCAGGCATTCCATGTGGGTAATGCCGCGCTCGGCGCAGGCCATGTGCGCCTGGAAGTTGGGCTCGCCTTCCGGCGCGGGGCTGATCGCCTCGACGCCGAACATGCCGATGCCGCGGTCGGCCAGCCAGTGCACGGACTCCAGCGCCAGTCCCGGGAAGTCGTGCAGGTAGCCGGGCTTGCCGAGCAGCCGCTCATTCACGCCCATGTGCAGCAGCACCGTATCGCCCGGCCGGATCTCCTGCCCGGACTTCGCCAGCGCCGCCTGCATCTCCGGCACGGTGATCGCGTGCTTCAGCGGCACATGCGAGAGGTCGAGGCAGATGGCGGAGGTGTAGAACTTCTCGAGCGGCACCTGGTCGATGGAGAGTGCGCCGGGCCGTGGGTCGAAATGCACGGGGGCGTCCACATGCGTGCCCGCATGGTCGCTGAAGGCGATGGACAGCGCCTTGCTGCTGAACACCGTGTTGCCCGCGACCTTCTTCTCCGCATGGTCGTTCCACACGGTCATCACCACCGGCGGATGCGAGGGATGCGTCTGCGTCCGGTGGAAGATCTCGCGGCTGAGGTCGATGATCTCCATGGCGTGTCTCTCGCTCCGTCAGTCCAGGGTTGTGGGATCTTTGCCGCCCAGCTTCTCGCGCTGCAGGAAGGCCACCATCTCGTAGCCGACGCCGGCATCCAGCACGCGGTTCAGCTGTTCCACGACGTGGCGGTTGGCCAGCCGCTTGGTCCAGGCCAGCGCGAAGCTGCCGCGCGCCAGCAGACCCTGCACCATCTCCTGCACCTTCGCATCCAGCTGCGCCGCGGGCACGGCGTAGTTGATGATGCCCATCCGCTCCAGCTCCACCGCCGTGTAGGGCTTGGCGAGCATGAGGTATTCCTTCGCCTTGCAGGGCGTCAGGAACAGCGGGATCAGCGCGCAGCCGCCATCGCCCGGCACGTTGGAGAAGAACTTCGTGCGCCCGGGGATCGGCCCGCCCATGTGGTGGTCCATGAACACCGCATCGTCCTGCGCGACGATCAGGTCGCAGGCGAAGGCGAGGCTCTGGCCGAAGCCATAGGCCGGGCCGTTCACGCGCGCGATGACCGGCTTCTCCATCTCCGCCATGGCCTGGTGACCGCGGATGATGGCGGAGAAGGTGCGCCAGGCATGGTGCGGATCGGTCAGCTTGTGCCCGCCGCCGGGCAGCAGGTAGTCGGCCGCCGGGCCGGGCACGTGGAACTCGCCGTCGGATCCGGTCAGCACCACGACGCGCACGCTGTCGTCGGCGCGCAGCCGCGTGAAGACCTCGGCAATCTCCTCATGCGAGTGCCGCCGCAGCATGGTGACCGTGGCGACCGGCCCCTCGCGGTCCAGCCGCAGCGAGCGGAACTCCTCCATGCGACGCCGTCCTCCGCCGTTGGCGCGCGGTGGACAGCGCCGCCGCGGCGTGCCCAGGATTGCGCGGAACCTGCGGATGCGGAAGTGGCATGGCCGAATGGGTCCTCGTCACCGGCGGCAGCCAGGGCATCGGCCGCGCCGTCGCGGCACGCTGCGCGGCGGAGGGCTGGCGCGTGCTCACGCTCGACCGCGAAGCGCCGGCCGCGCCGCTGCCGGGCGAGACGCACATGGCCGTGGACCTCGCCGACACCGCGGCCACCGCGGAAGCCCTGGCGAAGGCGACGGCCGAACGCGCGATCACGCGGCTGGTGAACAATGTCGGCACCGTGCGCCCCGGCACGCTGGCGGAGGCCTCGCTGCCCGACCTCGATGCCGTGCTGGCGCTCAACCTGCGCTGCGCGATCCAGTGCGCGCAGGCGCTGCTGCCCGGCATGCAGGCCGCGCGCATGGGGCGCATCGTCTCCATCGCCAGCCGCGCCATGCTGGGACTGCCGGCGCGCACCGCCTATGCCGCGGCGAAGGCCGCGCTGGTCGGCGCGACGCGGAGCTGGGCGGCGGAGCTGGCGCCGCACGGCATCACCGCGAATGTCGTCGCGCCGGCCTCGGTGGACACGCCGCTGTGGCAGCAGCTGAACCCGCCGGGCAGTCCGCGCCGGCAGAAGATCCTGGACAGCGTGCCAATGGGCCGCCTCGCCTCGCCCGAGGACGTGGCGCAGGCCGTGGCGTTCTTCCTGGATGCGCGGTCCGGCTACGTCACGGGCCAGACGCTGTTCGTGTGCGGCGGCCAGAGCGCCGGCGGCGCGATGCTGGCCTGAGTGGAGGAGGAGACCGATGCGGCAGGTTGGGACAGGGCGGCGCGTGGTCCTCGCGGGGCTGGCCGTGGCTGCGGCGGGACGCGGCGCGCTTGCGCAGACGGCAAGCTGGGCGCCGACGCGGCAGGTCCGGATCATCTGCCCCTTCCCGCCGGGCGGCGCCGCCGACCTGCTTTCCCGCGCGCTGGCAGAGGAAATCGCGGGGCCGCTCGGCCAGGCGGTGGTGGTGGAGAACCGCGCCGGCGCAGGCGGCAGCATCGGCACCGAGGCGGCGATCCGCGCGCCGGCGGATGGCCACACGCTGGTAATGGGCAGCACCGGCCCCAATGCGATGAATCCCGCGCTGTTCAACCTGCCCTTCGACCCGGCGCGCGACCTGGCGCCGGTGACGATGGTGGCGACCGTCGCCTCCATCCTCGTCGTGCATCCCGCCGTGCCGGCGCAGACGCTGCCGGAACTGCTCGCGCTGGTTCGCGCGCGGCCGGGCCAGCTCTCCTACGCCTCGGCCGGCAACGGGTCCTCGATCCATCTGTTCATGGAGCAGCTGAAGGCGCTGGCCGGCGTGGACATCGCGCATGTGCCCTATCGCGGCGGCGGGCCGGCGATGGTGGACGTCATCGCCGGCCGCGTCGCGATGATGTTCGACACCATCCCGACCGCGATGCCCCATGTGCGAGACGGCCGCGTGCGCGTCCTGGCCGTGTCCACCGCGATCCGCCACCCGACGCTGCCGCAGGTGCCGACGGTTGCCGAAGCCGGGGTCCCCGGCTTCGAGGCGGTGGGCTTCTACGGGCTGCTGGTGCCGCTCGGCACGCCGGAACCGGCAGTGACGCGCATCAACCAGGAGGTCGCGGCCGCCCTGGCGCAGCCGGCCTTCCGCGCCCGGCTGGAGTCGATCGGCGTCGATCCCGCCGCGAGCACGCCGGCGGAGTTCGCGGCCTTCGTGGCGCGCGACCGTGCGCGCTGGACGCGGCTGGTGCGCGATGCCGGAATCCGGCCGGACTGAGTCAGGGCGCGACGGCGCGCAGCGCCGGCGAGACCAGCTCACCGTCGCGCAGCAGGAAGGCGCCGCCGCCGATGACGTGGCGCAGGTCGCGCGGCCGCGCCGCCAGCAGCAGCCGGGCGGCGATCTCCGCGGGCTGCG
>NZ_JAPSMD010000131.1 GCF_027856955.1 Falsiroseomonas oryzae | reverse complement strand
GCGGCGTCAGCTGGCGCGGCGCCCCCGGCGGACCGCGCCGAGGCCGAGCAGGCCGACCAGCAGCAGCGGCAGCGCGGCCGGCGCGGATACCGCGGCAGCCGGCGCGGCCCAGCTGTGGACGCCGCCGAAATCGTCGGAGCCGTTGGTCGGCCCGATGTTCCAGTTGCCTTCGGAAATGGTGCTGAAGGTGAAGCCACCCGCCACGATCGTCACGTCGGCCGCGCTGGGCAGGCTGGCCGGCAGCAGGCCACTGATCGAGGTCAGCGGCGTGTCGCCCGGCATCGCCGACACCGTCAGCCCGGCGAAGAGATCCGTCGGATTGTAGCGGAACCAGAGGAAGTTGGAGGCCTGGATCGCCGTGCCCGGCGTATAGTTGGTCAGCTTGAGGATGGCGGTGGCCTGGCCGGTGCAGTCGCTGCAGTTCCCGGTGAAGGTGTAGCCTGGCGTCAATTCGATGAGTGTCTGCAGGAGCAGGTATTCGAGTACCACGATGGCCTTCGCAGGACGCGGCGCCACCAGCACGGCGGCCAGAACACACGCGGCGAGGACCACCCCCGCGCGACGGAACCACTTCACCATCCCAGTCTCCTTCGGCGCGAACCGCGACAGGTTCGACGTCGCAACGCTCCGTGTCCACCGAGCGCCGGTTGCATGCGACCGGGTGCCGCTTGCGCTTTGGACAGGCTGGCCGGCCAGCCCTCAGCCGCCCGGGAAGATCATCTCCGCGAAGTCCAGCGCCAGCCGCGTCACCTCGCTCTCGCGCTCCGCGTTCCAGGCCAGCGCCACGCCGACCGCATGCACCGGTCCTTCCAGCTCGCGGAACGCCACGCCCGGCGGCCGCAGCCGCGCCATGCCCGCGCTCACCAGCGCCACGCCCAGCCCCGCCGCGACGAAGCCCAGCTGCGCCATGGCGCTGCCGACCTCCCGCACGACCCGCGGCGTGAAGCCGGCGGCGCGGCAGGCGGCGACCATCGCATCCGAATAGGCCGGCGAGATCCCCCGCGGCAGGATCAGCAGCGGCTCGTCCGCCAGCATGCCCAGAGGCAGCGGCGACTCGCTCCCCGCCAGCGGATGACCGGAAGGCAGCGCGGCCGCCAGCACGTCACGCCCCAGCGGGCGCAGCTTCACGGGGTGCCGGTCATGCTCCAGCCGCAGCAGCGCCAGATCCACCTCGCCGCGGCGCAGCGCCTCCACCGCGTCGGTCGTGTCGAGCTCCCGCACGCTCACTGCGGCATCGGGCCGCGCCGCCTGCAGGGCACGCACCAGCGGCGGCAGGTAGTCGAACAGGGCGGAGGTGACGCAGGCGATCGCCACCGGCGCATGCCGCCCGGCGCGCAGCTCGCGCGCCAGCGACTCCAGCTCGCCCGCATCCTGCGCCAGGCGGCGGGCCAGCGGGATCAGCGCCTCGCCCTCGCGCGTCGGGCGCGCGCCCTTGCCCGTGCGCTCCAGCAGCTGGACGCCGAGCTCCTTCTCCAGGGCCTGGATCTGCGCCGTCAGCGGCGGCTGGGAGATGCCGAGCCGCGCGGCGGCCCGGCCGAAATGCCCTTCCTCGGCGACGGCGAGAAAATGCCCGAGACGACGGACGAGGCGGAAATCCATGGCGCTGCCGTGTGGCCCTTCGGTCTTGGTGCCGGGCCTTCCTCAACCTTGCTGCCCCGGTTTAGCGGGGCTCCGATACGAAATCCATATCGCGCCGGATGCCCAATCGGATTGGACGATCACGCACGGCGGGCGCACAAACCTTCCGCACTCCACACGGCAAGGATGAGGAAGGCCCGTGATCAAGCACCAAGTGAAGGTCCATCCGTCGAAGGCGCTGCTGAAGCGCGAGGACCAGCTGGCCTGGAAGATGGCCGCCGTCGCCACCGACAAGGTCGCCGTCCAGAAGGACGTGCAGGCGATGATCATCAACCGGATCATCGACAACGCCTCCGTCGCCATCGCCGCCATCAACCGCCGGCCCGTCGTCTCGGCGCGCGGCATGGCGCTCGGCCATCCCCGCAAGGGCGGCGCGAGCGTCTTCGGCGTGAAGGCCGCGACCACGGTCAGCCCGGAATGGGCGGCCTGGGCGAACGGCACGGCGGTGCGCGAGCTCGACTTCCACGACACCTTCCTCGCCGCGGACTACTCCCACCCCGGCGACAACATCCCCCCCGTGCTGGCCGTCGCGCAGACGATGGGCCGGTCGGGCCGCGACCTGATCCGCGGCCTGGCCACGGCCTATGAGCTGCACATCGACCTGGTCCGCGCGATCTGCCTGCACGAGCACAAGGTGGACCACATCGCCCATCTCTGCCCCGCCGCCGCGGCCGGCATCGGCACGCTGCTCGGCCTGAAGCAGGAGGTGGTGTTCCAGTCCATCCAGCAGGCGCTGCACACCTCCGTCTCCTTCCGCCAGTCCCGCAAGGGCGAGATCAGCAGCTGGAAGGCCTATGCCCCCGCCCATGCCGGCAAGCTGGCGGTGGAGGCGGTGGACCGCTGCATGCGCGGCGAAGGCGCGCCGTCCCCCATCTATGAAGGCGAGGATTCGGTCATCGCCTGGGTGCTCTCCGGCCGCACCCAGGCCGACAGCAAGGGGCGCAACACCGTCTACGAGCCCGTCTACTACGAGGTCCCGCTGCCCGAGCCCGGCGAGCCGAAGCGCGCCATCCTGGACAGCTACACCAAGGAGCACTCGGCCGAGTACCAGTCCCAGGCCCTGATCGACCTGGCCTTCCGCATGCGGGAGAAGATCACGGACTGGGAGGCGATCGAGAAGATCACCATCCACACCAGCCACCACACCCACTACGTGATCGGCACCGGCGCCAACGACCCGCAGAAGATGGACCCCAAGGCCAGCCGCGAGACGCTGGACCACTCCATCATGTACATCTTCGCCGTGGCCCTGCAGGACGGGCGCTGGCACCACGTGGACAGCTACGCCCCGAAGCGGGCCCAGCGCGCCGACACCGTCCGCCTGTGGCACAAGATCGAGACTCGCGAGGATCCGGAGTGGACCCGGAAATACCATTCCCGCGACCCGGAGGAGCTCTCCTTCGGCGGCCGGGTGGAGATCCGCTTCCGCGACGGCACCACGCTGGTGGACGAGCTCGGCGTCGCCAACGCCCATCCGAACGGCGCCCGGCCCTTCGCCCGCGAGCAGTACGTCCACAAGTTCCGGACGCTGACCGAGGGCATCCTCACCACGCGGGAGGCCAACCGCTTCCTCGCCGACGTGCAGGACCTGGCCAGCATCCCGGCCGGCGAGCTGCACGTGCTCAACGTGGCGCTGCCCGTCGGCACGCTGCTCGAGAGCAAGCCGGGCATTTTCTAGCCCGCGCCTCTTCTCCCTCCCCCGCGTTGGCGGGGGAGGGTCGGGGTGGGGGCACGCCCCCGCACCCCCAAGCCTTGCCGCTCAAGAACCGACACGAGGAACGCGATGAGCGAGTCCACCCCCACCCTCTACAAGGGCCTGGTCGGCGTCTATGCCGACGTCTCCGCCGTCTCCAAGGTGATGCCGGAGACGAACAGCCTGACCTATCGCGGCTACGCCGTGCAGGATCTCTGCGAGGAGAGCAACTTCGAGGAGGTCGCCTACCTGCTCTGGCACGGCGAGCTGCCGACCGCCGCCCAGCTGAAGGCCTTCCAGACGGAGGAGCGCGCCAACCGCGCCATCTCCCCCGCGCTGCTCGGCGTGCTGCGGGCGATCCCGAAGGACGCCCACCCGATGGACGCGGTCCGCACCGCCGTCTCCTTCATGGGCACCGAGGACCCGGAGGCTGCCGACGTGTCCGACGCGGCCCAGCGGCGCAAGGCGATGCGGCTGCTGGCGAAGCTGCCCACCGCGGTCGCCGCCACCAACCGCCTCTCCAAGGGCCTCGAGCCCATCACGCCGGACCCGAGCCTGCCGTTCTGCGAGAACTTCTTCCACCTGGTCTTCGGCAAGGTGCCGCAGCCCGAGGTCATCAAGTCCTTCGACGTCTCGATGATCCTCTACGCCGAGCACACCTTCAACGCCTCCACCTTCACCGCGCGGACCGTCACCTCCACCGGGGCGGACATCCACGGCGCCATCACCGCGGCGATCGCCGCCCTCAAGGGCCCGCTGCATGGCGGGGCCAACGAGGCCGTGATGCACATGCTGAAGGAGATCGGCAGCCCCGAGGCGGCGGAGGAGTGGCTGGAGAGCCGCTTCGACCACAAGGCGCTGGTGATGGGCTTCGGCCACCGGGTCTACAAGAACGGCGACAGCCGCGTGCCGACGATGACCAAATACGCCGAGAAGATGGCCGAGGTGGTCGGCGACCGGCGGTGGATGGAGACCTCCCGGGTGCTGGCCGCGAAGATGATGCGGGTGAAGGGCATCCACCCCAACCTCGATTTCCCCGCCGGCCCTGCCTACTACCTGATGGGGTTCGACATCCCGATGTTCACCCCGATCTTCGTCTGCTCCCGCATCACCGGCTGGGCGGCGCATGTCTTCGAGCAGGCGGCCGACAACCGCCTGATCCGCCCGCTCTCCCACTACACCGGTGCGCCGCAGCGCCCGGTCACGCCGCTCTCCGCGCGGGGCTGATCCCGCCCGCGGGCAACCTGCTCCGACCTCGACGCCGCGCGCGACGCGCGGGTCCCGGTCCGACCTTCGGCACCACCAACGCGCCACGCCGGCACCGCCGGCGTGGCGCCTTCGTTAAGGCCTCGCCGTGTCGCCGCGGCACGCGGCGCACCCGTCCGCCACGACGACGATGACGACGACGCGCGCGAAGAGAGCGCGCGATGCATCGCATCGTCGTGCGTCGTGCACGTCATCGCGCGTGCTTCGTGCGATTCCGTTTGACAGTCTGCTTGCAGATGCATCACGAGTGAGTCGCACGCACTCGCTTGACGCGATTCGCGCGCCGAAGATCGGAGCCACGACGTCGCACTGCCACGATGCAGCCGACGACGAGGCCACCGGAGAGAGGCAAGCGACGCGGCGGGTCGGGGCGCGCAGCAGGAAGGAACGGTCCATGGACCGCAGGCTCGGGGAGGAGGGGAGCATCGCACGCACATCCTTCTCCGCACCGCCGGTCGGCGCCGCAGCGGCGCTGCCACCGGGCGGGAGAGAAGCCAGGGCACGCGCAACGCGCCGCATCATGCGGCGTACGTCGTCCCCGGCGCCTGCGAGGGAATGGACGGCGGCTTCCGCGGTCCGGCGCGATACGGGATCCGCGCCGACCGCCACGCCGCCACCCGACTGCCACCGTGGACGCCGCGCCCCCCTATCGCGCCGGTGGACCACCAACGGAACTCCACCATTGGACGGAACAAGGACCTGAACCTCATGACCGATATCGTCGAGACCACCGAGACCGAGGCCGCCGAGCCGCGCGCCCAGGCGATGGCGATGGCCGCCACGCGCAAGACCGCGAAGAAGGCCGCGCCGAAGAAGGCCGCCGCCAAGAAGGCCGCGCCGAAGCGCGCCGCTGCCAAGAAGGCTGCGCCGAAGAAGGCCGCCGCCAAGAAGGCCGCGCCGAAGAAGGCCGCCAAGAAGGCCGCCCCGAAGCGGGCCGCCGCCAAGAAGGCCGCGCCGAAGCGGGCCGCCGCCAAGAAGGCCGCGCCGAAGAAGGCCGCCGCCAAGAAGGCCGCGCCGAAGCGCGCCGCTGCCAAGAAGGCTGCGCCGAAGAAGGCCGCCGCCAAGAAGGCCGCGCCGAAGAAGGCCACCTCCGCGCGCTCTGAGGCCGCGAAGAAGGCCGCCGCCACCCGCGCCGCAAAGAAGGCCGCTGCCGCCGCCGCCGCTGCCCCGGCGCCCGAGGCCACTTCCTGACCTGACCGCCGATCCCGGCGTAGGGGGCGTCGCCCGCAAGGGCGGCGCCCTTTGCGCTTTCGGCGTTGCCCTCAGGCAACGGGCGCGCGCTTCGCGCGCCTGGCTCGCCGGACTGCTGGCGGGCCGCCTTCGCGGCCTCGGACCGCTTCGCAGTCCGCCATTGCTCCACCTATCCTGTGGCGATGCTGATCCGACCGCTCCCCCGCGCGGAACGCGGCACGCTCGCCCCGCTGCTCGCCGCCTATGCCGCCGAGATGCGCGGCACGCTGGCCGGCGCCGCCGTCGCGACGCCGGAGGCGCAGGCCGCGCTGCTCGCCACCCATCCAGCGGCGGAGGTGCTGCTGGCCGAACTCGATGGCGCGCCGATCGGCTTCGCCGTGCTCTTCGACCTGCCCGAGCTCGTCTTCGCCCGCAGCTGCGGCATGCTCGACGACCTCTTCGTCCTCCCCGCCGCCCGCGGCCGCGGCATCGCCCGCGCGCTGATCGCGGAGGCGGTCGCGATCGGGCGCCGCCGCGGCTGGTCGCACCTGCGCTGGATCGTGCCGGAAGGCGATGTCGGCGCCATCGCCCTCTATGAGCGCATCGCGGAGCGGGCCGACTGGCGCAGCTACGTCATCCGCATCGACCCGGCGGCGTCGCTGTAGGCGCTACCCGAAGGTCCGCAGCAGGTCGTCCACCTGTGCCGGCGTCAGCCGGCGCACACCTGGCACGTCGCGCAGCAGCAGCGCGAGGCGGGCGGCCTCCTCCAGCTCCTCGCTGGCATGCACCGCCTCGGCCAGGCTCGCGCCGCTCACCACCGGCCCGTGGTTCGCCAGCAGCAGCGCCTTCGCGACCTTCGCCGCCGCGAAGACCGCCGGTTCCATCGCCGCGTCGCCGGGCCGGTAGTAGGGCACGCAGGGCAGCCGCCGCCCGATGCGCATCACGAAATACGGCGTCAGCGGCGGGATCTCCGCATCGCCCGCTTCCGGCGATCCATCGCCCGACGCGCCTGTCGGCGCGATGCAGGAGATCGCCGTCGCGTAGGTCGAGTGCAGGTGCACCACCGCCCCCGCCTCCGGTCGCGCGGTCAGCACGGCGCGGTGCAGGAACACCTCCTTGCTCGGCTTGTCGCCGGACAGATGCGCCCAGTCCGGCCCCAGCTTGCTGATGCGCGCCGGGTCCAGCCGCCCGAGGCAGGAATTCGTCGGCGTCATCAGGTAGCCATCCGGTAGCCGCACGCTGATGTTGCCCGCCGTGCCGACCGAGTAGCCGCGGTCGAACAGCGAGCGCGCCAGCATCGCCAGCTCCTCGCGGATCGCCTGCTCAGACATGCTGGAACGCCTTCAGGAAGAAGTCGCGGGCGCCGAAGTTCCCGCTCTTCAGCGCCAGGTGGATGCCCGCCTGCGGCACGCCGGCGGCGGGCGGGAGCGGGGCGAAGGTCCAGGGCACGCCCGGGTCGATCTCCGCACCGATGCGGAGGCTCGTCACGCCGAGGCGCTGCACCACCGCGCCCGAGGTCTCGCCGCCCGCCACCACCAGCCGCCGCACGCCGCGCGCGACGAGGCCCTCGGCCACCGCGGCCAGCGCATCCTCGACCAGCACGCCGGCCGCCTCGCGCCCCAGCTTCGCCTGCAACGCCGCCACCTTCTCCGGCGGGGCGCTGGCCGCGACCACCACCGGCCGCGAAGCGTCGAGCCTGCCCTCCACCCAGTCCAGCGCCTGCGCGGCCAGCGCGCCGGCATCCGGCATGGCCAGCGCATCGAGCTCCAGCACCGGCAGGTGATCGCGCGCAAAGCCGATCTGGCCGAGCGTTGCCCGCGAGCAGGAGCCCGCCACCACGGCGCAGAGTCCCTCCGCCCTCGGCAGCGTCGCGGCGTCGCTGCGCGGCGGCAGCAGCCCGGCGCGCCGGAAGTTCTCCGGCAGGCCCATCGCCACGCCCGACCCGCCGGTGACCAGCGCATGGCCCGCGCAGGCCTCGCCGATCGCGTGCAGATGCGCGTCGCTCACCGCATCCACGATGGCATGGCGCCGACCGGCCTCGGCCAGCCGTGTGAACTCCCGCCGGATCGCCGCGGCGCCCTGCTCGACAACCGCGAAGGGCACCAGGCCGACGCCGCCATCGGTCTGCCGCGACAGCACGCGCACCAGGTCGGGGTCCTTCATCGGCGTCAGCGGGTGGTTCTCCATCCCGCTCTCGCTCAGTAGCCGGGCGCCGACGAAGAGGTGCCCCTGGTAGATGCTGCGGCCGTTGGCGGGAAAGGCGGGGCAGGCGATGGCGAAGCCGGCGCCGAGCCGCTTCAGCAGCGCATCCGCGACCGGGCCGATGTTCCCCTCATCCGTGCTGTCGAAGGTGGAGCAGTATTTGAAGAACAGCTGCCGCGCCCCGCCCGCCAGCAGCGCCTCCGCCGCCGCCAGGCTCTCGGCCACCGCCTGCGCCACCGGCGCTGTGCGCGACTTCAGCGCCACCACCACCGCGTCGGCCTCCGGCAAGGACGGCGCCTCTCCATGCCGCTCCGCGGCGGGGGGCACGCCGATCACCTGCACGCAGCTCATCCCGTTCTTCACGAGCATGGAGGCGAGGTCTGTGGCGCCGGTGAAGTCGTCGGCCACGCAGCCGAGGAGCAGGGGCATGGTCAGGTCCGCCTCACAGGGGTGTGCCGTCCTTGCGGCTGTAGCGCCAGGCGCCGTCCGGGCCCATCGCGGCGACGAGGTCGTCGTCCGGGTAGGTCACATGGTCGCCGGCCGAGCGGTCGCCGACCTCGAGATAGACGACGTCCCGATCCGTCCGGTTGACCAGATGGTGCGCGTCGCCGGTGCCGGCCCGGAAGCCCGCGCACATGCCGGGGCGCAGCCACGTCTCGCCGGCATCGGTCACCAGCGTCGGCTCGCCCTCCAGCACATAGACGAACTCGTCCTGTGTCGCGTGCGCGTGACGCAGGGCGGAGGCGCTGCCCGGCGCCAGCCGGGTCAGGTTCACCCCGAAGTTGCGCAGCCCGAAGGCATCGCCCAGCACGCGGCGCTCGCGCCCCTCCACCTTGCGTCGCAGATCGGCCGGATAGCCGGACGGGCCCTTCGGCGGCGCGTCCATGGCGACAATGGCAACAGGCTTCGCGGACATACCGGCCTTTCCCCGCTGCGTCAGCGCGGCGGCGGCAGGCAGAGCAGGTCCGCATGCCCGACGCGCGCCGAGAGTCGAAGGTCGCGCGCCTGGGTCGTGCGGTCCAGCACCCAGCGGGCGATGCGGCCTTCAAGACGGCGTTCGTGCGCGCGTGCCGCCCGGGCGTGGCCCTCCGCGAGTTCCAGCGCCATCCGCGGCGCCGTACGCGGCACCACCCAGTCCGACGGCGCGCGCAGCACCTCGTAGCCCTGCGCGCCGAAGGCGGCGGCGATCGCGGCTGGCGCCTTCGCGCCGAGCGCAATCCCGGAAAAACCCTTGTCGCGCGCCTGGTCGCGGGCGAAGCCGCGCGCCACCAGCGCATCGCCCGGATGCGGCGGCGCGAAACGCTCGCGGCCCGTCACGTTCAGCGCGGCGTAGAAGGGCAGCCGCCGCGCTGCGCAGGCCGCCGCCATCCGCTCCACCCAGCCCTCGCTGACAAGGTCGCAGAGCGCGGTGTTCACCACGGCGTCCACCGCATGCAGCGGCAGGTTGTCCGGCGCCTCGCGCAGGTCGGCAACGAGGCCCTCCACCCGCCAGGCGCCGCGCGGGCTGTGCACCAGCAGCGTGCGCTTGCCCGGGAAGGTCACGCCCCAGCCTGCCGCCTCGGCGCGGTCGGCGATGGTCTCGAAGGCGCGCTCGATCAGCCCGGCATCGGCATCCACCAGCGTCCAGGCCTGCGCCCGCCCGATGAAGTGGCCCATCCAGCGCAGCAGCGATCCCGTCCCGGCCCCGAGGTCGAGCAGGCGCGGCCGAGCCGGCAGCGCCTGCGCCAGCCGCACCGCCAGGCCCGGGTCGCGCGCGGCCGCATCGAAGGGCTCGCGCAGGTCGAGCCAGTCGCCATCGAAGCTCTCGGCCATTCAGGCTGTCTCCAGCTCCGCCACGAAGGCCGCGGCGCGGTCCTCCCAGCGCGGCAGCTTCTGGCCAGCCTGCCAGGAGGCCTCGGCCATCTCCGCGCGCAGCTCCGTGTCGAAGATCACCCGCCGCAGCGCCTTGCCGAGCGAGACATGGTCCCCGGGCGGCGAGACGACGCCCGCTTCCACCGGCACCAGCTCCGCCAGCGCGCCGCCCGCGGTCACGGCCACCGGCAGGCCGCGCGCCATCGCCTCCGCCACGGCCATGCCGTAGCCCTCCCAGTGGCTGGCCAGGGCGAAGACGTCGGCGCCCTGCCACAGCGCCTCCAGCACCGCGCCGTCCACCTCGCCCGGGAAGTCCACGCGCTGCGCGATGCCGAGCTCCTCGGCCAGCGCCTGCAGCCCATGTGCATAGACCGCGTCGCGCGCGCCGCCCGCGACGGTCAGCCGCCAGTCCAGGTCGGACAGCGTCGCCAGCGTGCGCATCAGCACGTCATGCCCCTTGCGCGGGATCAGCGAGCCGAGGGCGAGGATCGCGCAGCCATCCCCCGACCCGGTGCTGCGCGGCGCGGGGTCCGTGCCCGGCTCCACCACGCCCACGCGCTCCGGCGCCACCTCGAACTCGGGGGCGAGCCGCCGCGCCGTCAGCGGGCTGGTCGCCACCAGCCGGGCCATGCGCGGGAAGATGGCGCGTTCCGCGGCGCGCAGCGCGTCGCGCACCTCGCCGGGGTTGCCATGCTCCAGCGCCGTCGGGTGATGGATCAGCCCCACCGCGCGGCGCTGCGCCAGCTCCTCCACCAACGGGGCGAAGGCGGGCAGGCCGAGCCCGTCGATGACCAGGCGCGTGCCGGCCGGCACCGCCGCCAGCGCGTGCCGCGCATCGGCGGTCGCCGTCTCGTCCGGCAGCGGGTGCCGCCCGGCCAGCTCCACCACCTGCACCTCGTGCCCGATCGCGCGCAGCCCCTCCACCAGGCGGCGGTCGTAGATGTAGCCGCCGGAGATGGTGTCGAAGGGACCGGGAACGAGCAGCGCAATATCCATCGCGCTCACACCGGCCCTTCGAAGGCCGCCCAGGCGATGTGGCTCTCGCGCAGCAGCACCTTGATGCCGCTCACGCCCTTGCCGCCCTCGCCAAGCCGCCCGTCGCGGCAGGCGGCGGCCAGCTCCTGCTGGATGTGCAGGCACAGGTATTCGGTCGTGGTGTTCTTGCCCGCGAAGACCGGCTCCGCATCCAGGTTGCGGTAGTCGATCGGCGCGAGGACGGCGCGCAGCACGTCCTTCGCCAGGCCGATGTCGATCAGCAGGTGCAGGTCGTCCAGCTTCGGCGCGCGGAACTCGGCCTCCACGACGAAGGTCGCGCCATGCAGCCGCTGCGCCGGGCCGAAGGCCTCGCCGCGGAAGCTGTGGGCGATCATGATGTGGTCCACGACGGTGAGGCTGAACATCGCGCGCTCCGACACTCTATATATATGTGACGACGGGGCAGAGAGGTTGGGGCTCGCCCGGCTTCGGCAACAGCACCGGTCCGATCCGCTGCGGCAACTCGGCGAAGGGAAGCTCCGGCCCCGCCAGCGCATCCAGCCGCGCATCCGCCAGCAGGTCCAGCGCCAGGGCGAGCCTCTCCGCATGCGTGCGCCGGCCGCGCATCGCCGGCGCCACTGCGCCGACCTGCGTCGAGACCAGCGACAGCCGCTTCGCGTGGAAGGCCTCGCCCAGCGGCAGCGCGCAGTCGCGGTCGCCGAACCAGCTTGCCTCCACGACGCGCCCCTCGAAGCCGCAGCGCGACAGCGCGAGCCGCAGCCCCTCCGCGCTGGCCGAGGCATGCACCACCAGGTCGCGCTCGCCCGGCGCCTCCTCCGGGGCGCAGAAGCGCGCGCCGAGGGATTCGACGATGCCGCGCCGCGCCGGATCGAGGTCGCAGACCACCAGGTCGAGCCCGGGGATGCGCGCCAGCAGGAACGCCACCAGCAGCCCGACCACGCCGGCGCCGACCACCAGCGCACGCTCGCCCACCAGCGGCCGCGCGTCCCACAGCACGTTCACCGCCGTCTCCATGTTGGCGGCCAGCACGGCGCGGCGGTCCGGCACCGCATCCGGCACCGGGATGCACATGGCGGCCGGGGCCAGGAAGGCGTCGTGATGCGGATGCAGGCAGAAGACCCGCCGCCCGCGCAGCGCCGCCGGCCCGTCCCGCACCTCGCCCACCGCGGCGTAGCCGTAGGAGACGGGGAAGGGGAAGTCGCCCTGCTGCAGCGGCGCGCGCATCGCCGGCCACTGGCTCTGCGGCACGCGCCCCTGGAACACCAGCCGCTCCGTCCCGCGCGAGATGCCGCTGGCGCGCGTGACGACCAGTGCCTGGTCGGGTGCGGGCGCCGGCAGGTCGTGCTCGCGGATCTCCGCGACGCCCGGCGCGACGGTCCACAGCGCCCGCGCCTTCATGGCGCGCAGAGCCCGGGCCGTGCGCGGTCCAGCGCGACGTCGCACAGGATGTCCTCGCCCAGCGGCCAGACCCGCCAGGCGAAGCGCAGCCCGTCGCCGATGCGCGCCGCCTCCGGCAGGCTGAAGGCCGCGATGCCGGAGCCGAGGATCACCGGCGCCACCGTCAGGTGGAGCCGGTCCAGGCAGCCCGCCGCCAGGAAGGCCGAGACGGTACGCCCGCCACCTTCCACGAAGATGCGCCGCAGCCCCCGCGCGGCCAGCGCGCGCAGCAGCGCCGGCAGGTCGAGCCCGGAGGCATCGCGCGCCACGCGCAGCACCTCGGCCTGCCCATGCATGGCGGGTCCGTCGGTCGCCGCGACCAGCAGCGTCGGCGCCGCGCCGTCGGTGAAGATCCGATGCGTCGCCGGCAGGCGGCGGTCGGCGTCCAGCACCACCCGCACGGGGCTCGGCCCCGGCACCTCCCGCGTCGTCAGCCGCGGGTCGTCGTGCCGCACCGTGCCCGCGCCCACCAGCACCGCGTCGCACAGCGCGCGCAGCCGGTGGGTGTGCAGGATGTCGCCGCGCCCGCCGATCCATTGCGAGGAGCCGCTGCTCGTCGCGATCCGCCCGTCCACCGTCTGCGCCAGCCGCCCGATGACCCGGCAGCCATCAGGCGCGGCGGGCGGCGCCAGCACCGGCGCGAAGAGCTCGCCGAGCGGCCCGCGCGGCACG
>NZ_JAPSMD010000130.1 GCF_027856955.1 Falsiroseomonas oryzae | reverse complement strand
CACAGCCGCCCCGCCGCATCCGCCGCGCAGCGCGCCGCCCAGGCCGCCGCCGCGCCCTCGATGCCCAGCCAGACCAGGCCGAGCGCCGACAGCGGCAGGAAGATCGCCGCCTGCGCCAGCTGCCACTTGGCGTTGGCGTCCGGCCGGCCGATCGCGTCCAGCAGCGCGCCCGGCACGAAGGCGACGCAGGAGAAGAAGATGCCGACCGAGAGGATCTGCAGCACCCGCCCGCCGCCGGCGGCAAACTCCGCGCCGAGCCAGAGCCGCAGCAGCTCCGGCCCGGTCGCCACCAGCACCAGGCAGGCCGGCAGCACCAGCGCGCTGACCAGCAGCGCGCCGCGCCGCAGCAGCCCGGCGGTCGCCGGCGCATGGGTCAGGTAGGCGGAGGCCATGGCCGGCAGCAGCGCCTGCGCCACCGCCACCGGCAGGATCCACATGCGCATCACCAGATCGAGCGGCGTGGCGTAGTAGGCCACAGCGGCCAGCGTCAGCACCGCGCCGATCAGGAAGCGGTCGGCGTAGAGCAGCGCCTGGGTGAGGATGCCGGAGGCACTCATCCACCCGCCCATGCGCACCAGCGGTCCCACCAGCGACCAGCGCGGGACGCGCAGGCCGAGCCCCGGAAGGTCGCGCCGCGCCAGCCAGGCGTAGCAGATCGTGTTCGCCAGCCGGCAGGCGACCAGCGCCAGCATCACGCCCACCAGGCTCTGCCACATCAGCAGCACGAGCGCCGGGCCGACGTAGTACATCGCGGCGACCGGCATGGTGACCAGGTTGGCCTCCCGGAAGCGCTGGTGCGCGGCGAGCATGCCCCAAAGCGCGGCATTCACCACGACCAGCGGGGCGGCGACGCAGAGCACGCGGATGGCGGCGGTGGCCTCCGCTTCCAGTTCCGGTGGGGTGTTCAGCACCCGTCCCACCAGCGCGGGCGTGGCGGCGAAGGCGAGGGCGGCGACGATCCCGCTGACCAGCGCCAGCGCCCCCATCGCTGCCCCCGCGAGCTCCGGCGAGGTCGCCTGGTCCGGCGTGCCGATCCGGGCCGAGAGCGCGCGGGTCAGCGCGGCGCCGACGCCCAGGTCGAAGACGCCGAAGACGCCGACGAGGGCCAGGGCGAGGGTGAAGAGTCCCCAGCGCTCGATCCCCATCTGGTGGACCAGCACCGGGGTGAGGGCAAGCGCCAGCAGCAGCGGCAGGCCGCGCCCCGCGGCGTTCCACAGCATCCCGGAGAGGAGCCGGCCGCCGGAGGCGCGTTGTTCGGCCGTCTCGGCCATGTGCGGCGCCAATTCCCTTCCGGCCCGCCCGGATATGGCGGGCCGGTCCGCTTGCGTCGAGGCGGTCAGTAGGCGCCGCGGCGGGCCAGCACCGCGATCGGGGTGCGCAGCAGGATCGCGATGTCCTTGATCAGGGACGGTTGCGTCACATAGGCCACGTCGAGCGCCACGCGCTGAGCGTAGGAGGTGTCGTTGCGGCCGCTGACCTGCCAGGGGCCGGTGATGCCGGGGCGCACCGAGAGGTAGTGCTGCGCGGCCGGGCCGTAGAAGGCGGCGAGCTCCGCGGCCTGGACCGGGCGCGGGCCGACCAGGCTCATCTCGCCCTTGAGCACGTTGATCAGCTGCGGCAACTCGTCGAGCGAGGTGGCGCGCAGGAAGCGGCCGACCCAGGTGACGCGCGGGTCGTTCTTCAGCTTGCGCGTGCTCTCCCATTCCGCGCGGGCGGCCGGGTCGCGGTCCAGCAGGGCAGCCAGGCGGCGATCGGCGTCGGCGACCATGGAACGGAACTTCAGGCAGCCGAACAGGCGCCCGCCGCGGCCCACGCGCTCATGCGCATAGAACACCTTGCCGCCATCCATGCGGACCAGGGCGGCGATCACCAGGAAGACGGGCAGGGCCGCGAGCAGCAGAGCGCCGGCGCCCAGGATGTCGATAGACCGCTTGGCGGCGTGCCGCAGCGTGGCCGCGCGGCTGTTGCCGTCGGCCAGCCGGGCGGCCCGGGCCATGGCCTCCGGCCCGAAGGCCATCAGCGGACGGGCGATGGCGGAGCGCTTCGTCTCGGGCTCGGGGGCGAGCGTCTGGAAGGCTTCCAGGCCGGGCATGGAGGTCCTCGTCTGCGGGTTTCCCCGCCTCTCCGTTGGGGGGCGCTGCCTGGGACCTCGCCGGGGCGGAAAACCGCTCCGGGACATCGAGCTCTTCGGACGCAACCCTATGGTGCAATTGATAATCGTCGTGCCCGGCGGGTTTGCGACGCGCTTGCGGCGGCTTTGTGGCGCGACGGGATGGCGGCGGAACCGCAGGTTTTTCGTGTTTCCCTGACGATTTCACGGGACCGTGTGCCAAAGTTCTGCCATGTTTGTCGCATGGGCGAGTTGCTGATCCACCCGAGCTATCGCCAAAAGGTTGCAGCGGCCCGCCTGGCGGCTGCCCGGGCCGCGCTGCCGCGCACCGTGCCAGATCCGACTGCGCCGGCCCGCGGCATCCTGTTCGCGCTGCTGCTCTCCTCGCTGTTCTGGGCCACGCTCGCGATCCTGCTCCCCTTGCTCTGGTAGCGGGCGGGGCGCCTGCGCGCCGGGCGGGAATGCGGTAGAGGGGGACGCCCAGACCCGAGGATCGGCCGCCTGTCCCGCATCGACCCGATCGCCTATGGCTGCGCGCTGGCGCTCGGACTTGCGCTGGCCGCCTGGATCTTCCCCCTCGACTTCCTGTTTCCCGCCGCCGGCGGGGCCTGGCGCCCTGTCGGCGACGCCGCGCAGCACATGATCGCGCAGCGCTACCTGATCGCGGATGCCTGGCGCTGGCCGCCGACGCTCGCGGCGAACCTCGACACGCAGCATGGCGGGCTGAACACCGTCTTCGCCGATTCGATCCCCGCCCTGGCGCTGGCCCTGAAGGCCGTGCGCGGGGTGTTGCCGGAGGGCTTCCACGGCGTCGGGCTGTTCTACGGCCTGGCCTGGGCCTTGCAGCCCGTCGCCGCGGTCTGGGCGCTGCGCGGCAGCGGCGAGCGGCGCCTGCTGCCGGCCCTCGGCGTGGCACTGGCGGCGGCCTCGATGCCGGCCTGGATCGGCCGGTTCGGCCATGCCGCGCTGTCCGGGCATTTCCTGCTGCTGATCGGGCTCGGCTTCTACCTGCGGCTGGTGCGGGCGCCGGGGCCCGGCCTCTGGATCGGCGCCGGGCTGCTGCAGGTGCTGGCGCTGCTCGTGCATCCCTACCTCGCGGCGATGACGCTGGCGCTGCTGGCGGCTGTGCCGGCCACGCGGCTGCTGCGCGGGCAGCCTTTCGTGGGCGCCGGACTCGGGGCGGCGGCGGCGGCGGGCGTGGTCGCGGCGGTGATGGCGGGCTTCGGCTATCTCGGGGCCAGCGGCGATGGCGGCTACGGCATGTTCGCGATGAACCTGCTCTCGCCGGTCTGGCCGGCGGGGTCCGGGCTGCTCGGCGTGCCCTGGTCGCCGCAACTCGATGCCACCGGGCATGGCGGATGGGAGGGCTACAACTGGCTCGGCCTGGGGCTGCTGCTGGCACTCGGCCTCGGGGCCGCAGCCCGGCCGCGGGCGGCGGCGGCGATGCTGCGCCGGCACGCCGGGCTGGCGCTGGTGCTGCTGGCGCTGACGGCGCTGGCCGTCAGCCACCGGGTCGGCCTCGGCACGCGGATCGTTCTGGACCTGGGCGCCGCGCCCGGGCCGCTTGAGCAGTTCCGCGCCTCCGGCCGGTTCTTCTGGCCGGTCGCCTACGCCTTGCTGGTGGCCGGGATGCTGCTGCTGGCGCGGGTGGCGCCCGTGCTGTGCCTGCTGGCGGGGCTGGTGCAGTTCGCCGATGCGCGGCCGCTGCGCGCGGCGATCGCCGGCTGGGCCGGACAGCAGGCGCCCTGGTCCGTGGATGCCGCGACGCTCCGTGACGCCTTCGCCCGGGCCGGAAGCCTCACCCTGCTGCCCTCCTGGCCCTGCGTGGAGAAGGCGACGGGGGATGCGACCTACGCCACCCTGCTGGAGACGCTGGCACTGGCCTCGGAACGCGCCGTGCCGGCCAGCACGATGTATGTCGCGCGCTGGCGCAGCCCGCCCGAATGCCGCGACGCGGCGCTGGCTTCCGCGCCCTTTGCGCCTGGCGAGATCCGGCTGATCCTGCCCGCGGCTCAGGCGGCGCTGGCGCCGCTGGTGCCCGATTCGGCCAGCCGATGCACCCCGGTGGGCGCGCTGCTGGCCTGCCGGTAGGCGCCGCCGGAGGGCAGGTGCCGCTCCACGATGTAAAGCGGACGGCCCTTGGTCTCGTTGAAGACGCGGCCGAGATACTCGCCGATGATGCCGAGCGTCATCAGCTGCACGCCGCCGAAGAACAGCACCACGGCGAGCAGGCTGGGGTAGCCGGCGACCGGGTTGCCGAACAGCAGCGTGCGGACGATCAGCTGGAAGGCGAAGAGCGCGGCGAAGACCGCGGTGCCGAAACCGAGATAGGTCGCGATCTTCAGCGGCCCGACGGTGAAGGAAGTGATCCCCTCCAGGCTCAGGTTCCACAGCTTCCAGTAGTTCCACTTGGTCGTCCCCGCGGCGCGCGGCGCGCGGTCGTAGAGCACGGCGACGGAGGGGAAGCCGACCCAGGCGAACAGCCCCTTCATGAAGCGGTGCTGCTCCCGCAGGGTCAGCAGCGCATCCAGCGCGCGGCGGCTCATCAGGCGGAAGTCGCCGGTGTTGGGCGGCAGCTGCACGCGGCCGCCGATGCGCTGCATGAAGGCGTAGAAGCCGGCGGCGGTCGCCTTCTTCATCCAGGTCTCGCCTTCGCGCACGCGGCGCTGGGCATAGGCGACGTCGAAGCCACCGCGCCAGGCGGCGACCAGCTCCGGGATCACCTCCGGGGGGTCCTGCAGGTCGGCGTCGATCACCACCACCGCCTCGGTCCCGGCGGCGTGGTCCAGGCCGGCGGTCAGCGCGATCTCCTTGCCGAAGTTGCGGCTGAGGTTGACCACGGCGATGCGCGGGTCCGCCGCCTGCAGGCCGAGCATGATGTCGAGCGTGGCGTCGCGCGAGCCGTCGTTGACGAAGACCAGCTCCCACGGAAGGCCGATCGCCTCCATCACGGGCACCATCCGGGCGTGGAAGACGGGCAGCACCTCCTGCTCGTTGTAGGCGGGCACGACGACGGAGATCGCCGGCAAGGCCTCGCGCGGGCCTCGGACGGGCAGAGGGGAGGGGCGGTTCATGGCGGCGTGATGCATCCGGGGTGCGGCGGCACTGGCGCAGGATCGGGGCGGATTCACGGCCAGCCCGCCGGCGGGATCGTGTCGCCGGTGGTCTGCGGGCGGCGGCGGGCTTGGTCAACCTGAATCTCGCCGGACCATGGCCCCACCGGCCCGATCGCAACCGTCAAGAGACCGTTAGCATGGCGGGCGCAGCGTGCGGGTCGCCACGATCGGCGCCAACGGCAAGCGGCAGGGCCAGCGCGATGCATGTCTTGGATCCAGCCGGCGTGCCTGCCGAGCGCGGCGCCCAGGGTCGCCTCGTCATCGAGATGCGCGCGGGCCAGCGGCTGCTGGTGAACGGGGCGGAGATCCAGTTCCGGTCCCGCACCTCCGTGCTGCTCTGCAACCGGGTGCGCTTCCTGTTCGGGCGGCAGATCCTGGACGCCGCCGAGGCGACCACCCCGGCGCGGCTGCTCTACCTCGCTCTCCAGACCGCCTATGCCGGAGACGAGGCGCAGCGCGAGGGCGGGGCCGAGGCCGCACGCCGCATGGCCCGCGAGCAGATGCCGGCACGCTCGCCGGAAGGGCGGGCGATCCTGCAGGCGGCGATGGCGGAACTCGCCGCGGATCGTGGACGCGCGGCGCTGCTGCTGGTGCGCCGCCTGTTCGCGGAGGACGATGCCGCCGGCACGCCGCCCGCCGGCACGCAGGCGGCATGACCGTGGCGGCCGGGCTACATCGCCGCGATGCTGTTGGGCGCCGGGGCGAGCGCGAGATGCGCGCGCGGCGCGCGGGGCTTGCCGGCGGCGAAGCGGTCCCGGGCAGCGGCAAGTGCGGCTGGCCCGGGCTCTTCGGCGACGTATCCTCGGCCCCAGACGGTGCGTACGATCTCCGCGGCCCCGGCGGCGGCCAGCTTGTGCCGGAGCTTGCAGACGAAGACATCCAGGATGCGCTGGTCCGGCCCGTCCTCGGCCCCGTACAGGCGGCTCATGAAGTGCTCCTTGGTGAGCAGCAGGCCGCGGCGCAGCATCAGCATCTCGAGCACGGCGAATTCGCGGCGGGTGACGCGAACCCGGCGGCCGTCAACGCGGACCTCGTGGCAGCCCTGGTCCAGCTCGACATTGCCGCAGGTGACCACGGCGGAGATGTGGCCATAGGCGCGGCGCACCAGGCCCTGCAGCCGGGCGACCAGCACCGGGGTCACGACCGGCCCGGCCAGGACGTCGTCTGCGCCGGCGTGGAGCGCCTCCTGCTCGGTGTCCGGGTCCAGGCGGCTGGCCAGGACCAGCACCGGGATGCGCAGTCCGCGCCGGCGGATCTCGCGCACCAGCGGCAGCGCCTGTGTGCGGCAGTGCGTGACCGATATCACCGCGGCGTCGAAGGGGCCGTTGTGCTGGGCGATGGCCGGGAGATCGGCGAAGGGCTGGGCCGTCTCGACGACGTGCCCGTCGAGGCCAAGTCCGGCCGGCGTGGCGGAACGTTCGTGGCCCGGTGAGCCGAAGATGATGCGCATGCGCAGCCTCACAGAGTTTGCCTTGCCGCCATCAGGACAACCATGGCGTGTGCTACTTACGCCTAGCGCATTCGTGAATAGACTACAACCGATAGTATACTTTCCGTCAGGACTGTTTCGCGGTCCAATCGTCGCGATGCCGGTCACCCCCGGCCGGGATCGCTGATCGGCTCGTCGTCGTCTTCCGCGCCGTCCTCGTCGTCCTCCGGCCCTCGCCACTGGCCGGCCGGCATGGCGACTTCCGGAGTGGGGTTGGCGGCCAGGATCGCCGCGGTCTCCTCGTCGAACACCGCGATGTCCCCGGCCTCCTCGACGGTCGCCAGGCCGAGCGCGGCGGCCGTTGCGGCGGCGACGCGCGCCGCCAGCGCGGCGCTGCGCTCGTCGCGGCATTCCATCACCACCTCGGCGTCGGCGCCGTCCCCCTGGACGAGTTCCACGAGGAAGAAGGCGGCATCGTCGCGGGCGCCGCTCTCCCAGATCCCCTCCGCGCTGCGGTGCATCGGGGTGATGGCGATGGTGACGGCGGGCATGGCGGAGTCGGACATCGCGGTGCTCCCTGGCACTGGGCTGCCGAGGAAGCGCGCGAGCGCCGCCGCGGATGCCTGCAGGCCGAAGCCTCGGTGCCGTATGTCAGCCGGCAGGGCGTCCGCGCTCGGCACGGAAGATCGCTGCGACCGTCTCCAGTCCCGGGTGACCCGACAGTGCCTCGACCGGAACGGCGTGGCGCCGCCGCCAGTTCGGGTGCTCCAGGATGGTGGACGGGACGTTGACCTGCTCCGGCTCATCCAGCAGGTCGTCGAGCTGCGCCACCGCGAGGAGCGCCGCGCTGCGGGCCAGGAAGCCGTGCGCGGCGCGGGACAGCGCGTCGATGTCGGGCGCCTGCGGGCCGAGCAACCCCGCCGTGCGCAGCGCCTCCAGCAGCATCGCCCGGTCGCGCGCGCGAAGGTCGCGCTGCCAGGCTGCTTCGGCGTCCGTGACCAGCCCGTAGCGCGCCTTCAGCGCGATGTCGCGCCCTTCCCACCAGCCGCGCATCGTGGGCAGGTCGTGGCTGCCCAGCACGGCCAGCGCGCTGCGTGGATAGGCCTCCGGCGGGTGGAAGGCGCCGGTCGCGTCCTCCTGCTCGAAGGACAGGATGCGGTAGGAGAGGATGCCGGCCGCCGCCATTCGCTCCCGGAAGCCTCCCGGCACCGTGCCCAGATCCTCGCCCACCACGAGGCACCGCGCGCGCTGGCTCTCCAGCGCCAGGATGCCGACCAGGTCGTCCAGCGGATAGGCGATGTAGGCGCCCTCGGCCGGCCGGCAGCCCGATGGGATGCAGAACAGGTGCTGCAGCCCCATCACGTGGTCGATGCGCAGCCCGCCGGCGTGGCGCATGTTGGCGCGCACCAGCTCGATGAAGCTGCGATAGCCCTCCGCCCGCAGCGCCCGCGGGTGGAAGGGCGGCAGGCCCCAGTCCTGCCCGGCGGGATTGAAGATGTCGCGCGGCGCGCCGACCTGCACGCCCGAGAGCACCGCCGCCTGGTCCGTCCAGGTTTCCGCCCCTGCGCTGTCGGCGCCGACCGCAAGGTCGCGGTAGAGCCCCACCTCCATGCCGGCCGCGGCCTGCGCCGCGCGGCCGAGCTGTTCGTCGGCCACCCATTGCAGCCAGGCGTGGAAGTCCACGCGGTCCGCATGGTCCTGCGCGAAGCGGCGGATGTCGGGCGAGTCCGGGTCGCGGAACGGCGCCGGCCAGCGGCGCCAGTCGGCGAGGGCGGGGTCGCGCGCCGCGAAGTGCTCGCGCAGCGCGAGGAACAGGCAGCTGCGCGCGAAGGCCGCGCCCTGCGCCTCGCGGAAGGCCGCGAAGTCCTGCCATCGGCTGCGGTCCGCGGCGTCGCGGCAGGCGGCGAAGAGGTGGTGCAGCACCTCCAGCTTCAGTTCGGCCACCGCCGTGTAGTCCACCAGTGACGCCGCGCGCGCTGAATCGAGCCGCGCGCAGAAGGCCGGCGTTTCCAGCAGCGCACGTGCCGGCGGGCAGTGCGCGAATTCGGGAATCCCGGCGACCGCGATGTTCAGCACGTTCAGCAACAGGCGGCTGGCGGGCGAGTAGGGGCTTGCCGCCTCGGGATTGTCGGTGAACAGCGCGTGCAGCGGGTTGAGCCCGACGATGTCGGCACCGCGCGCGGCGCACAGCTCCGTCAGGCGACGCAGGTCGCCGAAATCGCCGATCCCCCAATCCGTCGCCGACTGCAGCAGATAGAGCTGTGCCGCGACGCCCCAGAGCCGGCGTCCCTCCGCCGCCGCCGGCGGCAGCCAGCACCGGCCCGGCGTGACGATCAACGACGCCGTCGCCCCGCCCGGGTCCAGCGACAGGCGGTGATAGCCCCAAGGCAGGTCGGGCGGCAGCAGCAGGCGGCGACGTTCCAGCCTGCGCCCGTCCAGCTCGCGGGCGTCGAGCCGGTCCAGGCTGCCGAAGCCGGCCTGCCCGCCGCGCTCCGCGCCATCCTCCAGCGCGATACGCCAGCCGATCGCGTGGGTGCCCGCGGGCAGCGTCACCTCCACCGCGCCGGGACCGCCATCCGCGTACACCACCGCGACCGGCGGCAGGGGGTTGCGCCAGGCGTCGCGCTCCAGCCGCTCGAGCGCGGCCCGCGCTGCCGCCTCGTCCTCGGCCGGCACGCCCATGGCGGCGAGCAGCAGGCGTTTGGTGCGCGCCTCGGCGCGCACCGTCTCGCCGCGCACGTCGCGGTATTCGGGCTCGATCCCCATGGAGGCGGCGAGCCGGTCTAGTGCCTCCGTCATCGTCGCGCCCCCGCGATGCTCCAGCGCAGCGACCAGGGGCCGAGCGTGTCGCCCGCTGCCGCGCCCTCCTGCCAGATCGCGCGTCCGCGTGGCGTGCCGAAGCCGTCGACCGGCTGGCCGGAGAGGTTGGTGTCGAGCTGCAATGTCACCTCCGTCGCGTCCCACCACACGCTCACCGCGCCGTCGCCGCGCAGCACGAAGTCGCCGCCGGCGCGGATGCGCAGCAGGAGCGGCAGGATCTCGGCGCGCCGCACCGCCAGGATGCGCCGGTGCCAGCAGAGCCAAGTGGCGTGTTCCGGCTGCTCCAGGCTCTCCCAGCGCAGCTTCGCCGCCGCGAAGGTCTCGTCCGCGAGCGGGTCGGGGATGCGGTCGCGCGCGGCGGGCTCGCGGAAGGCGGCGAAGGCGGCGAACTCGGCGCGCCGCCCCTCCCGCACCGCATCGGCGAAGCCGGGCCCGAGGTCGCAGAAGAAGGGGAAGGGCTGCGCGGCGCCCCATTCCTCGCCCATGAAGAGCAGCGGGACCTGCGGCAGCAGCAGGCAGCAGGCGGCCGCGGCGCGCACCGCCTCCACCGGGGCTAGCGCGGCCAGCCGCTCGCCGAGCGCCCGGTTGCCGACCTGGTCGTGGTTCTGCGCGAAGGCGATGAAGGCGGTGGGCGGCAGCGTGGCGGCTGCGTCGTCCTCACGCGCGAAGCCGGCTGCGAGCGCCCGGCCCAGCTTGTGCGTCTCCCCGGCGAAGCGCGCGTAGTGGCCCTCGGCCTCGCCCGTCACGGCGCAGTGCAGCGCATGGTGGACGTCGTCGTTCCATTGCGCCGTGTAGAGCCGTGGCCGGCCGGCGCCGTCACGCGCCAGCGGCGCCGCGTCGTTCGCCGGATTCTCCAGGACCAGGTGGACATGCCGGTCAGGGACGGCGGCGCGCACCGCCTCCGCCAGATCCTCCAGCAGGTGCCGCGGGCCGTCGTCGCGCATCGCATGCACCGCGTCCAGCCGCAGCCCGTCCATGTGGAACTCCTCGATCCAGTAGAGCGCGTTGTGGATGAGGAAGCCGCGCGTGAAGGCGCTGGCCGGCCCGTCCAGGTCGAAGGCGGCGCCCCAGGGCGTGGCGTGGCGCGCGCTGAACGCCTCGGGTGCGATCTGCTGCAGGCTGTTCCCCTCCGGTCCCAGGTGGTTGTAGACGACGTCGAGCAGCACCATCAGGCCGCGCGCATGCGCCGCCTGCACCAGCGCCTTCAGATCCTCGGGAGCGCCGTAGGCCGGGTGCGGCGCGAAGGGCAGCACGCCGTCGTAGCCCCAGCCGAAACGGCCGGGGAACGCGCCCACCGGCATCAGCTCGATCGCCGTGACGCCGAGCGTTGCCAGGTGGTCCAGCCGCTCGATCGCTGCGCGGAACGTGCCCGCCGGCGTGAACGCGCCGACATGCAGCTCTGTGATCACGGCCTGATGCCAGGGGCGTCCGCGCCAGCCGGCGTCGGTCCAGCCATGCGCGGTGGGATCGACCACCTGGCTCGGCCCGTGGACGCCCTCCGGCTGGCAACGGGAGGCGGGATCGGCGAGGCGACGGCCATCCGCCAATACGAAGCGGTAGCGGGCGCCTGGCCGCGCCGTCTCGACCGTCGCGTCGTGCCAGCCCGCGTCGTCCCGGCGCATCGGCAGCGCCTCTGCCGAGCCGTCGAGTTTGAGCCCGATGGACCGCTGGCTCGGCGCCCAGACGCGGAAGCGCACGCCAGCCCCTGGCAGGGGCTGCGCGCCGAAAGGCATGGAATGCGCGCGGCGCGTCGCCCCCGCGCGATCCCGCGCGGCGATGAGGTCCCTTTTCATGCTGGTTCCGGCTCCGACACCGGGAGAACCGCCTGGCGGCGCTTCCGTTCCGCGGGGCTGGGCCGCTAGGCTCCTTGCGAGCAGGGCGTGGAGGACCGCATGGGCGAGCATGTGATCGTGCAGCGCGGGCGCGCGCTGGAAAACGCCTTCTTCGCCGAGCAGGAGGAGATCCTGCTGGCCCGGCTGCGCGCTGCCGATGCCGAGGCGTCGCGGCTGCAGGCACTGGCGGCCACCTCCGGCATCTCCGATCCCGTGGTGCTCAGGGAACTGGATGCCCTCGGCATCCGGCCCGCGACGGTGGCGGCGCTCACCATGGCGCCGCTGGTCCTCGTCGCCTGGGCCGACGGCACGATCGATCCGCTTGAGAAGGCGGCGGTGATGCAGGCGGCGGGCGAGGCCGGCCTGCTCGGCCGGCCGGAAGCAGCCGAACTGCTGCAGTCCTGGCTGACCGCGCCGCCGTCGCGGCAGCTCGAGACGGCATGGCACGACCATACGCACGCCGTCGTTGCGCGCCTGACGGCGCCGGCGCGTGCGGCGCTGCGGCAGGAGACGATCGGCCGCGCCCGCCGGATCGCCGAGGCGGCCGGCGGCTTCCTCGGCCTGCTGCACCGGGTCTCGGCGGCGGAGGAGGCAATGCTCGCGCGGCTGGAGAGCGCCTTCGCCTGACGGCGCGAGCAAGCGCGCATTGCGGTTCGGGCCGCGTTGCGCTCTGCTGGGGCAGCCCAGATCGAAGGGCAGTGGTCAGGGAGAGAGACGATGAGCCAGACGCTGGCCATGACGGTCAATGGCCGTGCCGTGTCGGTCACGGTGGACGACCCGCAGATGCCGCTGCTGTACGCGCTGCGCAACGAGCTCGCGCTGAAGGGCCCGCATTACGGCTGCGGGCTGGCGCAGTGCGGCGCCTGCACCGTGCACATCGACGGTCAGGCGGTGCGCTCCTGCTCGGTGCCCGTGGCCAGCGCCGCTGGCAAGCAGGTGGTGACCCTGGAAGGGCTCGGCACGCCGGAGCGCCCGCACAAGCTGCAGACCGCCTTCATCGAGGAGCAGGCTGTGCAATGCGGCTACTGCACCAACGGCATGATCATGGAAGCGGCCGCCTTCCTGGCGAAGACGCCGCGCCCGACCGAGGCGCAGGTGAAGGAGGCGCTGGCCAACAACATCTGCCGCTGCGGCACGCATCCGCGCGTGGTCGCGGCCGTGATCCGCGCGGCGCAGGCGTGAGGGAGGCGACGATGGACACCATCTCCCTGGACCGCCGTTCCATCCTGAAGGCCGGCGGCGCGCTGCTGGTCGCCTTCACCGCCGGCGGCCTGCCGCGCGGCGCCGCCGCCTGGACCGAGAAGCCGGTCGCGACCGACCGCGTGGAATCCTTCCTGGCGCTGGAATCCGACGGCCGCGTGACCGTCTATATCGGCAAGGTCGACCTCGGCACCGGCGTGCGCACCGGCTTCATGCAGATCGCGGCGGAGGAGCTCGACGTGCCGCTCGGCCGCGTGCGGGTGATCGAGGGTGACACCGCGCTGACGCCGGACCAGGGGCCGACCTATGGCTCGCTCTCCATCCAGAATGCCGGCGTGCAGCTGCGCGCCGCGGCTGCGACGCTGCGGCGCGAGCTGCTGAGCCGCGCCGCGCAGCGCTTCGGCGTGGCGGCCGGCGAGCTGCGGGTGGAGGATGGCGCCGTGCTCGCCCCCGGTGGCCG
>NZ_JAPSMD010000129.1 GCF_027856955.1 Falsiroseomonas oryzae | reverse complement strand
GGAACACCTGCTTGGCGATGTCGAGGCCAATGGTCGTCACCTGCATGATCGCTCCTCCTCCGCTAAGTGGCACCGAAGGCCAGCCTCGCACATCGGCGCAGAGAAGCGGGGACCGTCCATCCCATCAGACATGGCAGTCGAGCACGAAGGCGATGCTGCTGGTGTCTAGCGACGCATCGGCAAAGTCGCCGCGCCGTGCGCCGCCCTCGCCGGCAAGCCGCCCCGGCAGTCGCGCCAGCCCGGCGTGCCGCGCAAGCCGCGCGAGGGCACAAAGCAGGCGTCGGTCCTCGCCCTGCTGCGCCGGCCCGAGGGCGCGATCGTGGCGCAGATCGACGAGGCAACCGGCTGGCAGGCCCACACGGTGCGCGGGTTCCTGGCCGGGCTGAAGACGCGCCAGCGCATCGCAATCGAGGTGCTGGAGCGGGTGCGCCAGGTCGGCCGGGACCGGCAGGGTGCCAAGGGCTCCTAAAGCATCTACCGCATCGCCGATGCCGGCTGACCGGCAGGGCAGGGGCGTCCCGCGCTACGCGGTCGGGCTCTACCGGGTCTCGACCGCGGAGCAGGGGCAGAGCGGGCTCGGGCTCCCTCGGCGGCACATCCGTCGCGCGAGATGCCGGTGCGAAGCGCTTACTCAGGGGCCAGCAGCCGCTTCGTTCGGCCGCCGCGCCGACAGAGGTGAACAGCGCTCGGCCGCGCGACACTCGGCTATCCGACCCGGAAAACCCTCGACGGTGTCGAGACCTCGCGGACTAAATCCACGCGTGCACCGTCCCAGTGGTAATCGAGGTGCCGCCCCTGCACCACGCTGCCGGCAAGGTCCGGGTAGAATAGGCCGGCGCATTCCCCGCCCGCGTCGCCCACGCTCGGGTAGACTAGCCCCTCCGAACCAGCCACGCGCAATGCAACTGCCAACGCTTGAGCCGTGGCGTATGCATCGGGATCCAAGGCGGAGGCGAAGTCTCCTCCGCTGCGCAGGTCGTGCAGTTCGCCTCGGACGTCGAGCACAAGCTCCCGGAACTGCGAGGTCCAGCCCGGCTCCTGTGTGGTGGCCACCATGAACCGCTCGTGATGATGGATGGTTTCCGCGAGCGCCGTCTCAAAGGTTCGGCCGACGTAGAGGACCCCGTGGCGGCCGTCGCTGAAGCGGCTCGGCCGGTCCGGGCTGGCGTGAGTAAAGGGCGCCATGAGGTACGACGCGCCTGGCCCTGAGACCCGGCGTGCCGGCAGTACCTGGTCGAGGTTGCCGATGGCTTCCTTGAGACGAGGGTTGGTCTTCATCTCGGCCGCGATCAGCAGCGGCCAGTCCTCTGGATCGGCGATATCCTCGAATAGGTCGATCGGCGGATGGATGCTGCGGATGATCCGGCGCGCCCCGACCCACTGGACCCCACTCGTCGACACCGAGGCCGGGTCGATCACCAGCCGCCACGCTCTGCGTCGAGGTAGCGCCGCACCCGCATCAGGTCGGTGAGCTCGCCGCCCAGCATGACGTCGAGAGCGGAACGGCCGCCGAAGGCCTGGTTTGTTGTCTTGACCCAGCCATAGCCTCGCTGCGGCTCCCGGAAGACGACCCGCAGGGCCTTGTGAATGCCAAGCAGGTTCGACAGGCGTGCCTTGCCGTCGCGCCCGAGCCGCCCCGGCGCCCGTGTAGCCTTCCACCGGGCCAGGGTTCGCGGCGGGACGTCGAGCAGCACTGCGGCCTGCTCGTCGGTCACGTTCCAGCGCTGGAACAGGTTGAGAACCGCTCGGAACGCCGCCTCGGCCTCCTGGTCGGTGATGGGCTCGGCCGAATAGTCCGGATGCCGCGTTACGATCTCTGTCAGGGCGAGCATCAATCCCTCCGCCTGCCATTCGGCTCAAAATGGACTCCGATCGGCCAAATGGCAAGCGACGATTTGGGTGCCGTCTCCGCGCGTTATCCCCCCATGCCTCGCACGCATTTAGCTTTGCCCGCGCTGGCCGCCGCACGCCCGGTCGCCGCGCCCAGAGCCTGTCAAGGCAGGGAGAGATCAACGATGGTTAGGGGCTTGTCGCACTCACCCTGTTCACCACTGAGCAACGGTCGTTGGTCGGTGGTGAGCAGATGCGATGCGGCGTGGCTAGGCGCCAGTTTCGTCGAGGGCGCGGCCGGCGATGCGCGCGAGTTCGTCGTCGCTGAGCTGATCGGTGCGCTCCACCCCGCTGATCACCTTCCACACGACCGCAGCAGGCCCGTCCTCTCTCGGGCCGACCGAGATGTCATGCCTCTCGCGCCAGCCCGCCCGCGCCTTCATCCAGAAGATCGGCGCTGCGACGTTGTTGCCCTCGGTCGCCATCCGGAACAGCGACTGCGCCACCTTGGTCGTCGCCTCGATCGAGCCGCGGTCCCGCTCCGCCCGGAAGTGCTTGCGCAGCGTCTTGGCATCGATATCGAGTAACGTCGCGATCTGCTCCTGCGGCACCCCGAAACCGGCCATGGCGCGCACCGTCCGGCGCTCCTCGGCGGTCGGCGCATGCGCCGTCACGACGCCTGCTCCGTTGCCACGCCGCGTGCCTGGGCGACCTCGGCGAAGCTCGCCCCGTCGCCCTCCAGCCGCGCCACCTCGCCGGTGAAGGCCTGCCAGCGCGCCACCGCGACATCGACATAGGCCTGCGACAACTCCACCGCTTGGCAGGCCCGGCCGGACATCTCGGCGGCGATGAGCGTCGTCCCTGAACCGCTGAACGGCTCGTAGACCGCCTGGCCAGGGCTGGAGTTGTTCTCGATGGGCCGCCGCATGCACGCCATCGGCTTTTGCGTGCCGTGCACCGTCGCCGCGTCCTGGTCGCGGTACGGGATCTGCCAGAGCGTGGTCTGCTTGCGGTCCCCGGCCCAGTGGCCCTTGGCGCCGTCGCGCACCGCATACCAGCAGGGCTCGTGCTGCCAGTGGTAGTGGCCCCGCCCGAGCACCAGGCGGTCCTTGGCCCAGATGATCTGGGCACGGATGTCGAAGCCGCAGACGGTGAGGCTCTCGGCCACGGTCGTGGCGTGCAGCGCGCCGTGCCAGACATAGGCCACATCCCCCGGAAACAACGCCCAGGCCTCGCGCCAGTCCGCCCGGTGGTCGTTCAGCACGCGCCCCGTCCGCTTCGTGCCGGAGCCCTCCAGGGCCGCGTTCCGCCAGGCCGGGTCGTACTCCACGCCATAGGGCGGGTCGGTGACCATCAGGTGCGGCCGGACGCCGTTCAGCGCCTTGGCGACCACCGCCGGATCGGTGCTGTCACCGCAGGCCAGCCGGTGCCGGCCGAGCAGCCAGACATCACCCGAACGGGTGAGCGGTGTTTCCGGTAGGCCCGGCACCTCGTCGGGGTCGGTGCGACCCTCGGCCAGGCCGAGCTTGCGCGCCGCCATGAGCCGCCCGTGGCCGGCGATGACGCCGCGCTCGCCATCGACCAGGATCGGGTTGGTGAAGCCGAACTCCCGGATGGAGGCGGCGATCTGGGCGACCTGCGCGTCGGAGTGGGTGCGGGCGTTGCGGGCATAGGGGATCAACTCGGCGACCGGCGCCGTCTTGTAGGCCGGAAACATCGGCGAGGGCGGAGCAGCGGTCATTCGGCCTTGCCCTCCAGCATGACGGCGGCGCGTTCCTGCGGATCGACGAAGCGGCGGACGACGACGATCTGCTGGGCGACCGGCGCGTCGTCCTTGCCGGTGACCTCGACGGCGTGCTTCTCGCGCCAGCCGGCGCGGGCCTTGAGCCAGAATATCGTCGCCGCGATGTTCCCCGGCGTCGTGGCCTGCTGGTAGAGCGTCTGGGCCACGCGGGCATTCGCCTCGATGGTGGCGACGTCGAGCTCGTGGCGGAAGCGCTTGCGCAGCGTCGGGGGGCTGCACTTCACGACGAGCGCGATGTCGTCATGCGGGACGCCGTAGCCGGCCATCGCCTTGACCAGGCGACGCTGCTCGTCGGTCGGCGTGAAGGGCTTGGCTGGCATGCGGCGCTCCAGCGACAGCAGCACCAGCGCCGCTGCGCAGCGTGATTCTACGGGATCAGGAATCGTCGGTTCAATCAGCCGCAATTGCGATGCTCTACGCAGCGCTACGACCACGGCGTGAGAGGCGCTGTTTTTCTGCACGGGAAGACGCGCGTGTGTCACGACAGGACGGGCAGCGCCGGGACTCCCGCGCGCGCATTCGCTGTCGAGCGACGCATGCGTCGCGTGCGACGCGTGATCTCATTTGCCGCCCACACGCGTGTGCGTGCGCGCGCGTAGAGCGATCAATGCGAAGACGCGACGCACGCGTCGCTCAGGTCGCTGAGCCTGTGCTCCTATCCTTCCGGATCATCGCCAGTCGACTCCGACGGCACCCGCAAGCGCACCCCGCGGTACCCGCGACCGCGAAACAGATCGCAGTCCCGGACGCTCTTGAGCCCACGCCGCTGCAGCGCCGTGCCGAGCCACTTCGGGTTGTGCGGGCTCTCGCCGCGGTCGACCGCGTAGATCCGCCACGCATTGAACAGCACCTTGGAGACCTCGCCGAACGCCAGTCCCGTCTCGCAGCATTCCTCAAGCCATTGCCCCAGGATGTCCTGCTCGTCGAAGTACTCGGCCGTGGCGTCGACCACGACCTTGGGCGGACGAAGTCCCAGCCGCTGCCAATCCATGCAGCCCGCGATCATCCAGCGCAGAATGCCGGGCCATTCGGCACGAAGCTTGTCTGGCAGATCCGGATCCGGCGTCGCCGGCGCGTGCAGGAAGGGCACGATGTTGAAGCGGCGCCGTGCCGCTTGATCGACATTGTGCAGCACGGGCTGGTGATTACCGCTGATCGTCAGCTTGAACGCGGGCACATATGTGCAGAAGTTCTGCCGCATGAAGCGCGCCGTCACCGGATCCCCGCCGGTCAGCGCCTTGATGCGCGCTTCGGCCCAGGCGGAGCCCTCCTCCGTCTCTGTCGTCATCACAAGACGCGCGCTGTGCAGCATGGCCGGATCGGCCGAGTGCCGGTCGCCCTTCGTGGCGATAAAGGTGTCGAGCGCTGCGGTTGCCGCATAGCTGCCGAGGATGCCGCCGGCTGTCTGTGGTCTTCCCCGGTAGGAGTGGGCCTGCGGTATTGAGAGCCGCGGGAGCCGAGGGAGGCGGAGCATGGGCCGGAAGCGGATGCACACGCCGGAGGAGATCGTAGCCAAGCTGCGCCAGGTGTAGGTGCTGGTGGCGCAGGGGAAGCCGGTGTCGGATGCGGTGCGGGCGATCGCGGTGAGCGAGGCGACGTACTTTCGCTGGCGGGCGGAGTTTGGCGGGCTGAAACTCGACCAAGTGAAGCGGCTGAAGGAGCTCGAGCGGGAGAATGCGCGGTTGCGGAAGGCAGTGGCGGACCTGACGCTCGAGAAGGTGGTTTTGAAGGAGGCCGCCTCGGGAAACTGGTGAGCCCGGCCCGCCGGAGGCGCTGCGTTGAGCATGTGACGGCGAGCCTGGGTGTCTCGGAGCGCTTCGCCTGCCGGGTTCTGGGGCAGCACCGCTCGACGCAGCAGAAGCGGCCGCGGGGTGCGGACGACGAAGCGGCGCTGACGGCCGACATCATCGAGCTGGCGCGGCGCTACGGGCGCTACGGCTACCGCCGGATTGCGGCGCTGCTGCGGGATGCGGGTTGGGCGGTGAACCACAAGAGGGTGGAGCGGATCTGGCGCCGTGAGGGTCTGAAGGTGCCGCAGCGGCAGCCAAAGCGCGACAGGCTGTGGCTGGCGGACGGCTCTTGCATCCGATTGCGGCCAGAACACGCCAATCATGTGTGGGCCTACGATTTCGTCGAGGACCGGACAGACGACTGGGGGAGGTTCCGGATGCTCTGCGTGGTGGATGAGTTCACGCGCGAGGCGCTGGCGATCCGGGTGGCGCGGAAGCGTTCCTCGACGGACGTCATTGACGTGCTCGCCGATCTCTTCATCGCGCGTGGCATACCTGCGCACATCCGCTCCGACCAAGGGCCGGAGTTCGTCGCCGACGCCGTGAAGGGCTGGATTGTCGGCGTCGGAGCGACGACGGCCTACATCGAGAAAGGCAGCCCCTGGGAGAACGGCTATGTGGAGAGCTTCAATGCCAGACTGCGGGATGAACTGCTGAACGGCGAAGTGTTCCACACCCTCGCGGAAGCGCGCGTGCTGATCGAGCGCTGGCGGCGGCACTACAACGAGAAACGCCCGCACTCGTCGCTGGGCTACCGACCGCCAGCCCCAAAAGTCGTGCTGTTCGCGCCGCCACGCAGGGTAACCAGGCTGGGTGCCTCAACAAGAGGCTCTCATTGAACCCGGCCAACCTCATGGGGGCTTGCCACGCGCGTTCCGGTACCAGCGGCTTCTGGATGAGGGACGCTACGCTTCCATCACCGAGATGCCGAAAGGGGAGAACATCAACCGGGGCTACCTCGGCCGATTGCTTCAACTGACCACGCTCGCGCCGGACCTGGTCGAAGACATCCTGAACGGGCGCCAGGGACCAAGCGTCACGCTACCGCGGCTCTTCGGCCAGTTCCCTGAGCGCTGGCGGGAGCAGAACGCAAAGCTGCAGACTTTGCGTTCCGATCCATGAAAGCGCGTTTGCGCCACGCAGCACAGATGCCCGAGAGGAAGTCCGTCACCTGCTGGTTCAATTGCTCCGACCGCTGAGCCAGCTCAAAGGATGCGGCACAGGCCTGCGATGCGGCTGCGCTCGTCTGCGCCGCACACGCGCGCACGCCGTGAGCTGTGTCTGTCACCGCCTTCGTGCCCCGCGCTACGTCAGCAAGCGCACGGGGAATCTCGTATGATGCCAAAATCCGTTGTCTCGAAGGTGCCGTTCATACACGACGCAAATCACCCCCGCGTCGGGCTGAACGATTCTCAAACGGTATCTCATGCCGCAGCGCGGCGATCGAGCTGAGCGAGCATCACATCAAGTGCCGCCTCCGTGGCTTCGGACGCCACGAAAAGGAGCCCCGTCCCGCCCTCATCTTCCCGTGCGACCCGAGCAGAAATCGGGCGCAGGCCAGCGATGACAAGCTGCACCTCCGAGCCCACAGGCCGGTCTGGCCTCCCCTTCACCCGCGCCCCGCCGCGCGAGATGTTGTCCACGCGCGTGTCGAAACCGCCCCCAGGCCACTCGAGCCGCGCCGGCAAGTCAACGCTCTGGCGGTCGTAGCGGCGCCGGTCGCCGGCGCGTTCGAGCGAGGCCAGGAAGCCGTCCACCTCGCCGCGCAGCGCCTCGGCCCGCGTGCCCACCTCTTGCGAGACGACCAGTACGCTCTGGGCAGCCCCGCCGCCGGCCTCGGCAGCCGCGGCCAGCGAGCGCATCCGTGCGAGCACATCGTCGTTGCCGGTGACCGCCTCGTCCAGCCGGCCCGCGATGGCCCCAATCTCCGCCGCCTGGGCGTCAATGCCCTCGGCGATTTCCGATGCCGCCAGGCGCATCTCGGCCACGGCCTCGGCGATGCGCGCGATGCTGCCCGCGGCTGCGTTGGTGGAGCTTTGGACCGCCGCGATGCGCTGCGCTACCTCCTCCGTGGCGCGCGCTGTCTGGGCAGCGAGCGCCTTCACCTCCCCCGCGACGACGGCAAACCCCTTGCCCGCCTCGCCCGCCCGTGCCGCCTCGATGGTGGCGTTGAGCGCGAGCAGGTTGGTTTGCCCCGCGATGGAACGGATGGTCTCCATCACCGCGCCGATCTCGGCTGCCGCCGCGGAGAGACCATGAACCAAGCGCTCGCTATCGGCGGACTGCTCAACGGCGGCGGCCACCTGGCTGCCCGCGCGGCGCACGCCGGCCGTGACGGCCTGGGCGCTCTCACGCAGTCGGGTGGCAGCGCCGCGCGCCTCGTTGAGCCCAAGCGCGCCGGCCTCGCTGGCCGCCTGCACCGCCGCGGCCTCGTCGCGCGTCGAGGCCGCGAGCTGGGCCATGGTGCCCGCCGTCTCGCGCATGCGGGCGGAGGATTGGCCGAGTTCGCTCAGAACCCCGCCGATCACTGCGGAGAAATCGGCCGCGAAGCGCTCTGTCGCCTGCTGGCGACGCAGCTTGGCCTCCTGGTCGGCCGCGGCGCGTGCCTCCTCCGCGCGCGCGGCGATCAGGCGAGCGCGCAGCGTCTCCAACGCCCCGGCGACGCGCGAGATCTCCTGGGGCGGGCGGCCGAGATCGGCGCGCGCCTCCAGATCCCCGTCCGCGATGCGCTCGACGAGCATTGCAAGGCCAGCAGACGGCTGCGTGACACGCCGCCGCACAAACCAAACCAGCCCCAGGGCGGCCGCGATGGCCAGCAAGGTGAGCCCCAGCACAAGCGCGGTCTCGCGCGCCACCTGCGTCCCCATATCGGTCCAGTAAGCCTTGTTCGCATTGCCCGCGGCCACCGACAGCGCAGTTGCGAGGCCCAGCACCCGGCTGGATTCCTGGAAATACGCGTCGAAGCTGACGGGATAGGGCTGCTCCATACGGCTGGCCTCGATCAACGAGGCGCGCAACTGCGTGTAGCCGCCGCGATACTCGTCGACCAATTGCCGCAGCCCGCTCCGCAGTTCATCGGTCAATGCGGGGTGGCGCTCGATGGCCTCCAGCGCATAGAGCCGGCGGCGGGCGGGTGCGTCGAGCCCCTCCATCCGCCGCAGATCCTGTTCGCTAAGCCTGCGGCCCGCGGCGAGCGCCGTGGCAAGGTAGGTGCGGTCACGGCCGCCATATTCGCGCACGGCCCAGGCGAGGTGCTGCAGCTGATCACGGATCGCGACGCCGGCCGGCACCGGCTCAGCGATGCCTCGCGCGGTGCCACGGCGGTTCTCGATCTCGGCGATCAGGGCCGGGACCTCGGCAGCCCAGCGCTCCAGTACCTCGGGGTCACGATCGGCGAGTGGGCGGCGAAGCTGGCCACTCGCCGGGCGACGAAGTCCTGCCAATCCCTCCAGCCGCTGCTCGGTGTCGTGCGCCAGGACCATGGCCTCGGGCGTGCCCACCGCGCGCAGCATCCCGATTGCCTCGGTGAAGCCAGTTCCCGCCAAAGTGCGCTGACGCTCGATCATGTCGCGGAACTGAGGCGAGAGCGGATCGGGCAGTTGCAGCGCCACCTGGACGAGCGAGCGCTCCAACGACAGTTCGATCAACGCTTTACCCATGGTTGCCATCGCCACGGTGATCCCGGCCTGGCGCTCGGCGTCGCGCCAGTCGCGCAGGCGCTCGGGCACGAGGATGGCGGACAGCGCCAGCGTGCTCGCGGCAAGGACCGCCGCGAGACTTGTCGCAACTCGACCTATGGAAAGCTGGCGCACAGCGGGGCCTCCGTCTGAAGCGTGCACAAACCAACCACGCAATCATGAAGGAGACGTAATCACACGAAGAGCCTCGAGCGTTGACGAAACGTGGGGCTGCTCGGCGGTGACGGCGCAGTGAGACGAGGGACGGATAGCGTGCCTTCCAAGGGCACCAAAGCTCGCAACCAAACCCGGAGCGAGACGCCCGAAGGCCAGCCGTTGCGGTGCCGAAGTATCAAGCCTTCCGCGCAAAGGTCGGCCGAACCTGCGCCTCAGCGCCAGGGCACATCAATGAGAGACAGGTTGTCATGAGACCGACTGGAGCGGGCGAAGGGATTCGAACCCTCGACCCCAACCTTGGCAAGGTTGTGCTCTACCCCTGAGCTACGCCCGCGCTCCGTCGAGGGCGCGGCTTTTACCACGGCGACGCGGGATTGCAAGCCACCCACGGTGCCGGCAATCACCGGGCCCCAACCCTCGCCAAGACACCCCACCATGCCCGAGACGCCCAAGGCCCTGCTTGCGCGCCTCGATGCCCTCGGCATCGAGCACCGCACCGTGTCCCATCCGCCCGTCTTCACGGTGGAACAGAGCAAGGCGCTTCGCCCCGAACTGCCCGGCGGCCATTCGAAGAACCTGTTTCTGGCGCCCCGGAAGACAGAGGGACCCTTCGTGCTCGCGGTGCTTGAGGAAGACAGGCGGGTTTCCGTCAACGCCCTCGCGCGTGCCATCGGTGTTGCGCGGGTCGGGTTTGCGACAGCGGAGGAACTGCTCGCCCAACTCGGGGTCGAGCCCGGCTCGGTCACCCCTTTCGGCCTGGTCAATGCCAGGCCGGGCGCCGTGCGGCCGGTGTTCGACCGGCACCTGATGCAGGGCTTCGAATGGGTGAACTTCCACCCGTTGACCAACGCCATGACCACCGCGATCCGGCCCGCCGACCTGCTACGCTTCCTCGAGGGCCTGGGCCACGCGCCCGAACTGGTCGATCCGCCGGAGGCCGCCCCTGGCTGACCGCGGGCACGGCGGGGCCCCCATTGCCCTTCGCGCCGATGCTGCGCATCTAACGGGCAACAGGACTGGGGAATGCCCGCAATGGACGTGATCTTCGACCCGACCCGCCAGACCGCGCCAGGCGGCAACGGGCTGTCCGGCGCCGCCGGCGGCGCCGACCCGGTGAAGGACGGCGACCAGCGCAGCTTCATGCAGGACGTCATCCAGGGCAGCAAGGAAGTCCCCGTACTCGTGGATTTCTGGGCGACGTGGTGCGGCCCCTGCAAGACGCTGACGCCGACGCTCGAGAAGGTGGTGCGCGCGGCGCAGGGCCGGGTGCGGCTGGTCAAGATCGACATCGACAAGAACCGCGCCCTGGTCCAGCAGCTGGCCCAGATGGGACTGCCGCTGCAGTCGGTGCCGACCGTGGTCGGCTTCGTGCAGGGCCAGATCGCCGACCTGTTCCAGGGCGCGCTGCCGGAAGGCGAGGTCAAGAAGTTCGTCGAGAACCTTCTCAAGATGGGCGGCGGCAGCATGCCCGGCGCCGACCTGCTGGCGGAGGCGAAGGCGGCCGCGGAGCAGGGCGATCACCGCACCGCGCTCGAGCTGTTCGCCGCGCTGGCGCAGGCCGAGCCGGAGAACGCCGAGGCCTTCGCCGGCCTGGCACGTGCGCTGATGAACCTGGACGAGGAGGAGCAGGCGCAGCAGGTGCTCGACCAGGTGCCGGAGAAGCTGAAGGACCACGCCGAGGTCGCGTCCGTCCGCTCCGCCCTCCAGCTGGCGATCGAGGGCCGCAAGGCCCGCGAGAAGCTCGGCGAGTTCGAGCGCCGCCTGGCCGCCGACGCCGACGACCACGCCGCACGCATCGACCTGGCGGTCGCGCTGAACGCGATGGGCGAGCGGGGCAAGGCGGTGGATGCGCTGATCGAGGCGATCCGGCGCGACAAGGCCTGGAACGACGAGGCGGCGCGCAAGCAGCTGCTCAAGTTCTTCGAGGCCTGGGGATTCGACGACCCCGCGACCCTTGCGGGACGGCGGAAGCTCTCCACCCTTCTGTTCCGCTGAGCTGTCCCGTCGGGCCGCCGGCCGTGGCGCGCGATGCGCCGCGGCCCGGGGCGAGCCCAGGGCCGCCGCGTGCGGCCGAGCAGGAGACGATGCCCGCCTTCCATCCCGCCTTCGAGGATCTCCCCGCGGAGATCCCGATCTTCCCGCTCTCCGGCGCGCTGCTGCTGCCCGAAGGACGGTTGCCGCTGAACATCTTCGAACCGCGCTACCTGGCGATGGTCGAGGATTCGCTCGGGTCCGGGCGGATGTTCGGCATGGTGCAGGGGGACCCGGCCCTGCCGAAGACGGCGGCCGGGTCGCAGGTCTACCGCGTCGGCTGCCTCGGCCGCGTCTCATCCTTCGCCGAGACCGATGACGGCCGCCTGTTGATCACGCTGACCGGCGTGATCCGCTTCCGCATCGCCGAGGAGATCGCGGGGCGGCGCGGCTACCGGCGCGTGCGCGCCGACTATGCGGGCTACGCCGCCGATCTGGGGGTGGAGGGGCCGAAGCCTCAGCTGGACCGGGAGGCGCTGCTGGGCGCGTTGCGCCCCTATTTCCGCGCACGCGGCATCGAGGCGAACTGGGAGGCAGTGGAGAACACCCCGGACGCGATGCTGGTCACCACCCTCTGCATGGTCTGCCCTTTCGAGGTGGTGGAGAAACAGGCGCTGCTGGAGGCGGCCGGCGCCGAGGAGCGGGCGCGGATGCTGATCGCGCTGATGCAGATGGACAGCCATGGCATGGCGCCCGAAGGCCGGCCAAGCTAGACAGCGCCGGGATTGCGAGGGAATGCGGCGATGAGTGGCGAGACGGGGCATGCGGGCGCGCCGGTGGATCCGCGGCTGCTGGAGATCCTGGTCTGCCCGGTCACCAAGGGTCCGCTGCGCTACGACCGCGCGCGGTCCGAGCTGGTCAGCGAGAAGGCCGGGCTTGCCTATCCGATCCGCGACGGCATCCCGGTGATGCTGCCGGAAGAGGCGCGAAAGCTGGACTGACCGGCGGCTTGCATGCCGACGCCCACGGAAATCCGTCTGAATCGCGCCGAGCGGGTGCTGCACGTCACCTTCGATTCGGGCGAGCGCTTCGCCCTGCCGGCCGAGTATCTGCGGGTCGAGAGCCCCTCTGCCGAGGTCCAGGGCCATGGGCCGGGGCAGCGCGTGATCGTGCCGGGGCGCCGTCATGTCGGCATCCTGAAGGTGGAGCCGGTCGGCAATTACGCGGTGCGGCTGGTCTTCGATGACCTGCACGACACCGGGATCTATTCCTGGGACTATCTGCATGAACTCGGTCGCCAGCACGCCGAACGCTGGGCCGCCTACGAGCAGGCGCTCGCCGCCAAGGGGTTGAGCCGGGATCCGCCGCGCAGGCCGGCGTAGGGCCGCACCGGCGCTCCGGCGCCATGCCGTCGGGCCACTTCCGCGGATGCGCCATCGCGCGCTTCGGACAAATTCCCGGGCAGCCCGGTCCACGCCGTGACGCGGCAGTCGGTCGGGCCCGCTGGACGCCACGGCGCCCGGCCGCCCCGGGCGTGGCTGGCTGCGAAGGTGCGCGGCGGCGGGGATCTCGTGCCCATCCGGGCAGGGTAAAGGATAACATTCCCAAAAGTAAACGAGAAGCGGAGCCGCGCGGCTGCAGGTGCCGGGCCTGACCGGCCCGGCTTCCCGGCGATCCGCCCGGGCGGCTCAGTGGCGCGTGATGCGGCGGCCCTTGCCCTGCGGCCGCACCGGCGCGGCGGCCTTGCGCGGCGCCGTGGCGCGCAGC
>NZ_JAPSMD010000128.1 GCF_027856955.1 Falsiroseomonas oryzae | reverse complement strand
GTCAGTCGGTCGGCGTCAGCCATGCGCGCGAGGGCCGGGGCGTGGTTCCGCAGCCGCGCCGCGTCACGCCGTGCGGTCGCCGCCGCCCGACAAGGCGGCCTGCGCGGCGGCCAGGCGCGCGATGGGCACGCGGTAGGGCGAGCAGGACACGTAGTCGAGGCCGGTGCGGGCGCAGAAATGCACCGAGGCCGGATCGCCGCCATGCTCGCCGCAGATGCCGAGCTTGAGGTCGGGCTTCACGCTGCGGCCCTTCTGCGCGGCGATCTCCACCAGCGCGCCGACGCCTTCCATGTCCATCGAGACGAAGGGGTCCTTCGGCAGGATCCCGCGCTCCACGTAGAGCGGCAGGAACTTGCCGGCGTCGTCGCGCGACAGGCCGAAGACGGTCTGCGTCAGGTCGTTGGTGCCGAAGCTGAAGAAGTCGGCGCTCTCGGCGATGGCGTCGGCGGTGAGCGCGGCGCGTGGCAGCTCGATCATCGTGCCGACCAGGTATTCGACGTGGTAGCCGGATTCGGCGAAGACCTCCTGCGCCACCTTGTCCACCAGGGCGCGGGTGATCTCCAGCTCGCGGCGCGTCATGACCAGCGGGATCATGATCTCCGGCACGGGCGCCTTGTGCGTCTCCTTCCCGATGGCGACCGCCGCCTCGAAGATGGCGCGGGCCTGCATCTCGTAGATCTCGGGATAGGTGATGCCGAGCCGGCAGCCGCGGTGGCCGAGCATCGGGTTGGCTTCCGACAATTCGCTGACGCGGCGCTTCATGGCGGCGACGTCGGCGCCGAGATCGGCCGCGACCTCCTCGATCTCCTCCTCCTTGTGGGGCAGGAATTCGTGCAGCGGCGGGTCGAGCAGGCGGATCGTGACCGGCAGGCCCGCCATGATGCGGAACAGGTCCACGAAATCTTTGCGCTGGAAGGGCAGCAGGCGCGCGAGGGCGGCGCGGCGGCCGCCTTCCGTCTCCGCCATGATCATCTGGCGGACAGCGCCGATGCGCTCGGGGTCGAAGAACATGTGCTCGGTGCGGCAGAGGCCGATGCCTTCGGCGCCGAATTTCCGCGCCGTCTCGGCATCCAGCGGCGTCTCGGCGTTGGTGCGCACCTTCAGCTTGCGAACGGAATCCGCCCACTCCATCAGCGTCGCGAAGTCGCCGGAGAGCTTCGGTTCGATCATCGCGACGGCGCCGACGAAGATCTCGCCGGTCGCGCCGTCCAGGGTGATGACCTCCCCGGCGTTCACGCGCTTGCCGCCGGCGGAGAGCACCTGCTGCGCGTAGTCCACGGTGATGGAGCCGGCGCCGGCAACGCAGGGGCGGCCCATGCCGCGCGCGACCACGGCGGCGTGGCTGGTCATGCCGCCGCGCGTCGTCAGGATGCCCTTCGCCGCGTGCATGCCGTGGATGTCCTCGGGCGAGGTCTCGATGCGCACGAGGATGACGGCCTCGCCCTTGGCGGCGCGCGCCTCCGCTTCGTCGGAGGAGAAGACGACGACGCCCGAAGCCGCGCCGGGGGAGGCGGGCAGGCCCTTGCCGAGCGGCTTGCGCGGCGCCTTCGGATCGAGCGTCGGGTGCAGCAGCTGGTCGAGCGCCTTGGGATCCACGCGCTTCACGGCCTCGGACTGGTCGATCAGCCCCTCGCGTGCCATGTCCACGGCGATCTTGAGCGAGGCTGCCGCGGTGCGCTTCCCGTTGCGCGTCTGCAGCATGTACAGCTTGTTCTGCTGCACCGTGAACTCGATGTCCTGCATGTCGCGGTAGTGCTTCTCGAGCGTCGCGCGCACCTGCACCAGCTCGGCATAGGCGGCGGGCATGGCTTCCTCCATGCTCCTCTCGCCGGGCTTCGAACGCTCCTTCGACATGGGCTGGGGCGTGCGGATGCCGGCGACGACGTCCTCGCCCTGCGCGTTGATCAGGTACTCGCCGTAGAAGACGTTCTCGCCGGTGCTGGGATCGCGGGTGAAGCAGACGCCGGTGGCGCAGTCGTTGCCCATGTTGCCGAACACCATGGCCTGCACGTTCACCGCCGTGCCCCAGTCCGCGGGGATGTCGTGCAGGCGGCGATAGGTGTTGGCGCGCGGGTTCATCCAGCTGCCGAACACCGCGCCGATCGCGCCCCAGAGCTGGGCGTGCGGGTCCTGCGGGAAGGGCTGGCCGGTGACTTCCTGCACCATGTCCTTGTAGCCATCGACCACGCGGTGCCAGTCCTGCGCCGTCAGGTCGGTGTCCTCGCTGACGCCGCGGTCGAGCTTCACATGCTCGATGATCTCCTCGAAGCGGTGGTGGTCCACCCCGAGCACGACCGAGCCGAACATCTGGATGAAGCGGCGGTAGCTGTCCCAGGCGAAGCGCGCATCGCCCGATCCAGAGGCGAGGCCGGCGACAGTGCCGTCGTTCAGGCCGAGGTTCAGCACGGTGTCCATCATGCCGGGCATGGAGACGCGCGCACCGGACCGGACGGAGACCAGCAGCGGCTTGTGGACGTCGCCGAAGCGGGCGCCGACGGCCGCCTCCACCAGGGCCAGCGCGTCGCTGACCTGGCTGCGCAGATCGGCGGGATAGGTGTGCTTGTGGGCGTAGTAGTAGGTGCAGACCTCGGTGGTCACGGTGAAGCCGGGCGGGACGGGCAGGCCGATGCTGGCCATCTCCGCCAGGTTGGCCCCCTTGCCGCCGAGCAGGTTGCGCATGTCCGCGCGGCCTTCGTTGTGGCCGGCGCCGAAGCTGTAGACCCACTTGGTCATTGCAGGGTGGTCTCCTGGCGAACGTCGTCCTTCCCCGCGGCGGGGAAGGGTGGGGGTAAGGCTTTCGGTCAGCCCTCGATACGGGAGAAGTCTGCCACCGCATCCATGGCGGCACGCAGCCGGCTGAGCAAGCGTAGCCGGTTGCGGCGGAGTTGCGCATCCGGGTCGTTCACGGTCACGCGCTCGAAAAAGGCATCGAGCGGCCCGCGCAGCGCGGCCAGGGCCGACATTGCGGCGCCGTAATCCTCGCTGGCCAGGGCGGCGCGGGATGCGGGCTCGGCCGAGTCGAGGGCGGCGGCGAGGGCCTGTTCCTCGGCCGCGGCGAGCAAGGAGGCGTCCACCGGGCCGGCATGGGGACCGTCCTTCTTCTCCTCGATACGCAGGATGTTGGTGGCGCGCTTGTAGGCGGCGAGGAGGTTGGCCCCGGTCTCGGATTCGACCAGCGCTTTCAGCGCGTCGGCGCGGGCGAGCAGACGGACCAGGTCGTCCTCGCCGCCGGCGCCGAAGGCGGCGGCGACCACGTCGTGGCGTGCGCCTTCGCCGCGGAGCTGGACGCGGAGGCGTTCGGCGAGGAAGTCCACCAGCCCCGCGGCGAAGGCCGCCACCATCGGCGGATGGTCGGAGCCCCTGGACGGCTGCCAGCCGGCGTTCAGCTTCTCCTGTGCGACCGCCATGCCGAATTCCGGCGCCGGCGAGACGCCGACAGCCTGCGGGAAGCCGAAGAACGCCTCCGCGAAGGCGTCGGACAGGCGCAGCCGCAGCCCGTTCTCCCGGATGATGCGGATGACGCCGAGCGCGGCGCGGCGCAGCGCGAAGGGATCGCCGCTGCCGGTCGGGCGCTCATCCGCGGCGAAGAAGCCGGTCAGCGTGTCGAGCTTGTCGGCCAGCGCGACGGCGATGGCGACGGGCTCGGCAGGCACTGCGTCGCCGGGGCCGAGCGGGCGGTACTGCGTGCCGATGGCGTCGGCCACGCGCGGGTCCTCGCCGCCTTGGCGCGCGTAGTAGCGGCCCATCACGCCCTGCAGCTCGGGGAACTCGCCGACCATGCCGCTGGCGAGGTCGGCCTTGGCCAGCTGCGCGGCGCGCGCCGCCAGGTTCGCATCGGCGCCGACCTGCGGGGCGAGGAAGCGCGCCAGGCGCTCCAGCCGCGCGACGCGCTGCCCCTGGGTGCCGAGCTTCGCGTGGAACACCACCTGGTCGAGCTTCGGCAGGAAGTCCTCGAGCTTCTGCTTGCGGTCCTGGTCCCAGAAGAAGCGCGCATCGGACAGGCGGGCGCGCAGCACGCGCTCGTTGCCGGCGACCAGCGCCTTGCCGCCATCCACCGCCTCGATGTTCGCCACCACGCCGAAGACCGGCGCGGCGCTGCCGTCCGGCTTCACCATCGCGAAGTAGCGCTGGTTCACGCGCATGGTGGTGCGCATCAGCTCCGGCGGCAGGTCCATGAAGGCGTCGTCGATGCGGCCGAGCAGCGGGACGGGCCATTCGACCAGGCCGGCCACTTCCTCGAGCAGGCCGCGGTCGGGCACGACCTGCACGCCATGGGCGACGGCGAGCGCGTTCAGCCCGTCCTCGATGAGGCGCAGGCGCTCCGCGGCATCGGGGATCACCTTGCGGGCGCGAAGCGTGTCCTCGTACTGCGCGAAGGACCGCACGGCAAAGGTGCCCGGCGCCATGACGCGATGGCCTTCCGTGAGGTCGGCGCTGGCCAGGCCATGCGCCTCGTCCTCGGCCTGCTTCAGGTCGAAGGGGACGACGGCGCCGTCCAGCAGGCACAGGATGCGCTGCAGGGGCCGCACCCAGGTGAAGCTGCCGCCGGTGCCCCAGCGCATGGATTTCGGCCAGGAGAAGCCGCGGATGAGCTTCGGCATCTCGCGGGCCGCCAGGTCGCGCGCGGTCACGGTCTCGCCCGGCTTGTCGAGCACCCAGAAGCCGTTGCGCTCCGTCAGTTGTTCCTTCGCCGCGCCGTGCTTGCGGAGGAAGCCGGCCAGCGCGGCGTCCGGCGCGCCCACACGCGGCCCGCGCTCCTCCTTGCCCTCGGTGGTGACGGCGTCGCGCAACGTCGCGACCAGGCCGATGCGGCGCGGGCCGAAGAAGGGCTTCGGCGCGCCTTCAACGACGGGCGCCAGGGCGGTGGCGACGCTGCGAGAGAGATCCTCCGCCCCGCGCGCCTGCATCCGCGCGGGAATCTCCTCGGAGAAGAGTTCGAGCAGGAGTTCGGGCATGCGCTACAGCGCCCTCTTCACGTCGGTCTGGGCGAAGTCATCGCCCTTGAACAGCAGCGGCTCGTCGCGCTCGATCGCGAGCGCATAGGCGAAGCAGTCGCCGAGATTGAGGCCGGCCTTGTGGCGCCCTTTGCCGAAGCGGCGCCAGCCATCGCGGGCGATCGCGGCATGCGTGGCCGTGAAGGGTACGATCTCCGCGCGCATCGCGCGCAGCAGGTCGTCCAGCGCCGCGCTCATTTCGGGCCGCGTGCGGCCCTCGGCGACGATCGCCGTCTCGACCAGGGTCGGCGCGGCCAGCGCGCGTGACGGCGCCTTCTGCAGCGCGGCGGCGAAGGCGGCGGCTTCCTTCTCCTTGAACAGGATCGCGACGAGGGCGGAGGAGTCTACGATCACCGGGGCAGGCCGTTCTCGTCGTAGAGATCGCGGTGGTCGCTGGTGACGCCGGGCGGCACCAGCTTCGAGGCACGCTCGGCGATGGCCATGATCGCGTCGAACATCTGCTGCTCGCGCTCGCTCCGTAGCGCCTTTTCGCGCGCCAGCCGGTCCTGCACGGCTGCCCGGACCGCGCCGGTCGCCGAGGTGCCGAGCAGCGCGGCCAGTTCCTTGGCCTCGGCGATCAGCGCCTCGTCCTTGATGTTCAGTTGGCCCATGGCGCCCTCCGGGTAGAACGCGCCTTCCATATGGTAGAAAACAGGTGGGCGGGCAAGCTCACGCCGCCCTCTCCCCCGCGATCCAGGCCTCGCAGCACTGCTTCGCCAGGGCGCGCACGCGGCCGATATAGGCCTGCCGCTCCGCCACGCTGATCGCACCGCGCGCATCCAGCAGGTTGAAGCGGTGGCTCGCCTTGATGCACTGGTCGTAGGCCGGCAGCGCCAGGCCACGCTCCACCAGCTGTGTGCACTCCTTCTCGGCGTCCGCGAAGTGCTGGAACAGCATCGCGGTGTCGGCGTGCTCGAAATTGTGGGCGCTGTACTCCACCTCGGCGCGCTTGAAGACCTCGCCATAGCTCACGCCGCGGCCGTTGAAGTCCAGGTCGTAGACGTTCTCGACGCCCTGAATGTACATCGCGAGGCGTTCGAGCCCGTAGGTCAGCTCGCAACTCGGCACCTCGCACAGAATGCCGCCGACCTGCTGGAAATAGGTGAACTGCGTCACCTCCATCCCGTCGCACCAGACCTCCCAGCCGAGGCCCCAGGCGCCGAGGGTCGGGCTTTCCCAGTCGTCCTCGACGAAGCGGATGTCGTGCAGGGCGGGGTCGATGCCCAGCGCGCGATAGCTCTCGATCAGCAGCTTCTGCGGGTCGGGCGGGCTCGGCTTCAGGATCACCTGATACTGGTAGTAGTGCTGCAGCCGGTTGGGGTTCTCGCCATAGCGGCCATCCGCCGGGCGCCGGGACGGCTGCACATAGGCGGCCGACCAGGGCTTCGGCCCCAGCGCCCGCAGCGTGGTGGCGGGATGGAAGGTGCCCGCGCCGACCTCCATGTCATAGGGCTGGAGGATCAGGCAGCCCTGCTCGCCCCAGAAGCGATGCAGGCGCAGGATGATCTCCTGGAAGGAGGGGGGCTTTTCGGGCATCTCGCGGCTTGTCGGGGCGTTGCGCGCCAGCGAGATAGACCACCCGGCGCCCCCGGCCAACTCTCGCCTCGCGACAGGACCCTGCCATGCCCGATCCCACCCCGCCGACGCCCGGGCGGCGCGAGGCCGCGGAGGCCCTGGTGCGGGCCTACTATGCCGCCTTCAGCGCCGGCGACCGGGCCGCGATGTGCGCGCTGCTGGCGGACGGCGTTGTGCATGACGTGAACCAGGGCGGGCGGCGCACCGGGCTTGCGGCGTTCCGCGCCTTCCTGGCGCAGATGGACGCGGCCTATGAGGAGCGGCTGGAGGAGGTGGTCGTGATGGCCGACGCCACCGGCACCCGCGCGGCCGCGGAATTCCTGGTGGTGGGTCGCTACCTGCGGTCGGAGCCCGGCCTGCCGGAGGCGCGCGGGCAGGCCTATCGCCTGCCGGCCGGCGCCTTCCTGGCGATTGCGGAGGGAAAGATCACGCGGGTGACGACCTACTACAACCTGCAGGAGTGGATCCGGCAGGTGTCGGCATGAGGGAGGGACGCATGGACCGCGCCACCTGGGAGGCCGCGCTGGCGGCAGATGGCTATGCCGGGCCGCTGGACCGGCGGATGGAGCCGGGCCAGGTCGCCCCGGAGCACACGCATCCGTTCGACGCCCGGCTGCTGATCCTGGAGGGCGAGTTCATCCTGTCCTGCGGAGGCGAGACGCGCCGCTACGGGCCGGGCGAGGCCTTCGAACTGGCCGCGGGCGTCCCGCATGCGGAGGCGTTCGGGCCGGAGGGCGCGACCTATCTGGTGGGGCGGCGCGCCGCCTGACCTCGCGGCCGGGTCACACCGTGACCCGGTAGCCGAGATCGGTGATGTCGCAGGCCGCGACCCCCTCGTGCCGGGGCGGGGCGCAGTTCTCCAGGCCGAACTCCGTGAGCACGACCTTCACGTCCCGCCGCGGCACGCCGAGCGCGGCAAGCCGCTCCACGAGGGTGCGGTAGAGCGCGCGCTTGGCGTCCAGCGAACGCCCGGCATAGAGCGTGATCTCGATGCGCGTGTAGCGCTCCGACGCGCCGGTCGGGACCAGGCGGCGCCCCTCGTCATAGAGATCCAGCAGGATGTCCCTGTCCCAGTCCGGGATCCGGATCGCCTCCTCCAGCGAGGCCTGCACCGCGTCGATTAGGGTGCGCTCCCGTCCGCGGGCCCAGTCGCCTGTGGAGATGCGTGTGCAGGGCATCGCCGTGCTCCGTGCCGAAGCCGCCACCGGGCATCGGACGATTGCTGTCGGCACGGGTCAAGCGGAATCGACGGCCGCGGTTAGAGCCCGAGCCGCGCCCAGGCCGCGCGTTCCTCCGCCGCGGCGACCAGCGCCTCCGCCGACATCCCCGGCAGCAGCCGCACGGGCCAGGGAGGGCGGCGCTGGCCGACTGGGACCACCTGCGCCTTCTCGCCGAAGCGGGCCTTGATCTCGGACGACGCCTCGCCGAGGCGGTCGGCCAGGCCGAGCTCCACAGCTTGCGCGCCCGTCCAGAAGCGGCCCGTGAAGACCTGGTCCTCCGGCGCCTTCAGCTTGCCGTCGCGGCGCTTGCGCACCCAGGCCTTGAAGGTCTCGTGCAGCTCGCCGAGCAGGTCCTGCAGCCGGGCCAGGTCCTCCGGGCGCTCGGGCCGGAACGGGTCGAGGAAGCTCTTCTCGGTGCCGGCGGTGTGCAGGCGGCGCTCCACGCCCCATCGGGCCAGCGCGTCCGACAGGCCGAAACCCGCGCTGATCACGCCGATGGAGCCGAGGATGGAGGCCGGATCGGCGACGATCTCGTCCGCCGCGCAGGCGAGCCAGTAGCCGCCGGAGGCCGCCGCATCCTCGACGCAGGCGATCACCGGCACCTTCTTCTCGTCGGCCAGGCGGCGGATTCGCTGCGCGACCAGGCTGGACTGCGCGGGCGAGCCGCCGGGCGAGTTGACCACCAGCACCACGCCGGCCAGGCGCTTCAGCGCGAAGGCGCGCTCGATCAGCGGGGCCATGGACTGAGCCGAGATGCCGGACGGGGCGAAGCCGCCGCTGCGCGCGGCGATCAGGCCGGAGAGGCGCAGCACGGCCACGCGTGGCGGCCGCGTCAGGAAGGGGAGGTTCATTCCCCATAGATGCCCCGCCCGCGCGACTGGGCAAGCCGGGCCGGCCGGGCCATCCTGGCCGGCGGAGGGACTGCATGGACACGACGCGCCGCGTCATCATCGCCGGCGCCGGCCCCGCGGGGCTGGTGGCCGCCGCCTACCTGGCCGGTGAGGGGATCCCGGTGACCATCGTGGAGCAGGAACGCGACCTGCCGGACGATCTACGCGCCTCCACCTTCCATCCGCCGACCCTCGACATGCTCGGCCGCTTTCCCGGCGTGGTGGACCGGCTGATCGCGCAGGGGCTGATCTGCCCGACCTGGCAGTTCCGCGACCGGCAGCAGGGCGTGATCGCCACCTTCGAGATGGCGCGGCTGAAGGACGACACAGCGCATCCCTACCGGCTGCAATGCGAGCAGTGGCGGCTGACGCGCATGCTGCGCGAGATCCTGGCGGAGAACCCGGACGTCACCTTCCTCTACGACGCCAGGGCGAACGGCGTGACGCAGGACGCGGATGGCGTGACGCTGACGGTCGAACGGCCGGACGGGTCCACCGAGGCGCTGCGCTGCGCCTATCTGGTCGGGGCGGATGGCGCGCGCAGCGCGGTGCGACGCGCGCTGGGCATCGCCTTCGACGGCATGACGATCCCGGAGACCTACCTGACGCTGTCCACCACGTTCCGCTTCGAGCAGCACATCCCGGACCTCTCGCCCATCGCCTACATCTCCGATCCGGAGGAGTGGTTCGTGCTGCTCCAGGCGGCGGGGCTGTGGCGCGTGCTGCTGCCCACCGCGCCGGAGGAAGCGGCGGACGAGGCGCGGATGCTGGACCCCGCGCGCATCGAGCAGCGCATGCAGGGCGTCTGGCCGAACCCGGCCGGCTACGAGATCCGCCACCGCACGGCCTATCGCGTGCATGAGCGCGTGGCGGAGAGCTATGTCGCGGGCCGGGTGTTCCTGGCAGGCGATGCGGCGCACATCAACAACCCGCTCGGCGGGATGGGGATGAACGGCGGCGTGCACGACGCCTTCAACCTCGCCGAGAAGCTGACGCAGGTGTGGAAGGGCGCCGACCTCTCGCTGATGGGCCGCTATTCGCGGCAGCGGCGCAAGGTGGCGGTGGACGTGGTGCAGGCGCAGGCGCTGCGCAACCGCCAGCTTCTGAACCAGCGCGACCCCGCGGTGCGCCGGGCCTATCACGACGAGCTGCGGGCCACGGTGGCTGATCCCGCGAAGCACCGGGCCTATCTGCTCCGCAGCGCCATGATCCAGTCACTGCGGGACCTGGAGGCGGTGGCGTGAGCGGACATCCGGAAGCCGATATCTACCACCGCCAGGGCATCGGGCAGCGCGCCGGGCTGGGCACCCGGCCGGCGCTGGTGATCGTGGACTTCCAGGCCGGCTTCGCCGATCCCGAGCATTTCGGAGGGGGCAACATCGCGCCGGCGATCGCCGAGACGGTGCATCTGCTCGCCTTCGCGCGGGCGCGGCACTGGCCGGTGGCGCATACCAGGGTGGTCTATGCGGACGATGGCGCCGATGCCGGCGTCTTCACCCGCAAGGCGCCGACCCTGCTGAAGCTGACCGAGCACAGCCCGCTGTCGCAGATCGTGCCGGAGTTGACGCCGGTGAAGGGCGAATACGTCGTGCGGAAGCAGGGGGCCTCCGGCTTCTTCGGCACTGCGCTGGCGTCCTGGCTGACGCAACGGCGGGCGGATACGGTGATCGTGGCCGGCTGCACCACCTCGGGCTGCGTGCGGGCGACAGTGGTGGATTCCATGCAGCACAATTTTCGCACCGCGGTCGCGACCGACTGCGTCGGCGACCGGGCGCTGGCGCCGCATGCGGCCAACCTGTTCGACATGGGCCAGAAATACGCCGACCTGATGACGCGTGCCGAGATCGAGGCGGCCTACCGGAACGGCTGATGCGGGCCGTCCCGGCGGCCGCCTTCAGGCATCCGTCATCGCGATGCCGAGTTCGCGGATCGTGCGGCTCCACTTCTCCGCATCGGCGCGCAGCGTGGCGGCGAAGGCGTCCGGCGTCTCGTTGATCGATTCCACGCCGATGGCCGCCAGGCGGTCGCGGACCTCGGGCAGCGCCATGGCGCGGTTGATCTCCGCATTGAGCTGCGCGACGAGGTCGGCCGGCATGCCCTTCGGGCCGAGCACGCCATACCACACCGTCATCTCGTAGCCCGGCACGGTCTCTCCGACCGTGGGCACATCGGGCAGCAGGCGGGAGCGGCGTGCCTCCGTCACGCCGAGCAGGCGCAGACGGTTGGCCTGCACATGCGGCAGGGTCTGGGTGGCGGCGCTGAAGAAGAGCTGGGTCTGCCCGGCGACGGTGTCCTGCACCGCCGGCGCGCCGCCGCGATAGGGCACGTGGACCATCTCGAGCCCGGCCATGCGGACGAACATCTCGGCGCAGATGTGGTTGGTCGAGCCCGGGCCGGCCGAGGCATAGGCCAGGCGGCCGGGATTCGCCTTCGTATGGGCGATGAACTCGGCGACGGTCTGCGCCGGCACGGAGGGGTGGCTGACCATCGTGTTCAGCGCGAAGGCAAGCATCGCGATGGGCGTGAAGTCGTCCACGCCGTGGAAGGGCATGTTGCGGAACAGCGCGTCGTTCATCGCATGCGTGCTCATCGACCCGAAGAGCAGCGTGTAGCCGTCCGGCCTAGCCCGCGCGACGGCGTTGGAGCCGATGTTGCCCGATGCGCCGGAGCGGTTCTCCACCACGAAGGGCTGGCCCATGGATCGGCGCAGCGGCTCCGCCAGGATGCGCGCGAGGATGTCCGTCGTGCCGCCGGCGGCCCAGGGGACCATGATGGTCACCGGCCGGTTCGGGTAGCGATCCTGGGCCCACGCCGGTGCCGCGAGGCCGGCCGCCGCGCCGAGGCCGAGGGACAGCGCCGTGCGGCGCGTTGGTCCGGATGTCCCGCTCATCGTCTTCGCCTTTCCCGTGGTGCCCGCACCGGGCGGGACCGCTTCGATGCGCCAGGCAGCGGGCGCGATCAAGGGGCGGCGCGGCGGTGCAGGTCGCGCAGGGCCCGCATGCCGAGGCGGCGCACGCCGGCGCGCGCGATCGCCGCGTCGCAATGGCCGTTGCCGAACAGCCGCAACTCGTCGGTTCGCCAATGCGGCTTCGCGCGCGGGTGATCGCGCTGTATGTCGGCGATGTCCTCCGGCCCGTTGGGATGGAGGGCGACATAGGTCAGGCCGGGCTGCGCGGGCGTGACCAGCCCGGCATAGGCGGCCTCGGCCTGCTCGCTCGGCACACCCGGCGTCATCGCGAAGCGGTCCAGCACGGGCAGGCCGGCGGCGTCGAGCTCGGCGACGGCCTCGGCATAGGGGCCGGGTTCCACCTCGCCCATGCGGAGCACGGAGAGATAGCTGGAGAGGTCGCGCGGCAGCAGCAGGGGCAGGCGGTAGTCGCGCGCAATGCGCAGCGTGGCCGGCAGCAGTTCCGGCACGAGGGCGGCGCCCATGTGGGTGTCGAGATGCGTCGCGTCAATGCCGGCCGCGAGGGCGCGGTCCAGTTGCGCGCGCATCTCCTCCTCGGCCGCGGCCGGGTCCACGGCGCGGCGCAGGGCCAGGCAGTCGCGATGGAAATAGCCGTCGGCGTCCAGCAGGCCGGAGGCCGCGCTGCGCACGGCCACGGGCCCCCAGCGATAGCCGTACCATTCGCTGGTCAGGGTCAGGTGCACGCCGAGGTCGAGCGACGGGTCGGCCGCGGCCTCGCGGACGATTTCCGGGAACCAGGGGCACGGCACCATGACGCTGCCACAGTCGATGCGGCCGGCGCGGGCGAGCTCGAGGAAGGCGCGATTGGCGCCGCGGCACATCCCGACATCGTCGGCGTGCAGGATCACCACGCGCGCATCGTCCGGCAGGCCGAGCAGGCGGAGGGTCGGGCTCATGCGCGCTCCAGCATCCAGCGCAGGATCAGCGGCACCTGCGCGGCCATCATGGAATAGCCGTGGTCCACGACGGCGCCCTTGGCGCGTGCGGCCACCAGCAGGGGCGTGTCGGCGCGGTTGACCACGTCGTAGACGAAGCCCGGGATCAGCGTGGCATCGCAGGGCAGGCGCGTGTCGTCGGCCATGCCGACGGCGGAGCAGTTGACCAGGACCTCGCTGGCGCCGAGCGCCATGCGCGAGGCGACGGCCGGATACTCCCGGGCGAGCGCCTCCGCGAGCGCCTGCGCACGCCCGGCATCGGGGTCGTGGATGGCGAGCGCGGCCGGACCCTCGGCGGCGATGGCCATGGCGACGGCGCGGCCAGCTCCGCCGGCCCCGAGCAGCTGCACGCGGCGGCCCGCCAGCGGGATGCCGGCCGCGCGGGCGGCGATCAGGAATCCCTCGCCGTCCACGCCCGCGGCCTCCCAGCCGCCGCGGC
>NZ_JAPSMD010000127.1 GCF_027856955.1 Falsiroseomonas oryzae | reverse complement strand
GGGGGTGCTGGTGCTGGCAGGCTGGGCGGCGCCGCTGCCGGGGCTGCTGGCGCTGGGCGCCACGCTGGCGGCGGCGGCGGCGGTCGCGCGCATCTGGCTCGGCAATCTGCGCCGGCTGGACCAGGCGATGCGCCGCGCCGAGCTGGGGGAGACGGAGACGGTCGTCTTCGACGGCCCCGTGCTGCTCCCCTCGGTCGAGGAGATCGCCGAGGGAGTGCGCCGCCTGGCCCGCAGCGCGAGCGAGCGCGCGGAGCTCGTCGTGCGGCTGCGCCGGGCCGACGAGGCAATCGTGGAGCGGCTGCCCGATCCGCTGGTGGTGCTGGACGGGCGCGGCACCGCGCTGCGCGCCAACGCAGCGGCGCGCACGCTGTTCGGCACATCCGACTCCCGCGTGCCTGCCGGCACGACGCAGGGCGCTCTGGGGGACCTGGCCGCCCTGCTGCGCCACCCGGCGATGGCCGATGCGTTGGACGAGGCGCTGGCCGGCGGCGCGGCCCGCCAGGTGGACATCGCCCTGCCGGTGCCTGTGCCGCGCGACCTGCTGGTGCATGTCATCCCGATGGACCCGCCGCTGGCCGATGGCGGTCGCGTCGTGCTGCTGCTGTCGGACCGCACGCGGGAACGCGCGGTGGAGCGGATGCGCGCCGACTTCGTCGCCAATGCCAGCCACGAGCTGCGCACGCCGCTCGCCTCCCTGATCGGCTTCGTCGAGACGCTGCGCGGCCCGGCGCAGGACGATGCGGAGGCGCGCACGCGCTTCCTCGGCATCATGGCGGAGCAGGCGGAGCGGATGCGCCGGCTGATCGACGACCTGCTCGGCCTCTCCCGCATCGAGATCACCGAGCACCAGCCGCCGACCGGGCGCGTGGAGCTGGCCGCGCTTGCGACGGCGGAGGCGGAGGCGATGGCGCCCATCCTCGCCGCGCGCCGCGTCACGCTGCAGCGGGCGCTGGACGCCGCGGCGGTGGCGACGCCGGCCGATGCGGAGCAGCTCGGCCAGGTGCTGCGAAACCTGCTGGAGAATGCGGCGCGCTACGGTCGGGAGGGCGGGACGATCCGCCTCGCCGTGGCGCCGGTGGAGCCGGGCGGCCGCTGGCCGTCGCGGCCCGGCGTGGTGCTGAGCGTGGCGGATGACGGCCCCGGCATCGCGCGGCATCACCTGCCGCGGCTGACGGAGCGCTTCTACCGCGTGGACCGCGGCCGGTCCCGCCACGCGGGCGGCACCGGCCTCGGCCTGGCGATCGTGAAGCACATCGTGAACCGCCACCGCGGCCAGCTCGTGATCGAGAGCGAGGAAGGCGTCGGCTCCACCTTCCGCGTCTGGCTGCCGGCGGCGGAGTAATCCGGACTACAGGATGAAGTCCTCCGCCCGCAGCGCGCCGCCGCCGGCGACGATGATCACCATCTCGGCCACGGCGTTGGCATCGGGGCCGTCCACCTCCACCAGGGTGCGGCCGAGCGCGGCGTCCCGCACCAGGCGCACCTCCGCCACGCCGGCGCCGCCGGTGAAGGTGCCGTAGCCGATGAAGGCGAAGGCTTCGTCCGCCGGGGTGGCGGCATTGGTGTCGATGGCCGAGAGGTCGATCCGGTCCACGCCGCGCGCGAAGGTCAGGATCAGGTCGCGCAGCACCGTGTTGCTCTCGGCCGTCGCGCCGTAGCGGAAGACGTCCGCGCCGTCCCCGCCGACCAGGGTGTCGGCGCCCGTGCCGCCTTCGATGGTGTCGGCGCCGCCCCCGCCATAGATCTCGTCATTGCCGGCGCCACCCAGGAGGCGGTCGTCGCCGAGGCCGCCATAGAGCGTGTCGTTGCCCACCGCGCCGGTGATGCTGTCCACGCCGGCGCCGCCATAGACGACGTCGTTGCCGTCGCCGCCATCGGCCGTGTTGTCGCCGCCCTGGTTGTAGATGACGTCGTTGCCCGTCCCGCCCGAGAGGCTGTCGTTGCCGCCGCCGCCGGCGACGCTGTCGTTCCCCGCCCCGGCATCCACCGTGTCGGCGCCGAGGCCGCCATCCAGATCGTCGTTGCCGGCGGCCGCGAAGATCGAGTCGTTGCCCGCGCCGCCGCCGAGCGTGTCCGTGGTGTTGCTGCCGGTGATGGTATCGGCACCGGGGGTGCCGTCGTCCAGGATCGGCTCGGGAAATTCCAGCCGCGCCGCGCGGATCTGGTAGTCGGAGAAGCTGCGCGCATCGAAGAAGGCGGCGATGACGCTTCCGTCGCCGGTCTGCGCCAGCTCGGGCCGCGACTGCTCGCCGTTCGGCGCGGAATCCACGCGCGTGACCCCGCCGTCGAGCGTGCCGTCGGCGTGCAGGCGCTGCACCAGGATGTTCGGGTCGAAGCCGCCCGCGGCGATGCCGGAGATGGCGACAAGGATGCTGCCGTCGGACAGCACGCACAGCTCCGTCGTGCCGAAGGTGCCTGTGTTGAAGGTGACGGTGGTCGGCGGGCCTTCCAGCGCGCCGGCGGCATCCAGCCGGTAGACGCGGATGATCTCCGTGCTGGCAGGCGAGGCGATGCTGTGGGCGACGACCAGCCCGCCATCGGGGCGCGCGGCGAGCACCGGGATGTAGGCGTCCGGATTGGTCGGGGTCAGGTCCAGCGTGGGCAGCGCCGCCGGGGAGCCGTCCAGGTTGCGGAACACGATCTTCGTGCTGCCCGTTCCCGGCCCGGTATAGGTCCGCAGCGCGACGGCCAGGATGTCCGCATTCGCGCCCTGCAACGCGGCGGCGGCGTCGTGGATGCCGGTGGCCGGCAGCCAGTCGGCGCCCTGGGTGACCAGGGTGGAGACGGCGCCCGCGCTGCCGTCGGCATTGACGATGGCCAGCTGCAGGCGGTCGGTGCCGGCGCCATCGACATACATCACGCCGGCGCGGCCGCCGGACAGGGCCACGATCTGGTGGAAGATAACGCCGGCGGCGAAGGCTCCGCCGGTCGCCAATGGCAGCTCGGCGCCGACCGTGGCGCCGGTCGCGGGGTCGATGACGCGCGCGCCGATCCGGCTCGCCCCCCCGGCGCTGTCGAACACGCCCCAGCCCACCGCGACGTTGCCGTTGGTCAGCGTGACCACGCCATGCCCGTCGAAATTGCCGACGAGGTTGCTGCTGACCGGCACCGCCGGGCCGAGCGCGGCGCCATCGGCGCCGAAGCGCTTCAGCATGATGGTCACACCGCCATCCGCGTCGATCGCGTAGGGGTAGCCTGACGGGGCGCGGGCGGTGGTGGTGGGCAGGAAGTCATGCCACGCCGCAACGAAGCCGCCGCCCGCAGTGCCGGTCACCCGCGGCTGGTACTCCGCGCCGCCGGCCGAAGTGCCGTCATCCGGCGAGAGCAGCAGGTCGTCCTGGCCGGGAATCGGAACGGGGATCGGCATGCGGTACGCCTCGGTGCGAGTGTCTGGCTAACGTTGCTGTTTCGAACCACTGGCAGAAAGGATCAAGCAACCGTCGGTTGAGGAATGAACGAAAACGTCGGACGCGGAACGATGAAGGCGCCGCAGGACGACGGGACTGAACCGGGCCGTCCCGGACGGGACAGACGAAGCCAATCCGCGCCAGGGGCACCGCCACCCGCGCGAGCACGCGAATTTCCCTTGCCCAAATAGAATACAATAGGCAAAAACGACGCTGCCGCTCGCGCGCGCGTGATCGCGGGGCGGGAAGCCTTCCGCCCGCGGGGCGTTACCGCCCCGGTTCACTCACTGACCGCTTCCACCGTCACGGAGTTGCGCGTGATTCCGCCCGATCCCCTGTTCCGCTCCTTCTTCATGGCCGGCTTCGAGTGTTCGACGCACCGCAACATGCGGCGCAAGCGCCTCGACATGATCGCAGCCACGCATCACGACATGCTGGCGTACGAGGACTACAGCCAGTGCGCCGAGCACGGCATCCGCACCGTCCGCGACGGCGTGCGCTGGCACCTGATCGAGACCTCGCCCGGCCACTACGACTGGTCCTCCCTCCTGCCGATGCTGCGCGCGGCGGAGCGGGCCGATACCCAGGTGATCTGGGACCTCTGCCATTACGGCTGGCCGGACGACATCGACGTGTTCTCGCCCGCCTTCGTGGACCGCTTCGCACGCTACGCCGCGGCCTTCGCGCGGCTGCATGTGGAGGAGACCGGCCGCGCGCCCTTCGTCTGCCCGGTCAACGAGATCTCCTTCCTGGCCTTCGCCGGCGGCGACATGGAACGCTGCAGCCCGCATGCGAAGGGCCGCGGCATGGAGCTGAAGCGCAACCTGGTGCGCGCCGCCGTGGCGGGAACGCATGCGGTGCGCCAGGTGGCGCCGGGCGCCCGCACCGCGGCGATCGACCCCGTCATCAACATCGTGCCCCGCCATGAGGGCGAGGCCGAGGAGGTCCGGCGGCACAATGCCAGCCAGTGGCAGGCCTGGGACATGCTGGCCGGGCGCGAGGAGCCCGCGCTCGGCGGCAGCGAGGACGTGCTCGACGTCGTGGGGATCAACTACTACTGGAACAACCAGTGGCTGCACCATGCCGAGCCGCTCAGCGTCTTCGACGCCGCGCGCTTCCGTCCCTTCCGGGACCTGATCAAGGACGCCGCCGCGCGCTATGCAGGCCGTGACCTGTTCGTGGCGGAGACCAGCATCGAAGGCTGGCCGCGCCCGACCTGGCTGCGCTACGTGACGGAGGAGACGCTGGCCGCGGCGGCGGAAGGCGTGCGGGTGCACGGCATCTGCCTCTATCCCGTCATCTCGCATATCGGCTGGGACGAGGACCGCTACTGCGCGAACGGCCTGTTCGAGTTGCAGCCGAAGCATGGCCGGCGCGAGGCGTATCGCCCGCTGGCGGAGGAACTGGCGCGGCTCCAGGCGACGATGCGCGATGCCACGTCGGCGGCGCCGCGAAGCGCCGCGGTCTGAAGATCACGCCGGGCCACCCCGCGGGGTGGCCCGGCACCCCCGGTCAGACCGGCACGCCGAGGATGAAGTCGGCCGCCTGCAGCGGCACGGTGCTGGTGAGGACGATCTCCATGTCCACGGTGTTGTCGCCATTGCGGTCCACCTGCACCAGCGTCACCCGGTTGGTGAAGTCGCGGACGAAGCGCACCTCGGCGTCCGAGCCGGCGGAGAACGCCGCCTGGCCGATGAAGGTGAAGAACCCGTCGGCATCCCCGGAATTCAGATCGCTGAGGTCGATCCGGTCGTGCTCGCCGGGCGCCTTGGCGAACAGCGACCGCTCGAAGCCCGTGATGGTGTCGAAGCCGCTGGTCGCGTTGCTGAAGGTGGTCGAGCCGTAGATGAAGATGTCGGCGCCGGCCCCGCCGAACAGCGCGTCCGCGCCTTCGCCGCCGTTCAGCGTGTCCGCGCCTTCGCCGCCATAGAGCGTGTCGGCGCCGTTGTCCGCGCGCAGCGAGTCGGCGCCCGCGGCGCCGTCGAGCCGGTCGTTGCCGCTGTTGCCGATCAGCGTGTCGTCGCCGTCCTCGCCGAACAGGCTGTCGTTCTCCAGGCCGCCATCGACATAGTCCGCGTCCGCGCCGCCGAACAGCGTGTCATTGCCGGTTTCGCCGCCGAACAGGCTGTCGGCGCCGGTGCCGGCTTCCAGACGGTCGTTGCCGGCGCCGCCATCCATCGACTCGGCGCCCGCGCCACCATAAAGGCTGTCGTTGCCGTCATTGCCGAACAGGACGTCACCGTCGTCGTCGCCGCCGAACAGCCGGTCGTTGCCCTCGCCGCCCAGCAGCACGTCGTTCCCGGCGCCGCCGCTCAGCCGGTCGTCGCCGATGCCGCCGGACAGGCTGTCGGCACCTCCATCGGCATTCAGCGTGTCGTTACCGGCGCCGCCGGCCAGCGTGTTGGCGCCGAACAGGTCGGTCAGGATGTCGTTGCCGTCCTCGCCCTGCAGGTCGTCGTTGCCGTCGCGCCCGTTCAGCGAATCGTTGCCGCCGCCGCCCAGCAGCGTGTCGTTGCCGCTGCCGCCATCCAGCTGGTCGTTCCCGGGCAGCGCCACGCCAGCACTGACGTCGCCGAGCAGCAGGTCGTCGCCGGCCTCGCCGCTGAGCAGGTCGTTGCCGGCACCGCCATTCAGGACGTCGCCCTCGGTGCCGCCACGCAGCGTATCGTTGCCGGATCCCCCGACCAGGCTGTCCGCCCCGCCGCTGCCATGCAGCGAATCGGCGTCCGCGCCGCCATCCAGCGAGTCGGCGCCGCCGCCGGCCTGCAGCGTGTCGTTCCCCGCGCCGCCCTGCAGCAGCGAGCCGACATTGGCGCGCCCGGTGAGGCTGTCGCCGAAACCGGAGCCGATGACGCCGTTGATGAAGAAGAGCAGGTCGCCCTGCGCGTCGCCGCCCGTGTTGACGTTGGTCTGCAGGTTGACCGTCACGCCCACGGACGACGTGCCGTAATCCGCGACGTTCAGCACGAAGGTGCTGTCCGGGTTCAGCTCCCAGGCCGCGCTGGGGCCGCCTGTCGTGCCGTAGATGGTGTCGGCGCCGGCGGCGCCGAGCAGCACGTCGCTGCCGATGCCGCCCGTCAGCAGGTCGGCGCCGGTGCCGCCGCTCACCGTATCCGTGCCGGGGCCGCCATCGATCGTGTCGGCGCCCGCGCCGGGCAGGGTGACGGCACCTGCCGACGGATCGCCCGAACCGGAGATGACGTCGTTCCCCGCCCGGCCCGAGATGCGCTGCGCCAGGGTCGTGCCGAACAGCGTGTCGTCCCCGTCCGTGCCATTGCCGACGGCGTCGGTGATCAGTGTCGCGGACATGCTGGCGCCCTTGTTCCGTTCCCTGCGGATCCCGGCGGGATCGGCTGCGGAATTAATAGTTGGCGCATGACTGGGCAGCAACCGCTGCATGTCATAAGCGCCATTCCATATCGATATTTTCGCATCTGAATATAATTAGACGATGCCGGCGCCGCCCGGCCGGTCCAACGCCGCTGCACGCTCGGACAGGAATCGGCGCCTTGAGGGCTCGCGACCCTTGACCCACCGCCCCGGCGTGGCATTTCCCGCCTCACCATGGACCTTCCCGCCGAGCCGGCGCCCGCAGGGCTGGCGACCGATCCGCGCGCCCCGGGCGAAGCCGCCCCGGGTCCCGCGCGCGCGACCGAGCGGCCACCGCGCTTGGCCGTGGTGCTGTTCAACCTCGGCGGCCCGGACGCACCGGACAGCGTGCGGCCGTTCCTGGTCAACCTGTTCACCGACCCCGCCATCCTGCGCGTGCCGGGCTGGGTCAGGCCCTGGCTTGGCCGGATCATCGCCTGGCGGCGGACCAAGCCGGCCAGCGAGAACTACGCCATCCTCGGCGGTCGGTCCCCGCTGCTGGAACTCACGCAGGAGCAGGCGGCGAGCCTGCAGGCGGCGCTGGCCGCGGACGGCGGGGTGGAGGCGCGGGTCTTCATCGCGATGCGCTACTGGCACCCGATGAGCGACGCCACGGCGGCCGAGGTGAAGGCCTGGGGCCCGGACGAGATCCTGCTGCTGCCGCTCTACCCGCAGTTCTCCACCACCACGACGGGCAGCAGCATCGTGGCGTGGGAGAAGGCGGCGGCGCGCGTCGGCCTGGACGTGCCCACCACCACGCTCTGCTGTTTCCATTCCGATGCGGGCTTCGCCGGCTCAACCGCGGCGATCGTGCGCGCCGCCTGGGACAAGGCGCGGGCCGAGCTCGATCCCGCCATCCCGCTGCGCGTGCTGTTCAGCGCGCATGGCCTGCCGGAGAGCATCGTGCAGGCCGGCGACCCCTATCAGTGGCAGGTCGAGCAGTCCGTCGCGCAGGTGGTGGAGCGGCTGGGTCTCGAGGGGCTGGACCACGTCGTCTGCTACCAGTCCCGCGTGACGCCGCAGAAATGGATCGGCCCCTCCACCGAGGAGGAGCTGGAGCGCGCGGGGCACGACAAGGTGGCGGTGCTGGTCGTGCCGATCGCCTTCACCTCCGAGCATTCGGAGACGCTGGTCGAGCTGGACGTGGAGTATCGCGAGGAGGCGGAGCGGCTCGGCGTGCCCGGCTATTTCCGCGCGCCGGCGCAGAATTCCGACCCGGCCTTCATCGCCGCGCTGGCCGGGCTGGTGCACCGGGGGCGCGCGGAGGGGCGCAGCCTCTGCTCCTTCGCGGGCGCGCGGCAATGCCCGAAGCAGCACGGCGACTGCCCGCATGCGAAGCTGGCCGCGGAGCGCCGGGCCCGGGTGGCGGCGTGACCGCACCGCCCGCGCCGGCCCGGCCGGCGGCCGTCCTGTTCGACTGCGACGGCGTGCTGGCCGACACCGAGGCGCTGCACGACCGCATCATGGCCGAGGAGATCTCCGGCCTCGGCTGGGAGATCACGCCGGAGGAAGGCGCGCGCCGCTTCCGCGGCCTGGCCTGGGAGGCGATCGGGCCGATGGTCGAGCAGCGGCTCGGCCCTGGCTCGGTGCCGGCAGACTTCCTGCCGACGCTGGTCGCCCGCGTGGTGCGCGCGCTGGAGGAAGAGGCGGTGCCCGTGGCGGGCGCACTGGCGGCGGTGGCCGCCATCGAGGCGGCGGGGATCCCCGTGGCGGTCGCCAGCAACTCCTCCAACCCCGAGCTTGCGACCAAGCTGCGGCGGCTGGGCCTGGCGGAGACCTTCCGCGGCCGCAGCTTCAGCGTGAACGACGTGGCGCGGCCCAAGCCGGCGCCCGACATGTACCGCGCCGCCGCCGCCGCCTGCGGCGCCGATCCGCGGGCCTGCGTCGTGGTGGAGGACAGCGTCGCCGGCGCGCGCGCCGGGATTGCCGCGGGCTGCCGGGTGCTCGGCTTCGCGCGCAACACGCCGGCCGAGGCGCTGCGCGCCGTCGGTGCCGAGCCCTTCGGCGACATGTGCGACCTGCCGGCGCTGCTCGGGCTGACGGACGCGCCCACGCGCTGATAGCCTGCCGCCCGCGCCGTCCCGCCTGCATCGGGGACCGACGCGGGAAGGGGAGGGCTGTTGGATGAGAAGACGCCTCGTCGCCATCATCGCCGCGCTTCTGGCGCTGCCGCTCGCGGCCTTTGCGCAGGACTATCCGTCGCGGCCGATCACCGTGGTCGTCGGCTACCCGCCGGGCGGCAACACCGACCTGATGGCGCGCGCGCTGCAGCCGGAACTGAGCCGCGCGCTGGGACAGAGCGTGGTGATCGTGAACCGGGGTGGCGCGGCCGGAACCATCGGCGCGGCGGAGGCCGCCCGCGCCCGGCCCGACGGCTACACGCTGCTGTTCTCGCCGAACAACCCGCTGACGGCGCAGCCGCACCAGCAGGCGCTGAGCTACGGGCTCGACAGCTTCCGCTTCCTCTGCATGGTCTACGACAACCCGCAGGTGCTGGTCGGCGCGCGCAACATGCCGTTCCAGGACTTCGCCGGCATGGTCCGCCACGGCCGCAGCGGGAAGGAGGCGCTGGTCTTCGGCTCGCCCGGGCAGGGCAGCACGCAGCACATCCTGATGGCGGCGCTGCTCGCCCGCCTCGGGATCGAGGGGCTGCACGTGCCCTTCACCGGCGCCGCGCCGATGGCCCAGGCCGCCCTCGGCGGCCAGATCCAGGTCTTCGTCGAGAGCGCCTCGATCCCGGCCTCCACCGGCCTGCCGGTGCTCGGCGTCATGGCGCCGCAGCGCATGGCCGGCGTGGACGCGCCAACCCTCGCCGAGCTTGGCCAGCCGCTCGTCGGCAGCAGCAATGGCGGGCTGCTTGCCCCGGCCGGCCTGCCCGACGCGATCGCCGCCACGCTCGAGCGCGGCTGCGCCGCCGCCGCGGCGAGCGAGAGCTTCCGGACCACCGCGCAACGGCTCAACGCGGTGCCGGTGCATCTGGACGGCGCCGCCTTCCGCGCGCGCTTCGCCGAGGAGAGCGAGCTGAACCGCACGGTGCTGCGCGACCTCGGCCTGGCGCGGCAGTAGGAGACGTCACGCGTGACGCTGGATGTCCTCGCGCCTGCCTATCCCTGGACCAAGTCGCTGCACGTGATCGCGGTCTTCGCCTGGATGGCTGGGCTGTTCTACCTGCCGCGCCTTTATGTGTACCACTCGCAGGTGCCGGCCGGCGATCCGCGCTCCGAGACCTTCAAGGTGATGGAGCGCCGGCTGCTGAAGGCGATCATGAATCCCGCGATGATCGCATCATACCTGTTCGGCATCCTGGTGGTGCTGACGCCGGGCGTGATCGACTGGACGGCCGGGTGGTGGCACCTGAAGCTGCTGGGGATCGCGGCGCTGACCTGGTGCCACATGGACCTGGCGAAGGCTCTGAAGGGCTTCGCGCGGGACGAGCGGCCGCGCACAGAACGCGCCTGGCGCATCCTGAACGAGGTGCCCACGCTCGCCCTCATCGTCATCGTGGTGATGGTGATCGCGAAGCCGTTCTGATCCGCGGCGCGGCCGTCGAGCGTCCTCAGGCCGGCGCCGGCGCGGGGCGCCTGACGCCGACGAAGGCGATGGCGGCGACCATGCAGAGCACGGCGGCGGCGAAGAAGGCCGGCAGGTAGCTGCCGACCGCGTCGCGGCTGCTGCCGGCAAGCGCCGCGAAGGCGCCCGAGCCCAACTGGTGCGCGGCGAGGATCCAGGCGAGCAGCGCCGGCCCCGTCTCCCGCCCGAAGGTCGCGATGGTCAGCTTCACCGTCGGCGGCATGGTCGCGATGAAGTCGAGCCCGTAGATCACCGCGAAGATGGTCAGCCCCACCAGCGTCGCATCGCTGAACACCAGCCAGAACAGCGACACGCCGCGCAGCCCGTAATACATCGAGAGCAGCCAGCGGTTGTCGTAGCGATCGGACAGCCAGCCGGAGCCGATCGTGCCGATCAGGTCCGCGACGCCGATCACCGCGAGCAGCCAGGCCGCGGTGACCATCGGGATGCCGATGTCGCCGCAATAGGGCACGAGATGCGCCTGGGTGATGCCGAAGCTCGAGACGCCGCAGATGGCGAAGGCGCCCGCCAGGATCCAGAAGACCGGCTTCCGCACGCCGAGCGCCAGCACGTCGAGGCTGATGCGGACGAAGTTGCCCTGGGGCGGCGGCGGCACCGGCTGCATGACGGTGTCGCCATAAGCGGGCAGGCCAAGCTCCTGCGGGCGGTTGCGGAAGAACAGGTGGCAGAGGACCAGCATCACCGCCATGCCGATGGCCGAGGGCAGCAGGGCCATGCGCCAGCCCCAGCTCTCGGCGATCCAGGCGGCGAGCGGCATGAAGACCAGCACGCCGGTCGCGGTCGCGCCGCCCATCAGGCCGATCACCATGCCGCGCCGCGCGGTGAACCAGCGGGACGAGATGATGGCGTTGAGCTGCAAGGCCGTGAGCCCGGGCGCAATGCCGAGCACGACGCCGACCCCTAGCCAGAGCTGCCAGCTGGTCTGCATGGTCGCGGTCAGCGCGAGGCCGGCCAGCAGCAGCGTGCCTGCGAAGGCCAGCATGCGGCGTGGGCCGTAGCGGAGCATCAGCCCGCCCGCGAAGGGCGCCATCAGCCCGAACATCGCGAAGCGCAGGCCCTGCGGTGCCGAAAGCTCGCCGATCGTCATGCCGAGTTCCTGCGACATGGGCAGGATCAGCACGCCGGGCACGCCCAGCGCGGAGGTCGAGAAGAGGACGTAGAAGAAGGCAAGGCCCGCCATGACCCAGCCGTAATGGATGCCGCGCGCCGCGAGGGCTCGCGCGAGCCGTTCGGCGAACATCGGGTCGTCCTTCCCCCTGCTACGACAAGCTTACGCGTGTCTGAACGCGGGCGACATGAAATTGCGGAAGGCTGCTGCAGGGCGTGCGCGGGGGTGAGGGCGCTCGCACGGCGCGCGGCCCGATGATGGCGGCAATGTGGCACGGCGGCCGCACCCGCTCGCGCAGTCGTGGCGAGGCCACCGTCACGATTGCGTGCGTTTTGTAGGTTGTATACCGATCAAGGCTCCTTCACCCAACAGGAACCCGCATGCCGGATCGCGCCCCGCCCCCCGAGATCGGCCCGATCCGCGACGCCTGGCGCCTGGCGCGAGGCTGGTTCGCGGCGGAGCCCTGGGTGGCCGGGGGGCTCGCCGCCGGCGCGCTCGCCCTGATCCTGGCGCAGATCGCAATCGATTGGGGCTTCGCGCTGTGGCACCGGGCGGCCTTCGACGCGCTCGGCGAGCGCGACGGCACGGCCTTCGGGACGCAGTTGCTGGTCTTCGCCGGGCTGATCGCGGCGCTGATGGTGACCAGCGTCGGGCGACTCTGGTCGCGCCAGATGATCGGCTTCCGCTGGCGGCGCTGGCTGGTGCTGCGGCTGCAGGGCGCGATGCTCGCCGATGGGCGGCACCACAGGCTGGCCGGCGATGCCGCGGGCACCGACAACCCCGACCAGCGGATCGGCGAGAACGCCCGCTGGGCCACGGCCATCGCGGTCGATCTCGCCCTCGGCCTGATCTACGCGGTCGTGCTGCTGGTCTCCTTCGCGGGGATGCTGTGGCAGCTCTCGGCGGGCTTCTTCCTGCCCCTGCCGGGCGGCCCGCTGCCTGTCCCGGGCGGGATGCTCTGGGCGGCGCTGCTCTATGCCGGCGGCTGCGCCGTGGTGACCTTCTGGCTCGGCCGCCGCCTGCCCGCGATCCACATGGCGCGCAACGAAGCCGAGGGCGACCACCGCTTCGCGCTGGTGCGCCTGCGCGAGAACAGCGAGGCGATCGCGCTGCTGCGCGGCGAGGCCGACGAGCGTCGCGGCCTGGCGGATGCCTATACGAGGCTCGAGGCCGTGATGCGCCGCCTGTTCCGCGCCGAGCGCGACCTGATGTGGCTCGGCTGCTGCTTCATGCCGGTGGCGGGCGTGGTGCCGCTGCTGCTGGGCGCGCCGCAATACTTCGCCGGCGCGATCACGCTCGGCGTGCTGATGCAGACCGCGCACGCCTTCCACGAGGTGACCCGCGCGCTCTGCTGGCTGACCGAGAACTGGCCGCGGCTGGCGGATTGGCGCTGCCATGTCGCCCGCGTCGTCGAGCTGGAGCGCGCGCTGGCGGCGCCGGACGCATCGCCCGGCACGCTGCGGCGGGAGGAAGGCGCGCCGGCGCTCGAGCTGCGCGGCCTGGCGCTGGCAACGCCATGCGGCCGCGACCTGCTGCGCGCGCCGGAGGTGACGCTTGCC
>NZ_JAPSMD010000126.1 GCF_027856955.1 Falsiroseomonas oryzae | reverse complement strand
GCCCACGCCCGCCCCGCGCGCCAGCCTGCGCGACGCCGCCGCGGCGGTGCTGGCCGCCTGGGACGACGAGGCCAACCGCGAGACGGACATCATCGCCGCCCTCGACGGACCGATGCAGGCCCTCCGCGCCGGCCTGGCCGGCAAGCCGCCGCGCGCCGCCCGCGAGCCCGGCACTCCGCGCAAGCCCCGCGAGGGGACGAAGCAGGAGACGGTGCTAGCGATGCTGCGCCGCGAGGAGGGCGCGACCATCGTGCAGATCTGCGAGGTGACTGGCTGGCAACAGCACACGGTGCGCGGGTTCTTTGCCGGCCTGAAGAAGCGCCAGGGCATCGAGGTGAAGGTGCTGGAGCGGGTGCGGCAGGTGGGGCCAAACAAAGAGGGTGCCCGCGGCAGCTATAGCATCTACCGCATCGCATAGCCTGCAGGCGCGACGGGGCCCGGCGAGTCCCCCCGAGGTTGCAGGCCGGGGGGATTGTCGGCCTCGACCGCGACCGACCCGGGCGCGAGCATCGCTGAGGTGATCGGCTGCGCGAGCACGTTGGCATGCGGCACGAGCGGCAAGGACATCGGGGCGGTCGGTCTACCTGGCAGCAAAGACACCGTCGCATGCTGCAGCCCTGGGTCGCGCGCCGATGCGCCGCGGCCGATCCTGGATCGCGGCGCCGGAGCGCACATGCACCACCTGGACGACGCGGCTCCCGGAGGCTCCGGCGCGTCCGGGGATGGTCAGCGTCTCGCCCCAGCTCGCCGAGGCAGGCTTGTTGCTCTTGAAGCGTGCGAAGACGACGTCCTTGTCGTCGATGGGCGCCCGCATGTCCGGGAATCGCTGATCGGTGTCTGTCACCGGTTCCCCGAGTTGCGGTTGCTCTGCGTCGCCTTCGAGACGCCGATCTGCTTGCCGTTCCCCGCGCGATTGTGCGCTTTGGCGTCCTTCGGGTTTGCCTTACCCGAAGTACTCTTGCTGCCCTGAGGGGCGCGGCCCGCGGGTGGAACGGGCGGAATGTGAGCCATGATGATGCTTTCGATGTTGGTTGTGCGTGTTGGACACGCTTGGGCATGACGTTGGTTTGCCGAGTCCCGTAGTGTACGAGCGTTCCGACCGAGCGCCCGCTCGGGCGCAGCAGCGCTCATCCACTGGAAGGTCAGGTGCTTCGGCTGCCCGCGGGAGCGGCCGTCTCACGCGCGATGGACGCAGCGTGCGGCGCGTTCCGGCAGAGCGACGCCGGGAGCGCGGGTGGGCGCGGAGGCACCCACCCGGTTGTACTCGCGCCGGCGGCCGTTAGGCCACTGTGGCGCGAGGACGTCAGTCGAGGCGGAGATTGCAGGCCGACATCTTGCCCTGCTGGCCGCGCTGCACGTCGTAGGTGAGCTTGTCACCCTCGCGCAGCTCGGTGATGCCGCAGCGCTGCATGTCGCTGATGTGGACGAACACGTCGCTCGTGCCGTCCTCAGGCTGGATGAAGCCGTAGCCCTTGGTTGCGTTGAACCACTTGATGGTGCCGTTGGACATGAGATTGTTCCGATCGAACAAAATGTGCCGGCGCGCGAACGTCGCGTGACGGGTCAATCATCTGAAGGGGGCGGGCAGCGGGCTCGGCGCTCGATCACGAGCAGGGAGAGCAGGCCGAACCAAACGAAGCTGACGTGATGACCATACAGCTTTGCTCCTCGATTACAAGGAATTCTTTGCGCGCTACTGAGCGCTGTTCGCGGACACGTAGCGGCGCGCGGCGGTGTCGTCGAACACTCGATCCTCGCCGGCCAGCACCGCGGCACGCCCGGTGAAGTCCTGCCAGCGCCGCACCGCCACATCGACATAGCGAGTCAGCCGTGAACAACGCGGAAGCCCTCGGGCTTCCTGGGTTTTTCGGTCGGCGCAAGTATTCGCGTTTGCAAGCGCGCGGTCCGCAGCGGCTGAAAACCTTGCAATTCCGCGCTCCTGTTTATGGCTGCCGAGCGGCGTGATTCCCTCGGCGCGTCGCCGCCTGGGGACCGCCAATGCCGCCGAAGTCGCCGCCATCCGAGCACCCCGAACTCTTCCGCTCGGCCCTGGTGAACCTGGTCGATCGCCGCCATCCCCTGGTGCGCCTGGCGGGCCTGATCGACCGGGAGCGCTTCGCCATCGCCTTCGGCCCGCTCTACCGCGAGGGTGTCGGCCGGCCCGGCCTTCCGACCCGCCTCATGGTCGGCCTGCACCTGCTTAAGCACATGGACGGTCTCTCCGACGACGCCGTCTGCGCGCGCTTCCTGGACAGCCCGTATGTCCAGCTCTTCTGCGGCGAAACCCATTTCCAGCACGCCCTGCCGCTCGATCGCTCCTCCATGACCCGCTGGCGCAAGCGCATCGGCGCCGAGCAGCTCGAACTGCTGCTCGCCGAGACGCTCGCCACCGCCCAGCGCGCCGGCGCCGCCGAGCCGAAGCACTTCGAGCGGGTGACGGTCGACACCACCGTCCAGCCCAAGGCGGTGACGCACCCGACCGACAGCAAGCTCATCCACCGCGGCGTCGAGATCCTCGGCCGCCTCGCGCGCCACGGTGCTGCGGTTCGTGCTGTCGCCGCAGGCGAGGCGGTGCTCGCCCAGCAGCCAGATGTCGCCGACCCGCGCGACGGTCTGGCGCGGCGGCTCCGGCTCCGAATCCGCGGGGTCCTCTCCCGGCTCCGCGCCATCCGCGTCCGGCTGGTTGCCGGGAGCCGGCTCCGCACCGCTGGCAACCGCTGGCGCCGGCAGGTTGCCGGCCTCGGTTTCCAGCCCGGCCAACAGCCTTTCGATCTCCGCACCGTCGAAGCCGGTCAGCGCCAGGTCGACGCCGCCCATCTCCTGCAGCTTCGCCACCTCGGCTGCGAGCAGCGCCTCGTCCCAGCCGGCGTTCAGCGCGATGCGATTGTCGGCGAGCCGATACGCGGCCTTCTGCGCCTCGGTCAGGCCGCCGCGCACGATGGTCGGCACGGTGTCGAGACCGAGGGACGTCGCGGCCAGCAGGCGCCCATGTCCGGCGATGATCTCGCCGCGTTCGTCCACCAGGACCGGCGCGACGAAGCCAAATTCGAGGATGCTGGCCGCGATCTGCGCCACCTGCTCGGCGGAATGCGTGCGCGCGTTGCCGGCATAGGGCAGCAGCGCGGCGACCGCGCGCGCCTCGACGGCGCCCGCAGACCATGGGGCCTGGGGCATCTGCACCTGCGTGATCGTGGAATGGTGGCCGGCGCGGCTGGCAACTGCGTGACGCTGGCAACCTGGAAAACTGCCCTGGCGCTAGGTACCTTGCGCGCTTCCGCACCCCGCATACGCCGGGTCCAGGAAGGCCCCTGCGGCTCGCAAGCCACGCTGCGGATTGTCTGGCTGCGTGGCTCGTTCGCCACCGCCGCGCCGAGCTACACGATCTCGACGTTCCTCATACCTAGCACCAGCGATTCACGCGCCGCCACGGGGTGAATTGTAACGGCGTTGGCAGGGCGAGTCGGACGCGGCCCGTTGGCCGGTTTCGGCCGTCAGCCGGGTCCGACGCTGAGCGCACCGCCGCCGATCCGAGTACGCTGTAGCTATCCGCGCTTTGCCCTGCTGCAACGCAGGGAGCGAGATGCCGGCAGAGGGCATCTCGCAGCACATATGGCTTCGTTGACGGGCGATCAGGGACTGGTCTTCCCCCGTAGGAGTGGGCCTGCGGTATTGAGAGCCGCGGAAGCCGAGGGAGGCGGAGCATGGGCCGGAGTTCGTCGCCGACGCCGTGAAGGGCTGGATTGTCGGCGTCGGAGCGACGACGGCCTACATCGAGAAAGGCAGCCCCTGGGAGAACGGCTATGTGGAGAGCTTCAATGCCAGACTGCGGGATGAACTGCTGAACGGCGAAGTGTTCCACACCCTCGCGGAAGCGCGCGTGCTGATCGAGCGCTGGCGGCGGCACTACAACGAGGAACGCCCGCACTCGTCACTGGGCTACCGACCGCCAGCCCCAAGAAGTCGTGCCGTTCGCGCCGCCACGCAGGGTAACCAGGCTGGGTGCCTCAACAAGAAGCTCTCATTGAACCCGGCCAACCTCATGGGGGCTTGCCAATTTCGACAGCGACTTCCAGTACGAGGGCTCGCCCCTTCCATCGCTGCAGGCGATGGATCGGCGGGGCCGCTTCATCTATGCGGGCTCCTTGGCGATGACGATCGGGTCCGGCCTGCGCATCGGCTACCTGATCCTGCCGCATGATCTCGTGCAGCCGGCGATCGAGGCCGTGTCCCTGCTGGAACACGCCTGGCCCATCGAGGGCATGGGTGCGCCGTGGCTGGACCAGGCGGTGCTGACGGACTTCATCGACAGCGGCGGCTACGACAAGCACCTGCGCACCCTGCGCCGGGCCTGCATGCAAAGGCGCGATGCGGTGGTGGCGGGTCTCGCCAAGCATTTCGGCGCGCCCGACCTGCTTGGCATGGCGTCCGGCACCCACCTCGCCTGGCGCATTCCTCAACATCTCCCGGATGCGGCGGCATGCGAGGCGCGCTCGCGCGCCGTGGGCATCGCGGTGCATACGTTGAAATTCAGGACCATCTCCGGCGCCGAGACACTGCCGGGCTGGGAACGCCACCTGCTGCTGGGCTTCGCGGCGCTGAAGCCCGCGGTCATCGCGACGATGCTCAACCGCTTCGCGGCGTCGCTGCGTTGAGGGGCTGACCTTGCCGGGGCCGATGCAGCCGCTTCCGGTGGAGTGGGGGCGGCAAATCAGGCCCGGTGCGCGCGTCGCCCAGGCGTCGTCGCCATTGCGAGAGCCGCAGGATCGCGGATACGCTGACCGCGCGGTGGCCGGATCGGCCCGCCATCCGGGAAATGCCGGCCTGCACCGCCTCGATGCTGCGCGACCTGGAGGCGGGCGTGCAGACAGAGGCGAAGCGAATCCTGTCGAGACTGTCCGAAGTGGCACCGCGCGAAAGCGCGCTGGCCGGCCGGCTGCTGCAAGCTGACCGAGAGGGAGGAACGCCGATGCGCATCCTGGTTCTGGGCGCAGGTGCCCTCGGCGGGTACTTCGGAGGGCGAGCGCTCGAAAAGGGCGCCGATGTCTCTTTCCTCGTGCGGCCCCGCCGGGCCGAGCAGCTGGCGCACGATGGCCTGGTGGTGCGCGGCCCGCTCGGTGATTTCACGCGCCCCGTAACGGCCCTGACGCAGGCCGGCCCAGGCTTCGACGTCGTGCTGCTGACCGCCAAGGCCTATGACCTCGACGACGCCATCGGCGCGATCCGCCCGGCGATGCAGGCCGGCGCGGCGGTGCTACCCGTGCTGAGCGGCATGTCGCATCTCGACGCGCTGAACGCCGCCTTCGGCCGGGACCGCGTCTGGGGCGGGCTGGCGCACATCTCCGCAAGCCTCGGCGCCGACGGCACCATTCGCCAGGTCGGCGATTGGTGCGGGCTGTATTTCGGCGAACAGGACGGCCGGATGGACGGCCAGGCCGCCGCGCTGGCCGCCGCGCTCGGCAGCGGCAACGGGCTGCAGGCCACCGTGGTGCCCGACATCCTCGGCCGCATGTGGGAGAAGATGGTCACAATCGGCACGCTCGCCGCCGCCAGTGTGCTGTTCCGCGCCGCCGTGGGCGACATCCTGCGCGCCGGCGGCGAGCCGTTCCTGGATCGGCTGCTGGAGGGCAACGCCGCCATCGCCGCCGCCAACGGGCATCCCGTGAGGGAAGCCTACAGACCGACGCTGCGGATGTTGTTCGGCGACCGCGACAGCCCGATCACCGCATCCCTGATGAAGGACCTCGAGGCCGGCGGCCGCAACGAGGCCGACCACATACTGGGCTGGCTGGCCGAGGCCGGCGAACGCGCCGGGGTGGACACCACCCTTCAGCGGGCCGCCTGGGTGCATGCGAAAGCACAGGCCGAACGACGCGCGCGGGAGGCGCGCGCCGCCAACTGATCCGCTCGATACCATGCGCAGCGCGATGGCGCGGGCGGCCGAGCCCAAGCAGTTCGTCGTGCTGCCGATCGGCCATTTCGACATCTGTGAGCATCATTGGCGCACGCAGGCGGTGGAGGAAGCCGTCGCCTGGTTTCGCACCCATCTGTAAAGCGCGGCTCGGACGAGACGTCGCCGCGCGTCATTCGGGCAGGCCGGCCGCGCGCAGATCCGCCTGGTAGGCATCACGTAAGCCGCGGTCGCGCCAGATATCGGACATGCGGCCCACCCGTGTGCCTGGCTCGACGCGCAGCAACGCCTGCACCGCCGCGCGTGCCTCGGCCTCGCGACCAAGACGCCAGAGGGCGACGATCAGGGCGCGGTGGCAGGTGGTGAAGCTGGGCAACTGGCGCACCGCCAACTCGGCGTAACGCGGCGCTTCCTGCAGGTCTCCCGCCATCAGGTGGGCGAAGGCCAGGCCGACATTCATCACCCCGACCTCGGGGTCGAGCGGGCTGAGGCGCGCCACACGATGGAACAGCGGGATCGCCCCGGCCGGGTCGCCGGCGTAGTTGTGCACCCAGCCGGCGCTGTTGGCGGCCTGCGCGGAGTTCGGGTTGATCGCCACCGCGCGGCCGGTGGCCATCAGCCCCGCCTCGTAGTCTCGGCCCAGGTACGTGATCGCATGTCCGGCAAGCCGCAACGTCGCAGGGTCGTCGCCCGCGCCGGCCAGCGCCTCCCGTGCCAACCCGAGGCCACGTGCGGCGTCGGCCGGAGCAGACCATTGCTGCGCCGCGCGGTAGACGTGGCAGTAGGCGGCCAGGGCCTTGGCGAGCGTGAAGTTCGCGTCTGTCTCGACGGCGCGGCGCAGCAGGTCCAGCGCCGCGTCGCTGTCCGTCCGGGTCAGCGCGTAGAAATGCGGCAGCGCGCGCAGATAGAGATCATATGCCGCGAGGCTGCCCGTCGGCTTCGCGGTGGAGCGGCGGATCTCGGCCGCCTGCAGGTTCGACTCCAGCGCGCCCGCCACCGCCTCCGTCACGCGGTCCTGCAGCTCGAAGATGTCGTCGAGCGCCGCGTCGAAGCGCTCCGACCAGAGCTGCCGCCCGGTCTCGGCCTCGGCGAGCTGGCAGGCGATGCGCACCCGTCCGCCGGCCTTGCGAACGCTGCCCTCCAGCACGTAGCGCACGCCGAGATCGCGCCCCACCTGGCGCACATCCACCGCGCGGCCCTTGTAGGTGAAGGCCGAGTTGCGCGCGATGACGAAGAACCAGCGGATGCGCCCCAGCGCCGAGGTGATCTCCTCCACCATGCCGTCGGCGAAGTAGTCCTGCTCGGGCTCGCCCGACATGTTGGCAAACGGCAGCACGACGAGGGAGGGGCGGTCCTCCGGCGGGGTCAGCGGCTCGGCCACGGGCGCCGCGGCGTTGACCGCGGCATCGAGCATGTAGCCCTGGCGCGCGACGGAGCGCAGCACGCGGCCTTCCTCGTCGCCGATGGCGCGCCGGGCATCCCGCACAGCCTGGAACAGGCTGTCCTCAGTGACGTGCACACCGGGCCAGACCGCATCGAGCAGCGCGTCCTTGGACAGGGTCCGCCCCGCCTCGCGCGCCAGGGTGCGCAGCAGGTAGAAGGGCTTCGGTGCGAGCGGCACCTCGGCACCGGCCGCGTTGCGCAAGGTGCCGCGGCCGAGGTCGAGCGTGACGCCCGCGAAGCGCAGCACCTCCCCTTCCTCCGCCATGCGCGCCGCCATCCGTCCGGATCTTCAGGAGACCATACACACGACATCCGCGGAAAGTCAGGCGCCGGTCAGGACGCGCAGCGACGGCGCGGGCGATGGTTCGGCCACGCCCGGCGCGGTGCCGGGCGGTGGACAAAGGAGACGACGATGAGCGCGACGAACTTCTCCCCCGCCCTGGTCCCGGCGGCAACGGTGCGCGGCCTCTGGCGCGGACGGTTCGCGCCCTGGCTGGCGCGGCTGGTTCCGGCACGCCGGTACAAGACGGACACCGCCCTGCCGGCCGGCCTCGGAACCCATCTGAGCCGAGACATGGGGCCGCCGGCCGACCGCTCGCTTGACGACGGAGTGTGGGGCACCGGCGGGATGATGTGGCGCTGACAGGCGGGCGCGCTGTCGAAAAGAAGTGAATGCACGCGCCACGCCGAATTCGCCCCACGCGCATCCGATGCACCTGTAGGGTGGTCGTAACCGTCGTCGTGCGACGATCGCGGGGCGGGGCAATGCCGGGAACAAGAAGACCAACCCCAGGGAGGAACGGCCATGCTGTTCAGCATCACCGCGAACTACACGCCGCAGGCCATCAATGCGCTGATGGCCAACCCAGACGCGAACCGTGCCGAAGCGATCAAGAGCCTGCTTGAGGCGGCCGGCGGCAAGCTGGTCTCCTTCTACAGCACGCAGGCGGAGGGACCGGGCGTGCTGGTGATCTGCGACCTGCCAGACCTCGCCGCGGCAGCGGCCGTCGGCGGGGTCGCCCTGGCAGGCGGCGCGATCCACAACTACCGCCTCACGCGGCTGATGACGCCGGACGAGGTGAAGCCGGTGCGCCACAAGGCGGCGCAGCTCAAGGCAGCCTACGCGCCACCGTCGTAGCGCCGCCATGTGCGGAAGGCGGCCATGCGCCGCCTTCCTTCGACAGAGATCAGCCGCCAGCCGCGCACCGGGCCGAGAAGCTGGACCAATGCTGTGTGTCGTCGTCGGAGCGCCGATGCGTTGGCGACCTGATGAACCGGCTCGCTGCGAAGCGTCGCGCAGAGTCCCCCGCGCAAAACCTGCACAAGTATCTCGCGCTTGTCCGCGCGCGGCACAGCGGAAGGAGCCACGCCATGCCGATTGCCACCGTTTCCAGCCGCATGCTTTCAACAATCGAGGAGTCGGCGACGCTCACCGCCTTCGGGAAGCGGGTGCTTCAAGGGGGCCTTCCGCCTGATGCCTGCGACTTCATGTTCGGCAACCCGCAGGAGATGCCGATCCCCGGCCTGGTGGAGGCGCTGATCCGCCACGCCCAGCCGCAGGATGCGCATTCGCTTGGCTACATGCGCTACGAACCGGTGGCGCGTGCGGCCGTGGCAGCCTCGCTCAGCGCCGCGCGCGGCCGGCCTTACGAGGCGGCGGATATCGCGATCACCACTGGCGGCTTCGGCGCCCTGGCCAGCGCCATGCTGGCGGTGCTGGAGGTCGGCGAGGAGGTGATCTATCCGCGCCCCGGCTGGTTCTTCTATGCGGCGCTGACCCGCGGGTCGGCCGGCATCCCGGTGCCGGTGGACCTCGCGCCGGAAACCTTCGACCTCGACCTGCCCGCGATCGAGGCCGCGATCACGCCCCGCACGCGCATCGTGGTCGTCAACACGCCGCACAACCCCACGGGACGGATCTATCCGCGCGCGCAGCTCGACGCGCTGGCCCGTCTGTTGGAGCGTGAGTCGACCCGGCACGGCAAGGTCATCTGGCTGCTGGCCGACGAGCCCTATGCCCGGATCCTGCTGGACGGCAACGCCCATGTCAGCCCGGCCGAGAGCTATGCGCACACCTTGATCGCCTATTCGTACGGCAAGACGCTGCTGGCGCCGGGTGAGCGGCTGGGCTGGCTGGCAGCAGGCCCGGCGATGCCGGAGGCCGACCGCGCCCTGCTGCGCCAGGCCGTGCCGACGGCGCAGGTCTCGCACGGCTATGGCTTCGCCGGGCGGGGCATCCAGCGGGCGCTGCCGGACCTCGAGAAGCTGTGCATCGACATCGCGACCCTGCAACGTCGGCGCGACCGGATGATCGGCGCGATGCGCGAAGCCGGATACGACGTGCCGGTGCCGGAGGGCACCTTCTATCTGATCCCGCGCAGCCCGGTGCCGGACGACGCAGCCTTTGCCGCCCGCCTGGCGGAGCAGGGCGTGTGGGTGCTGCCGGGCAGCCTCTGCGAGCTTCCCGGACGGCTGCGCATCAGCCTGACGGCGAACGACGACATGGTGGAGCGCGCGCTGCCCGTCTTCGCGCGCACGATCGCCGAGATGCGGGCGCGGGCCACCTGACGCCCAAGCTCCTGCGACCGGCGAGCCGGGAGTACCGTTCCTGGATCCATGACAGCCGACGGCTGGGCGCCTACCGGCCCCGCGCCGACGACATCTTCATCGCCACCTTCCCCAAATGCGGCACGACGCGGACCCAGCGCATCGTGTCCATGTTGGTGTCCCGCTCACCCGAGCCGCGGCCGATCAACGAGGTCTCTCCGTTCCCCGAGATGCCGGTACGCGGGCCGATCGAGCCGGAAATCGCTGCCATGGAGGCGCAGGAGCACCGTCGGTTCATCAAGTCTCATCTGCCGCTCGACGGTCTGCCGCTCTTCGAGGGCGTGAAGTACATCCACGTCGCGCGGGAGGGCGCGACGCGTGCTTCTCCTGGCACAATCACCAGATCGCCTATACGCCGGAGATCCTGGCGCGGTTCGATCGCGTCGGCCTCGACGACCCGGCGATCGGGCGCCCGCACCCGCGCGCGCCCGCCGACCCGCGCGCCTTCTTCCGGGAGTGGCTGGCGCATGGACCGGACTCGCCGGGGCCGGACTTCTTCGCCTTCGAGGAGTCGTGGTGGGAGGGCCGCAGGTCGCCGGACATCCTCCTGGTCCACTACGCCGACCTGAAGGCGGACCTTGATGGTGAGATGCGGCGCATCGCGGACTTCCTCGGCATCTCCATCCCCGGCGACCTCTGGCCAGCGCTGGTCGGCGCCGCGGATTTCGAGGCCATGAAGCGCGACGGGAAGCGGCTGCTGCCCAACGCAGATCGGGCTCATGAGGGAGGTGCGGATCGCTTCTTCTTCAAGGGTACGAACGATCGCTGGCGCGGCGTGCTGACCGAGGATGACCTCGCCTTGTACGAAGTGAAGGTGCGCGAGCGGTTTCCGCCGGGGCTCGCCACCTGGGTGGATGGCGGCAGGCGTGCGGCGGGAGACCCGCGCGACATCCCGGATTGAGCGGAGATTGCTCTGCCGGGACGGCGCTTCCGACTACCGCGGCGAGCCGCTCGTCCCTGCCCGTAGGTTGACGGGTAAACCGGACGGCAAGGCGATGCGCTCTGCTACTTGCTATGTGGCTGTGTCAGGATCAATATTCGCGCTCGAAGTACGGATTTCGGGCAAGTGGGGTTCGAACCAAAGCAAGCGCCGACCGCGCTGAAATCGGCCCTTGGCTTGGGTTTATGGGTTCCGTACTAAATCGGCCAAGCCGGAAGGTCTGGAGAGAACTGGCCCCCGGAGAGCGACTTTACGCGTTCTCCGCGTCTGGCCGGTCAACAGGTCTGCCCCGAAAACCCCAGGAAACCTGCCACTCAGGGCGGGGCTCGGTCAGGCGGAGAGCGCGGCTCGTATGGGAACTGGCGGAGGAAGTGCGACTGGGATCGAACCGTCGCACCTGCTGACCGCGTGGCGCACCCGTCAGTGCCGGTGCGGCAGCGTTGCCGAGACGAGGCGCGCCACCAGCCGGCGCTGCGCCCGGGCCGGGCGACGAGGATGGCTGCCAGGCGATCCTCGATGCCCTCGCGCGCGGCCTGCTGCGCCTGCAGGTGCGATAGGCGGGCCGTGTCCGCGCGGGGTCAGGCGAAGACCAGGTCGGTGCCCACCGTCAGCCCCGTGACGCCCTGCAGCAGGATGCCGCCGGGGTTGCCGGCGAAGCCGATCCAGGTGCCGCCCTGCACGGACTGCACCACGGCCGTGTCGCCGGCCATGTCCAACTGCAGCACGTCGCGCCCGGTCTCGAAGCCCAGCACCAGGTCCACGCCGTCGAGGCCCGCGGTGTAGAGTAGCACGTCCGCCGCGCCGTCCGGCTGCAACGTGCCAGGCAGGCGCAGGTTGATCACCTCCGGGTCGGTGAGCAGGGCGCGCAGCCTGATGCCCACCATCGCCAGCACGGCCATGCCGTCATTGGCGCCGCCGCGGATCACGTCGGCGCCGGCGCCGCCGAAGAGCGTGTCGGTGCTCGTGCCGCCTGCGAGCGAATCATCGCCGTCGCCGCCCACCAGGCGGTCCCGGCCGGCATCGCCGTGCAGCGTGTCGTCGCCCTGCTCGCCGAGCATGGTGTCGTTGCCCTCGCCGCCGGCGATCCGGTCGTCGCCGGCGCGGCCGAGCAGGCGGTCGTCGCCGCCAAGGCCGGCGAGGCTGTCGTCGCCCGCGGTGCCGGGGAGGCGTTCCGTCGCGTCGGTGCCGGTGCGGTTGCGGCCGACGGCGATGGTGAAGCTCTCGTCGATGCTCCCGCCGGCGATATCGCTGGCGCGCAGGGTGACGGTCCAGTTGCCCGGGCCGAGGGGCAGCGCCGTCTCCAGCCGGTCGCCGAGGATGGCGAAGCGCCCGCCCGCATCGCCGCCCGGCGCGAAGCTGAAGGAAAGGGTGTCGTCGGGATCGGGATCCGTGCCGGAGACGAGGCCGACCAGCGTGCCAGGGCCTGGGTTCGGGCCGAGCGTCGTGTGCGACAGGGCGATGTCGGTCGGCACCTGGGAGGCCGGCGCGTCGTCGTCGTCGAGGATGGTGATTGTGGCGCTGGACTGCGTCCCGATGGTGCCGATGCTGGTGCTGGTCAGCGCCAGGGTGATGGTCTCATCCGGCTCGTCGAGCGCGTCCGGGCTGGCGGCGAAGGCCAGGAAGCCCTGCGCGACGTTGGCGGGAAGGTTGACGCTGCCGCTGGGGAAGCTGCCGCCGAGATCCTCGGCGGTCGCGCCATTGGTCGCGCCGGGGCCGACGCTGTAGCCGATGGTGACCGCGGCGGAGAGGTCGCCGGTGCGGTTGATCACGAATTGCAGGTTGCCGCCCGCGCCCGGAGCGGTGCCTTCGGCGACGTTGGCGTTCAAGGGAGCGACGGTGAAGACGGGCGGGGGCAGGTCGTCATCGAGGATGGTGATGGTGGCGCTGGACTGCGTCCCGATGGTGCCGACGCTGGTGCTGGTCAGCGTCAGGGTGATGGTCTCATCCGGCTCGTCGAGCGCGTCCGGGCTGGCGGCGAAGGCCAGGAAGCCCTGCGCGACGTTGGCGGGGAGGTTGACGCTGCCACTGGGGAAGCTGCCGCCGATGTCCGCGGCGGTCGCGCCATTGGTCGCGCCGGGGCCGACGCTGTAGCCGATGGTGACCGCGGCGGAGAGGTCGCCGGTGCGGTTGATCACGAATTGCAGGTTGCCGCCCGCGCCCGGAGCGGTGCCTTCGGC